>URYY01000128.1 GCA_900552245.1 uncultured Opitutales bacterium | reverse complement strand
GCTATGGGGAAGTTCCGCAGATTCCGCCTGAAGCGCAGTTTACTCCGGAGCCTAAAATTCCGGAGCCAAAGGGCAAGTCTGTGTCGCTTGAGGACGAGACCGTTTTGGAGCTGCAGCGCAAGGGCTTTGAGGCCGCTCAGAAGCAGGCGCGCGTCGACGCCTCTCAGCAGCGCTTCAGACTTCTTTTTTACTCGCTTTTAGCATTGTTGTTGCTTTCGGCAATTACGTTTGGGGTCTATAAGTTTTTTGACATATTTAAGCCACAGCGCTCGCTTGCCACCTACGAGGTTGTGGAGCGCGCCGCATCGGCCTCGTGGAGTTTGCCTGAGGGCAAGGCAAATGACATTGTTAAAGATTTTTACGCCAGCATAGGCGGCATAAGTTCAACCGGAAAAATTTCAAACAAGGTTCTGACTGGTTCCTTGCATGCGGGCATTAACGTGGAGTCCTTCTACTGCATACAGCGCGGAATGAGGGCTTACTTAAAGTTCAATAATCCGGTGTATCCTAGGGTGTTTTTGCTCAATGTATCGGGGCTTGCAAAGCAGCTTGCATCAAGCTCTGTAACCGGAGATTCCACGCCTGTTTCCGAATCGATAACCCTGCAGCTAAACGGCATTGTATTCTTTGACGAGCTACTCCACAGGGCGGCTTTTGTCGATTTTGAGGTTAATAAGCAGCCCTATATTTACGCAGGTTCGCAGGACGTATCGGGCGATGTCTGCGACGTTATAGAAATGCGCCCTGAAAAAAATTTAAAAATTTCCTACTTCTTCAGCCGCAAAACTAAGCGCATTGTGCAAAAGGACGTGGATTTTGCCGGATTTAAGGCTAGGGTTGAATACAGCGATTACACGGAGTTTGAGGACGGTATTTTCTACCCGAAAAATAGAGCCATTTACGTAAATAAAACGCTCTTTGGCAATGTGGTTGTGGACGCAGTCCGCTTTAATAAGGATGTGATTTTCCCGAGGTAATTTTAAGCATATGTACGACAAAAAAGTTCCATTATTCGATTTGAAAAAACAGTACGCGGCCTTGCGCGGCGAGGCTCGCGCGGCATTTGACGAGATTCTGGATTCGCAAATGATGATAGGCGGGCCGAAAGTTTCGCAGCTAGAGGAAAAAATCGCGCAGTATTGCGGAGTGAAGTCGGCGGTTGCCGTATCGAGCGGAACGGACGCGCTCATAGCCTCCCTCATGGCGCTCGGAGTTTACAGAAGCCCGTTGGACGTAGAGAACGCCGGCGAGGTCATAGTTCCGACTTTCACATTTTTTGCGACCGCAGGCTGTGTCTGGAGAGTTGGAGCAAAGCCCGTATTTGTCGATATAGATCCGTTTACCTTCAATATGTCGGCCGAGGATTTGGAGGCCAAGATAAGCCCCAGAACACGCGCGATAATTCCGGTTCACCTGTTTGGCCAGTGCGCAAATATGGACAGGATAATGAGCATTGCGAATGCTCACAACATACCGGTTATAGAGGATTGCGCCCAGGCAATAGGAGCTTCCAGAAAGGGAAAGAGGGCCGGCTCTTTCGGGCTTTGCGGCTGCCTCAGCTTTTTCCCGACAAAGAATTTGGGAGGCTTTGGAGACGGCGGTATGGTGGTTTCAGACAATCCGGATTTTGCTTCCGAGGTGTCGAGAATGCGCAATCACGGAATGCAGCCCAAGTACTTCCACCGCAGCGTAGGCGGCAATTTCAGACTTGATGCCCTCCAGGCGGCGGGCCTTTTGGTTAAGCTTCCGCACTTGGATTCTTGGCATGAGAAGAGGCGAGCGAATGCTGCCTTTTACAACGAGGCGCTCAAAGGGCTTGAGAATCTGAAAACCCCGCACATAGACACCGACAACTACTCCATATACAACCAGTATGTAATAAGGGTCAAGAACCGCGACGCCTGCATAGAATTCCTCAGAAATAACGGTGTAAATTGCGAAATTTACTACCCCTTGCCCCTCCATAAGCAAGAGTGCTTTGCCGCCTTGAACTACAAGGACGGAGATTTCCCCGTGGCAGAGGAAGTTTCTAAGGAGTGCCTGGCACTTCCCATCTTCCCCGAACTTGAAAAGGAGGAGTTGGAGAAGGTAGCGGATACTCTAAAGCAGTTTTTAAAGACGCTCTAGTCGCGGTTAGTCGGCTATTTTGCAAGCTAAGAAAGGTTTTTTATGATTGGCTCGGTTTTGAAAGTGTTTTCGCGAGTTTGCGTTCTGGCGTGCGGAGCTCTAATGTTTTCGTGCTCTGCGGACGGCAGTTCGGGGGCGAATAGCGAATACGTAAGGGCAAGTGCGCTGGCCGAAGATTCCGTAAAGGAATTTAAGGCTGCAAACTACCAAAAATCCTTGGAGCTTGCAAATGCTGCGAATGACAAGGTCCGCAAAATACTGGAAAATTATCCTGAAAGCCAGATAGCTCTGCAAATAGTAACCGACGAAAATTTGCGCATAGGTTTCTGCAAGTATTCCGATTTTAGAGAGCGGATTTTGCCGCAGATAGCAAAGATAGCAGATCCAAAGATGTCGCCTTTTGACATCGTGTGGGCCTCTGTAGTTGCAGCTCCGGAAAACTCGGCAAATGCGGCTCTGGAGTTTGGCATATACCTAGCCTATTACGAAAGCCAAATGAAGGCTTTGGAGAGGATAGGCGCAAAGAATGCAAATAAAATTCCAGAGAGTCGGGTAGACGAGATGCTGCTTGTGTGCATGGATTTTATAAAGGACCCCAAGGCCAGTTTGCAGCTCTCGCAGGCTATTCAGGCGGCGAAGCTAGCAAGCCACAGCGAACCCGCCTTGCAAAAGACCGCAACCAAAAATATTGCAGAGCCCAAGAAGTATGTAAATTCAAAGAAGTTTTTGGAGAGGGCAAATAGAGATGCAGCGATGGCGGTTTACAACCTCGAGGCATCATTGAGCTTGCTTAGCTCAAGCACGGAGATTTCAAAGGGCGATCCCGCTTTTGCCGATTTCCAAAAGCACTTGCTCGCAGCTTTTGAAAATGTAAAAAAAATAAGTTCTAGAAAGCTGAAGAATCAGGCTCTTTCAAATGTGATAAACGCCCTTGCAAATTCGTCTTTGATAGACGAGGCGCTATCGGGCGTTGCTCTGATTGAGGGCGACTTGCCTCTCAGAGAAAAGTGTTTGGAAAACATATCGGTGCGCTACGCCGATTCAAAGAATTTTAAAAAGGCGGTTGAAGTTGCGAATATGCTGCCGGAGGGGCTCAGCAGGCAGGCTGGTCTAAACAGAGCTGCCGTTGCGCTTGCAAATGCCGGAGATTTTGAGGATGCCATGGCTCTGGCAAAATCCATACCCGACAAGGCTGCGGCAGGTGCATGCATCTTGGATGTGGCGGCTCTCCGCTGGAAGAGCGATCCAAAGGCCGCCGCCGGATTCATGAATCAAGTCGATTTCACTCTTTTAAGCTCCGATAGCTTTGCCGATTTTTGCGCAAAAATTGGTGTTCAGCCCTCATTGAAAAAAGGAGCTGCAGCATATTTTGAGAATGCGATATCGGTGCTTGAAAAGCTTCAGGGCTTTGATCCGCAGTTGACTAGGGCTTGGGTTGAGAAGCTCTCAGAGAAGTTGATTGAAAATCCGGAGTCGCTGGGGCTTGAGTCCAACGTGTCGCGCATATGTCTTGTCATGTTGAATTGCTCAATGGAATCTAGAAAGATTCAGGACTTTGCCTACGAGGCTGTTCTGAGGGCAAATTCGTCAAATATGGGTAGGATATTTGCGGATCTCGGAGCATATGCGGCACTTAAGGGAAAAAGTGAGGACGCAGAGGGGTTTTTCAAAAAGTCAGCCGCCATTTGCAAGTCTCCAAAGGGGCAGGCTGGAAGGATGTACTTGCTTTGGCAGATGTGCGCGTCGGGCTTTGACAGAGCTAAGGCTGTTGAAATTGCGGGCGAGTTTTTGCCAAAGATAAGCGGCAGGTGATATGAGGGTTGCGCTTACAGTGGCTGGTAGCGATTCCGGCGCAGGAGCCGGCATTCAGGCCGACATATTGACGATGTCTGCAATGGGGGTTTTTGCCACGAGTGCAATAACCTCGCTAACTGCCCAGAATCCCGACACTGTGGCTGCAATAGAGCCCGTAAGTGCGGGCTTTATGAGGGCGCAACTTGCGGCTGTCGGTTCGTATTTTGACATATCTGCAGCCAAGACGGGCATGGTGTTTTCAGCAGAGCTTGCGGATGTTTGCGCAGATTTTTTTGCAAAAAATAGGCATATAGCGCTCGTCGTGGATCCCGTTATGATTTCCACGAGCGGCGCTCGCTTGTTGAGTGATGACGCGTCGGAAGTTTTGCTAAAAAGGCTGGCTCCGCTTTCAAGGTTAGTGACTCCTAATTTGCCGGAGGCTTGCGCAATACTTTCGCGCAAAGAAATTAGGTTTTCAGAAATGAGCGCGTGTGCAAGAGAGCTTGGAAAACTCCTAAATACTGCCGTATTGCTAAAGGGCGGGCATCTGGAGGACGGTGAAGATGTAGTTGACGTGCTCTTTGACGGAGATGGCATTTGCGAATTTGTAAGCCGCAAAATTCGAGGTGTAAACACTCACGGAAGCGGCTGCACTCTGAGCGCTGCAATAGCAGCTCAGCTCGCTTTGGGTAGGGATTTGAAAAGCGCCTGCGGAAATGCCCACGCCTATTTGCACAGCGCTCTGGAAAATCCGCTTTCTCTGGGAGGCGTCAAATTTATAAACCACGGAGTTTCAAATAGCGATGGCCTTGGAAAACGATAAGAGCGGACACAGAATGCGCCTTAGGCAGCGCTTTGAAAGCGGCGGCATATCGGCTCTGGCCGAATATGAGATAGTTGAGCTTATGCTGACATACGCCATTGCTAGAAAGGACGTAAAGCCAATAGCTAAAGCCCTACTAAAGAAGTTTGGAAATTTTAAGAATATTCTGAAGGCCGAAAAATCGGAGCTAATTTCAGTTGATGGTATGGGCGAGGCCAGCGCCACAATGATAAACTTTATAAGCTCCATAATACCGCTATACCACATGCAAGTATTGGAGGAAAGCCCGCTAGAGCTCGATTCGGTTGATAAGCTTGTGCAGTTTTTTAGGGCAAGAATTGGAGCAGAGAAAATTGAAGTGCTTGAGATGGCGTGCTTTGATTCTCAACTGAGGCTATTGCCGAAGGGGGCAATAAGGCTATTTGAGGGAAGCGCAAACACCGCCAATGTCGATATAAGGCGCATAGTTGAGTGTGCGATAAAGTTGGGAGCTTCTTCAATAGTTTTATCTCACAACCATCCAAATGGCGATGCCAAGCCATCTCTTGCAGACATTGAATTTACGCGAAATCTATCAAACGCCTGCCGCCCCATAAAGCTCGATTTTATAGAGCATATAATAATAGCAAAAAATTCCTTCTTCTCTTTCAGGCGCGATGGCAGGTTCGATGTCTTGTACGACTCCACCTCGCAGGAGCAGTATTACGAATCTTCGGTTGCAAGCCGCAAAAAAGTATTGAAAGTCCAATGAATCCCAATGAGACAGTTCTAGCGATAGAAAGTTCGTGCGACGAGTCGGCAATCGCGATATTCGACGCCGGAGCCGGAGTTTTAAAAAGCTTAGTGCACACGCAGATAGACCTGCATGCGCTCTACGGCGGGGTAGTTCCCGATTT
>URYY01000127.1 GCA_900552245.1 uncultured Opitutales bacterium | reverse complement strand
TCTTCCGGCTCTAGAGCATAGCGCCCCTCGCGCAAAACCTTAGAAACTTCTATATGCAAATCGCGGCTAATCCACGCGTCGGTAGCAGCGTACATAATCTGCTTTTGCGTGAGAGTTTCTGCGGCCCAGTTGCTCATCTGCACGCTCTTTGAGATTCTCCTTCCAAGAAACAAGCCCGCCAGATTTTTAAGACCAGTGTTGACAATACCTATAGAGCGAGTCTTTTCGCTTATATCCTCAAATCCCGCCGGAGTAAATTCGTGCAATTTTCTAAGCGCGTTGACATCTCCCTTAACGGCCACCCCAACCTTTTTTATGTTTGGATTCTCCAATACCGCAAATATCTTTTCGTAAGACTTTGAGAGTCCGGCAAGCTTAAAAACCCAAACGCAGTCGCTGCCCCCCAGCTGCAAAATAGAAACCGGGAAAGACTGTCCCTTCTTAAAAGACGGCTTAGATTCAGTGTCAAAACCTAGCAAGACTTCCTTTGAAATGTCAGACAAAGCTAAATCCGCAAGCTCGTCGGTATCTACCAAGACTATTTTGCCGCCGTAGGCTGCAAGCGACAGAGACATCACAAGCTCAGATGGAATGCGCCGAGGATACATGCACTTTATCGCACAGTCCTTCCGCGGGTTTCCACAAGGAGCGCAACTTTTCGCAAGCTCCGCAGAATCTCTCTCTTGTCCAACTAACATTGGCGGCTAAAGCTAGCAGTGTTTGTCAAATTTGCAAACTAAAATTTTTAAAAAAATTCTTGACAACCTTCCAAAAGACGACAAGTAAGTGTCGGATATTCTATTTTAAATACATAAAGCAATGTTTAATTGGTGGTTCAATCACGAGGTCGCATAGAGTTTAAAGCATACTAAACTTTACGGCGGCCTTTTGTGTTTGGGTCGCCTTTTTTTTGCGTCCAAGACATGAAACCGACAAAATCAGAATTCATAAAACTCGCTAAAGATGCAAATGTGGTTTGCGTCTTTGGGGAACTTTTAGCCGACATGGAAACGCCCGTATCGACATTTGCAAAGGTTGTCGATATGCCAAACGCCTTTCTTCTAGAGAGCGCCGAGAGCGTGGAAAACTGGGGCAGATTCAGCTTCATTGGCTTTAAGCCAAAGGCGATCTTTAGGTTGCGCGACGGAAAGTCGGAGTTAAAGTTTGAAAGCGGCAAAGTTGAGGTGCTTGATAAAAATCCGCTAGAGAGCTTGAGAGGCTACCTAAATTCTAGGAAAATAGCAAAGTCGGAGGAGCTTCCCGAATTTGTGGGCGGCGCAGTCGGCTACTTCGGCTACGAGTGCGTAAATTTATTTGAGCGCCTGCCCGCCCCCAAGACCCAGGCCCTCTGGGACGACGCCTATTTGGGGATATACGACGACATCATAATATTCGATAATTTCCGCCACACGGTAAAGTTTTTAGCCTGCGCTAACATAGACGAATTCGACAATCCCGACGCCGCCTACGACGATGCTGTAGCGCGCGTAAAAAAGCTTATGGAAATTTACCGCAGCCCGCGCAAAGAGCTCAAGAAAAGCCCCGAAAATCTGCGCATAAAGATGAAGTCAAACATGCCCAAAGACGACTACCTGAACATGGTGGAAACCGCCAAGGAATACGTAAGAAGCGGCGAAATCATACAGGTCGTGCTCTCGCAAGAGTTTGAAAGCGATGCTAAAGTCGATGTGCTTTCGGCATACAGGGCGCTTAGGTTTATAAATCCCTCGCCCTACATGTTCTGCCTAAAAAGCGGCGATAACTGCCTAGTGGGCTCCTCGCCCGAAACGCTAGTTAGGTTCTCGCATGGCAAGGCCTACGTAAGCCCGATTGCCGGAACTTCAAAGCGCGGCAAGACCCAGCGCGAAGATATGGAGCTAGCGGACAGGCTGCTCTCAAACCCCAAGGAGCGCGCCGAGCACCTGATGCTAGTCGATCTTGGCAGAAACGATATTTCAAGATTCTGCGAGCCCGGCAGCGTGCAGGTCAACGAATTTATGAATATTCAGCGCTACTCGCATGTGATGCATCTGGTATCGCACATAACTGGCGAGGTAAAGAAGGGCGTTGACGCATTTGACGCGCTCAAGGCAACTTTCCCGGCTGGAACTCTCTCGGGCGCGCCAAAAGTTAGGGCAATGCAAATCATAAACGAACTTGAGACCACCAGACGCGGCCCCTACGGCGGTTCGGCGGGCTACATTGCATATGGAGGCGCCATGGACATGGCAATAACAATACGCACATTACAAATACGCGCCGGCAAACTTTCGGTACGCGCCGGCGGCGGCATAGTTTACGATTCAGATCCGGAAATGGAATACGAGGAAACTCGCGCAAAGTCTGGAGCCGTAGCAAAGGCGATTGAAGCCGCAAGCAAGATAGAACTAGATACCGATTCAATATAAGCTGGGAGTTTTTTATATGATAGTTTTAATAGATAACTACGATTCTTTTTCATACAACCTAGTCCACTACTTTCAGACTCTCTCTTCTGACGTAAAGGTTGTCAGAAACGACGAGTTAACTTGCGAACAAATAGCGGCGCTAAACCCCGAGGCCGTCGTGCTATCGCCCGGTCCAAGCTCTCCTGAAAACGCCGGAATCTGCGTGGATTTCATAAAGAAGTACGCCGGGAAAATCCCGATTTTTGGAGTGTGCCTTGGAATGCAGTCAATAGTTTATGCATTGGGCGGAAAGATTGTAAGAGCAAAGAAAATAATGCACGGCAAGGTGTCCGAAATAAGCCACAATTCAAAGGGAGTTTTTGAAGGGCTGCCGAATCCGCTTGAAGTCGTGCGCTACCACTCTTTGGCGGCGGACAGAGCGACACTGCCTGCCGAGCTTGAAATAACTGCTGAAACCGTCGATGACGGCGAGATTATGGCAGTAAAGCACAAATCGTTCAAACTTGAGGGAGTGCAGTTCCACCCAGAATCGATACTCACACATTCGGGTAAGCGCCTGCTAAAGAACTTTCTCGATCAACTCTAAAATTTGAACCCCTATGAAAACGCTTGATGCTACAAAAAAAATTAGCGAGCTCAAGGAGGACTTAAGCCGCGAGGAATGTGCCGAAGTCTTCGACGAGATAATGTCCGGCGAAGTTCCCGAAGCAGTTATCGCCGCGTTTTTGGTGGCGCTAAAGATGAAAGGCGTAAGCCCGCAGGAATTGGTGGGTGCAGTTTCAATACTAAGAAAGCGCGCCCACTTTATAAACGCCGGCGGGCGCTACGCCATTGACACTTGCGGAACCGGAGGCGACGGTCTAAATACGTTCAATATTTCAACCACAAGCGCATTTATCGCAGCCGGAGCCGGAGCTACGGTTGCAAAGCACGGCGGCAAGGCAGTGTCCAGCAAATGCGGATCTGCCGACGTCTTGGCGGCCTTAGGAGTAAATATAGATGCGCCTGCCGAAGTTATGGAACACTGCCTTCTGGAGCACGGTATTGCCTTTTTATTCGCGCAAAAGATGCACCCGGCATGGAAGTACGCAATGCCCTTAAGAAGGCTTTTAAAATTTAGAACTATATTTAACATGCTTGGACCCCTCGTAAATCCGGCGGGGGCGCTGGGGCAAGTCGTCGGAGTTTTCAGTTCAAATCTAACTGAGCTATTTGCAAACGTATTGCGGGACTTGGGCTCCAAGCGTGCGTTAATCGTCCACGGCAGCGACGGCATGGACGAAATTACCCTGCGCGGACAAACCCGCATAAGCGAGCTTAGAAACGGAACAATTAAGACCTACGAATTTAGACCCGAATACATAGTTGGCGAAGTCGATTCCTTCGAGGAATTGGAGGGCGGCACGATAGAGCAAAACGCGAAAAAAACTCTGGGGATTCTGAGAAACGAAAACAAGAGCTGCGCCCGCGACATCTGCCTTTTAAATTCTGCAGCCGCGATAATTTCTGCTGGACTTGCCGACGACTTCAAGGCGGCTTTTGAGCTTGCAAAGGAATCGCTTGAATCGGGCAAGGCTCTCGATAAATTGGAAACCTTGATAAAATTTTCAAATCAATAATGGCAAACGTACTCGACAAAATTTTTGAGAGAAAGCGACTCAGAGTTGCCGAAAGAATGCGGAAAATTCCGCTTTCTAAAATGCTTAAACTCGCAGATAGCGCAGAGCTGCGGGCATCGTTTTTTGACGCTCTAAACGAGGGTTCAAAGGGAGCTTCTGCGGCAATAATAGCGGAACTAAAAAAGGCCTCGCCCTCTCTAGGCTTAATCCGCCCCGACTTCAAGGTGCGCGAGCTTGCCGAGAGCCTTTCAAAGACTGGCGCAAGCGCGCTGTCGGTGCTCGCGGAGGAAGATTTCTTTTTAGGCTCAATCGAAAATTTAAATATAGCAAGCAAGGCGACTGCAAAGCCCCTTCTTTGCAAAGACTTCATATTTTCCGAATACCAAATTCTGGAAGCCAAGGCAAACGGAGCAAGCGCGGTCTTGCTCATAGCAGCAATGCTCGATAAGCCGCGCCTAAAGGAGCTCTTTGATTTTGCGGAAAGCCTGAGATTGGACGTTTTGTTTGAGACTCACTCGGAGGTTGAATTGGAAACGGCGGTGGAGGTCGGCGCAAAAATCGTAGGCGTAAATTCGAGAAATTTAAAGACGCTTAAGATAGATACGGAGCTCTTTAAGAGCCTAATTTCAAAAATTCCAAGCTCCGCAATAGCGGTTGCCGAAAGCGGGATTTTGACGCATGCAGACTTAGTTGAAGCCCAAGAGGTGGGAGCGAGGGCGGCTCTCGTTGGAACTACGCTTATGTCAAAAAACAATCCCGCTGAAGAATTGAAAAGATTGCTGGGAAATCTATGAAGATAAAAATTTGCGGACTTAAAAATCTTAAGCAGGCTCAGTGCGCAGCCGATTGCGGCGCGGACTTTGCAGGGCTTATATTTGCAGAGAACTCGCCGCGAAAAATCGAATTTAAGGAGGCCGAAAAAATTGCAAAAAACCTGAAGGGCAAAGTAAAATTAGTGGGCGTATTTCAAAATCAACCGCTTGAATTTATTTTGGAAATTTCAGAAAAGCTAGGTCTTTTTGCAATTCAACTTCACGGAAGAGAAGACGCGGAATTTGCGCTGGAGCTTGCAAAAAAAGCTAAGGCTCAAATTTGGGAGGCAGTCTGGCTAAATTCGGAAGGCGACCTAAAAGACGCTCTAAAATTCCCGGCAGACGCTCTCTTAGTTGACGCAAGTTCAAATGGCAAGCTAGGCGGCACAAACAGCCTTTCAAACTGGAAGCTTGCAGAGAGGCTTGCGAGAGAAAGAAAAGTAATTTTAGCGGGTGGCATAAGCGATGAAAACGCCCTAAGGGCCTACGCCCAAGTTGGGCCCTACGCTCTAGACGCAAACTCCTCGCTGGAATCTCCCAAATATCAAAAATCACTTTCAAAGATAAAATCATTTATGGAAAAGACAAAAAAAATAAACACAAGCGGGCGCTACGGAATTTACGGCGGGACCTATGTTGCCGAAACTTTGATGCCCGCGCTTCACGAATTGGAACGCGTGTTCTACGAAAATTGCGAGAGCGAAGATTTCAATAAAGAATACGACTACCTATTAAAAAATTACGTGGGCAGACCCTCGCCGCTGTACTACGCCAAAAGACTTTCCGACTACTGCGGCGGCGCTAAAATCCAAGCTCATGGGGGGCTGCCAGATCTACCTCAAGCGGGAGGATTTAAACCACACGGGGGCCCACAAGATAAATAACGCGCTGGGGCAAGCTCTGCTTGCAAAGCGAATGGGCAAGACTCGACTGATAGCCGAGACGGGAGCGGGTATGCACGGCGTTGCAACCGCCACCGTCGCCGCCCTATTCGGCTTTAAGTGCGACGTTTT
>URYY01000126.1 GCA_900552245.1 uncultured Opitutales bacterium | reverse complement strand
GTGCGTGTCCGGCGCAAAGAACGCCTGCCTGCCCATGTTTGCGGCGGCGCTTCTGAGCGACAAAAAATGCGTAATTAAGAACGTTCCCGATTTGAGCGATGTCCGCTTTATGGGCGAGATTATCGCCAACTTGGGGGCGGATATTTCCAATCCCAAGCCCGGAGTTTGGGAGATTCAGGCAAAGAAAATATCCTGCCGCGCGCCGTATGATTTGGTGCGGAAGATGCGCGCGAGTATTTGCCTATTGGGGCCTCTTGCGGCTCGCTTAAAGCGCGCGGAGGTCTCCATGCCTGGTGGCTGCGTTATAGGCGCAAGGCCGATAGATTTGCACATAAAGGGCCTTAAGGCGCTGAAGTGCAATGTTCAAATAGAAAACGGCTATTTGAATGTCGATGCAAAGAAGATGCGCGGCGGCCACATATTTTTGGGCGGCAGATTTGGCAGTACTGTCACCGGAACTGCGAATATCGTGATGGCGAGCGTTCTTGCAAACGGCACTAGCGTTATCGACAATGCCGCGTGCGAGCCTGAGATAGTCGACTTGTGCAAGATGCTCGTGAAGATGGGCGCAAAAATCGAGGGCATAGGCTCGCCTTGCTTGGAGATTACCGGTGTCGATGAGCTGGGTGGGGTGGAGCACACTGTGTTAAACGATAGGATAGAAGCCGGAACTTGGATTATGGCGGCTTTGGCAACTAGGTCGAGCCTATCGGTAAAGGGGGCGAGCAAGAAGGATCTCGCGGCTGTTTTGGACAAGCTTGAATCGGCCGGAGCTCTGTTTGAATATAGACCCAGAAACGAGATTTTTGTGGATGGAGAGCATTCCGAATTAAAGCCGGTTGAGGCAATTACGATGCCGCATCCGGGCTTTCCGACAGACCTGCAGGCGCAGCTCACAAGCCTTATGACGCAAGTTGAGGGCATATCCATAATAACGGAGCGCATTTATCCCGAGCGCTTTATGCACGTTGCGGAGCTTTTGAGAATGGGAGCCGACATTGCAAGGGAGGGGCCAAGCGCGATAGTTAGGGGGCGCACGAGGCTTTCCGGAGCGCCTGTTATGGCGTCAGATTTGAGGGCGTCGGCGGCTTTGATGATAGCGGCTTTGTGCGCGGAGGGCGATACGTTTATACAGAGAATCTACCACTTGGATAGGGGCTATGAAAATATAGACGGCAAGCTTGCCTCTTTGGGGATAGATGTGGAGCGCATATCGGAGCTTCCAAGGTTTTAGGTCGCTAAAATTTTTAGCAAAAAAGGTTCGACAAATATTAAATAAAGCCTAAGTATTGTGCACTTTAACTCGGATCTTTAGAAGTTTTTGGAGGAGCCTTATTTTTAGGGCTAAGCTCTAAGGGCTTTGATTTGGGGAATTTTGCTTTTGCATTTCCGCTTTTAGTTGCGGATGCTTGCGATTGGCAAAAATTTTTTGCTCGAGTGGCGGAATGGTAGACGCTGCGGACTTAAAATCCGCTGGCCCAAAAGGCCGTATGGGTTCAACTCCCATCTCGAGCACTTATTTTAAATCCGCTTAAACAAAGGCTTTAAGCGGATTTTTTTTCTTGTGGAGGGTAAAAAGGCAAAGGTTTGCCTTCAGCAAAATTGAAGTTTTGCCGGTGCAATTAAATGTAAGGGTCTGTTGAATATGAATTTTAATTATTTTCTCTCAGCTTTATTGCGCAATTAGTTTTGGGAGAGGAGCGGGAGTTTAGTAGGCGTTTGCGTTTCTCTAGAAATTCAGCTTTTTTGCCTTTTTTGAACTTTATTATAAGGATAGTAAATATATTGAATTTTATGATTAAAATGTTATCTTTTCGATATGGGTTTTATATCTAAGATATTTTCAAAACTTGGAAAAGCTTTCAAATCAAGGAGGGCAAACTGCGGCGAGAAGGTGAAAGGTGATTCGGAGAAAGCCGAACTTTCCGGAGAGCTTGAGAAGTTGCAGGTGGCTGCAAGGCGTGGAGAGGCGTCGGCGCAATTTAATTTGGGTATGATGTACGAAAAGGGCAATGGTGTCGAGCAAGACTACGAAAAAGCTTTTAATTGGTATTTAAAATCCGCCGAGCAGGGAAATGCCGATGCGCAGTACAAATTGGGTATTATGTACGCAAAGGGCAGAGGCGTTGGTCAGAATTACGAAAAGGCTTTTAATTGGTATTCGAAAGCGGCTGAACAGGGAAATTCAAAAGCGCAGAACAACATAGGTGGGCTATATAAAAGGGGAGAAGGTGTCGAGCAAGACTACGAGAAAGCTTTTAATTGGTATTTAAAATCCGCCGAGCAGGGAAATGAAATAGCACAACATAATTTGGGTGTGATGTACGACAAAGGTAATGGTGTCGAGCAGAGTTATGAAAAGGCCGTTTATTGGTATGAAAGAGCTGCCGAGCGGGGAGACGTCGATGCTCAATTCAATTTGGGTATGATGTACGCAGAGGGCAGAGGCGTTGCTCAGGATTACGAAAAAGCTTTTTATTATTGGTATGAAAGAGCTGCCGAGCAGGGTGATGCGTCGGCGCAATTTAACTTGGGTGTGATGTACGAAAACGGCGAGGGGGTTGAGCAGGACTACGAAAAGGCTTTTTATTGGTATTCGAAGGCTGCCGATCAAGGCGATGCAAAAGCACAATACAATTTGGGTTGGATGTACTACGAGGGTAATGGTGTCGAGCAAGATTACGAAAAGGCCTTTTACTGGTATTCAAAGTCCGCCGAGCAGGGCGATGCGGATGCGCAATATAATTTGGGTGTGATGTATGCAAAGGGTAGAGGTGTTGGTCAGGATTATCAAAAAGCTTTTTATTGGTTTGAAAAGTCCGCCAAGCAGGGCGACGCATATGCTCAATACTGTTTGGGGGTAATGTACCACAAAGGCAAAGGTGTTGGTCAAGACTACGAAAAGGCGTTTTATTGGTATGAAAGAGCTGCCATGCAGGGCGATGCGGATGCGCAGAACAACTTGGGTCTAATGTACGATATGGGTGATGGTGTTGAGCAGAACTATGAAAAGGCGCTTTATTGGTTTAAAAAGTCTGCCGAGCAGGGAAATGTAAAAGCTCAATGCAATTTGGGTGTGCGGTATCAAAAGGGTGATGGTATTGAGCAGAACTATGAAAAGGCGGCATATTGGTATGAAAGAGCTGCCGAGCAGGGAGATGTCGAAGCGCAGAACACTCTGGGAGTGCAGTATGTAGAGGGCAATGGCGTTGAACGGGATTATCAAAAAGCTTTTTATTGGTTTGAGAAAGCCGCCGAGCAGGGCGATGCAATGGCCTATTACAATCTGGCTTTTATGTATCAAAACGGAAAGGGCGTTGACGCAGATTTGGCGGAGGCGGCTAGATTGTACGAAAAGTCCGCCGAGTTGGGAAACCTAGATGCGCAGTTTAAAACTGCGGCAAAGTACGAGAAGGGAGAGGGAGTCGAGAAAAATTTAGAAAAAGCGGTCTATTGGTATGAAAAGGCCGCAGCGCAGGGCGATACCGAGGCGAAAACCAGGCTGGGGCTGATATATAACGACGAAGATTTTGCCAAACGCGATTTGGAAAAGTCGCGCTACTGGTTTGAGAAAGCCGCAAGCGAGGGCGACGCTTTATCGCAGTTTAACTTGGGGATAATGTGCGAAAATGCCGATGGAGGCGAGTCGGATTTTAAGAAGGCCTTTTATTGGTATAAGAAAGCGGCCGAGCAGGGATATGCCAACGCCCAGTATAATTTGGCCGGTTTGTACGTGTCCGGAAGCGGTGTTGAGCGGAACGCGGGCGACGCCATTTATTGGTACTCGAAAGCGGCCGAGCAAGGGCATGTGAACGCCCAGTATAATTTGGGTTTGATGTATGCAAACGGCAGCGATGTTGAACGGGATTACGAAAAGGCCGTTTACTGGTATAAGCGGGCGGCCGAGCAGGGTGACGCTGAAGCGCAGTACAAATTGGGCATGCTGTACGCAAACGGCAGCGGAGTTGAGCAAGATTACAATAAGGCGGCGTACTGGTTTGAAAAATCCGCCGAGCAGGGAAATGCGGACGCCTGCGAAGCTCTCGCGCTGCTTTATGAAAGCGGACTGGGAGTGGAGCGCGACTTTGAAAAGGCTCGCTATTGGAACAATATGGCTAAAAGTGAAATTCGCGATGTCGCCGCTTCTACATTGTCGGGGCAATATCGTAAACTCTTTGAACTTGCAAAAAAGGGAGGGGCGGAGGCCCAATACAAATTAGCCGAACTTCTATACGCCGATAAAATTCTGAAAGACGCCAAAATTTTTGCCTACGCATTTTGCGTGCTCGCCCGCTTAAACGGGGACAAACTTGCATCAAAACTCATTGAAAAAATTGGCGCCGAGCTTTCAAACGAGCAGCTCAAGCGGGCGGGCGATATTGCGGTAAGTTTTGAAAGGGGCGACTTTTCGGAATTTGAAAAACTGTAACTTGACTTCTCTTTTGCTTATAGCGCAAATTTCAAGCTGCTTTCGAGCTGCTTTACTTTGAGAGTAGCTCAAGGGCCTTTGCCCTGTCCATTCCCTCAATTTCCAAAGTTTTGTCGCGCGAGGTGTCGCCGGAAACTATGCTTATTGCAGATTTCGAAACATCTAGCTTCTTTGACAGAAACTTTACAAGTTCCGCATTTGCCCTGCCGTCTATCGGTGGCGCTGAAAGCTTTACTTTTAGCGCGTCGGCGTACTCGCCGGCAAACTCCGTGTGCGATGATTTTGGAATTACTCTAAACTTTATACGCCCCATGCGCTTTTTTCAGTTCCGAATTTCCGCCCCGTTAAACTTCAAGCTTAAGTTCGTCGTAGGCTATGTGCATATTGGGCGGCAGTTTATTCTCCCAAGTCTCGTAGTCTATCTGCCAGGTTGTGTGGGTAAAATAAGTGAGCTTTGCATTGAGCTTTTCGGCAGCTTGCATGGCTTCAAATATCGACATGTGCGTGGGGTGCTCTATCGGCCGCAAGCCGTCCAAGACAAGCAAGTCGGCTCCGCGGGCAAGCTCTTGGGCTCGCGGAGTCAGTAGCTTGCAATCGTTGTAATAGGCTATTTTTTTGCCGCCAAATTCAAAGACAAAGCCGAGCGTTGTTATCGCCCCGTGCGGAAGCTCGCAGGAGTGTATCTTTAAGCCGTTTTCAAGTTCCAAGGTCTCGGGCATTAACTTTAGGTCGAAACAGGGATAGCCAAGATGCGTTGGCTTGTCAAAGAGCGCGTAGGGATATATCGCGCGTATTCTCTCGGCCCCGTAGGCATTTGCGTAAACGGGCAATTTGTGGTTCTCTTGTATGTCGCAGAACCTTCGCAGGTCGTCCATTCCCAAAATGTGGTCGGCGTGTCCGTGCGTAAGCAAAAACAAATCTATCCAATCTATCCCGCACTTAAGCGCCTGAAGCCTAAATTCGGGACCGGCGTCTATCTGTATGTGAAGCCCCCCCGCCTCGAGGTGTGCACAAGAGCGCGTGCGCCAGTTCTTGGGGTTTTTTAGGTCTATGTTCCTTTGGCCTCCGCACAAAAGCGGCACTCCTTGCGATGTTCCTGTTCCTAAAAATGTAAAGTTCATAAAACTAAAGGCGCACTTCTAAAGTGGGGGCAGATTTTTAGCAATTAAATTTGGATTAAAATTTTGTTAGCCCCAAAATCATCGCGCCACTAAAAAATACAAAGGTTTATTTTTACAAGGCAAAACAAGCGCGACTTTTTATCAATTACTTCCAGTTGCGAGACAAAAAGCATCTGTAAAGTCTTTCAAAGGTGCTCGCTTTTAAAGATAATTTATTAAGGATAATTTAAAATTCTGCCAAGGTCTTGCCTTAGAACACATAAAAACCGCCTCCGAAAGAAGCGGTGCACTTAAAATTCTAAAAATCGACTGCT
>URYY01000125.1 GCA_900552245.1 uncultured Opitutales bacterium | reverse complement strand
ATGAAAGACAAATCTAAAAAATCAACCTATTCCACAACCTTTGGTGTTGACCCAACCTATTCCACAACCTTTGGTGTTGACCCAAAAAAAACGAGTCGGCTTGCAAATGCAAACCGACCCTGAAAGTGGCGGAGAGGATGAGATTCGAACTCACGATAAGCGTTAACCTATACACGATTTCCAATCGTGCTCCTTAAACCACTCGGACACCTCTCCAAATCGCTCGGAAGCACAGAGAATAAGACTGCCGCCCAAGCCATTTAGTAAAATCTGCAAAGCGAGCTAGTCGCTACCGTGCAATGGCAAGCTCTACACGCGCAATACAAATTTTAAAGCAAACCATTATCTGCAAAATAAATTCAAAGTCAAAGACTTTTTTCTTAAAAAATAAAATCTGGGTGCCTCACACCTCTAGTCTCTCTAAAACAGCAAGTAGTGAAGCTTGCCACATACAAGCAAAAATCCTCATGCTGCATCGAATGCCAAATTCCGCTAAACCGTAAAGCGCCTTTCCCTTATAAGGGTAATTTTTACAGGAACTGTCCTATCTATCTTTTCCGAAATTTTATCTTTAATTTTGGCAAGCAAAATTACTGCCGATTCATCGTCAACCTTCTCGGGCTCAACTATAACCCTTAGCTCGCGCCCCGCTTGAAGGGCGTAGGCCGACAAGACTCCCTCAAAAGATTTTGCCGTATCCTCAAGCGTCTTCATCCTTGTAAAGTAGCCGTCGACAGGTTCCATTCTGGCGCCGGGGCGGGTGGCCGAAATTGTGTCCGCAATTTTTACTATCGCCCCGTATATCCCGCCTGCAACTTCGTCATGATGCCCCTCAACGGCTCTCACAACAATTTCATCTTCCCCGTATTTTCTGAGTATTTGCGCCCCGGAGCGGGCGTGCGAAAGCTCGGAGTGGGTGGCTTTGCCTATGTCGTGCAGCAGCCCGCTTCGGCGCGCCACATAGGGGTCGCAATCCAATTCTATTGCAAGTGCAGCAGCTATTTGCGCCGTCTCGACGGAATGCTCAAGGCTGTTTTGATTTAGCGAAAGGTGAAACCTCAGGTTCCCGAGAAGCGTTAGCACTTCGTCCGGCAGATTCTTTATATTTGTCTGCTCGCAGGCCGCGCGCCCGTAGTCTATCGCGTCCTTTTCAACCTCGCTCTTTGCCGAGGCAACTGCGGACTCTATCGTGAGCGGATTTATTCTGCCGTCTTGCAAAAGCCTCGTCAGCGCAACTTTCGCAATCTCGCGCCGGGCCGGGTCAAAGGATGAAATCATGACGGAGTCCGGAGTCTCGTCTATCACAAGGGTAGTTTCCGTAGCGGCTTCAAAGGAGCGTATGTTGCGCCCCTCTTTGCCTATGAGCCTGCCTTTCATCGCTTCGTTTGGAAGCTTTACTATGTTTGAATTTATCTGCGCGTTTAGGTTTGTAGCAGCCCGCATGACGGAATCTATCAGGACCCTCTTTGCCTGCATATCGATTTCCAAGGCAGACTTTTTAAATAGTTCGCGCCTGTAGGTATTTAGGCTTTCTTTGCACGATTTCAGAATTTGGCTCTTGGCTTCCTCTCTCAACTTCTCGGCATCAAGCCCAGAGAGTTGCGCGAGTTTATCTGTGTAAAGCTCCAACTTCTCCTCGCACATCTTTGCGAGCTTCAAGTAGTTTTTGTGCTCGTTCTCGGCATTTTGCGAGGCTATTTTTGCCTTTTGTATTTCAAAGCGAGACTTCTCTATCTGCTCGTCCAAAAGTGCTTTTGCCTGCCTTGTGTTTGATTCCAAATTTTCATACTCCGACTCCAGCGACATCGCCCTCTGCTTAAGTTCCAGCTCAAGCTCAGACTTCCTATGTTCAATCTTCATTCGCTCGTCGCGCACAAACTCTTCAAGGCGCGAGTTTATCTTGTGGCGCATTGACTGTATCCTGACAAACAATATAATGCACTCCGCTGCCAAGACTGCCGACAGCAGCCCTAGCAAAATCGTGTTTGTGTCAAAAATATCGTAGGTCAAAACAAATCCCCCATTCTTTTACGGAACAGTTAAGGCTAGCAATTTGCCTGAGCATTGCAAGTTTTTTAGAAAAAAAGTTCTTGATATATAAAATGTTTTATATTATCCGCTTTACTCTAACAAATTTAATCGGAGTGTGGATGGAGTATTTTATGGGGATTTTTAGAAAAGTATTGTGCTTTGTGTTTTCAATTGCGATATTGTCCGCAGGATTCGCAAGCTACGCCGCTGAGGCCGACTCAAAGCCTGTAAAAAAAACTAAAGCCGCTCTAAAATTGAATAGGGCAGACCTAAAAAAGAACGTAATAAACCGCCCAAACGGCGATATCATGTTGAGGCCCATGCCCGATTCCGTAAAATATCTGCCGAACTTTCCAAGAAATCTGGATCTGTTTTTCAACTATTATTTCCCCTGGATTGATATTGATAAGGTCTTTGAAAAATACAGCGAGCTGCCGGATAAAACTGTGGACGGAATATTCGTTGCAATAAATTCCGTCATGGCAAAGACGGGCTCGCGCTTTAGCAAGCTGAATATGACTGAGAGCAATATTAAGTCTAGAATACAGGCTGGCGTTCACCTATTTTGGTGCGGGGCTGACATTGACAATTTCTACCAGTATATATCCAGCAGAACAAATGACAGGCACTCCTCAAGCAATATCCAAGAGTGGAAAAAATTGTTGCCAAAAAAGATTTTTAAATCTCCGACAAATGAAATTTTTTCAGGTTACTACACAAAGGAGTATTTCATTGTGGTTGGAATAAATCCGGAGTCCTCCGAGGTGGCAATTCTTGCGGCAAACAATATGGAGATAGTGCAGTGGATAGCCTTTTCTGAAATGAAGAGGTACAATCTAGGGCTCTACGAGCCGGTTTGGTAGCTTTTATTTTTGTGTTGAAGAAATGCGCGCCTTGAGATTTACTGGGTAAGCGCATTTTTTTTATTTTCCATTCTATTTTTGAGATGAAAAGACCAAAGACATACGGCGATTTGGCTCAGGAGCTGGGCCCAAAGAAAAAAACTCTGTACACTAGGGCGATAAATGCATCCCAAATGAAGGCTTTGGGAGAGTGGCTCGACGGTCACCTTTGGGCTCCGTACAATGTAGATTACTCAGCTTACGCGTATAAGAGCCGCGATGTGAATGTGGTTGCATACAAATCGGGCAAGCTCGTTATTCAGGGCAAGGGCACGGAGGACTTTGTGAGCTTTGTCCTTGAGCCGGAGATTCTTGGAGTTGCCGAATTCGGCTATGACGAGGCTCTCCACCCCGAGTGGTTTGAGGCTCACGCGGGCTTGGACGAAAGCGGCAAGGGCGACTTGTTCGGCCCGATTGTAGCAGCCTGCGTGATAGCCGATGCAGATGCCGTAAAAAAGTGGCAGGATGAGGATTTAAAGGAGTCAAAAAAAGTTACCAGCGACAAGGCAGCCCTTGCCATGGCAAAGAAAATACGCGACACAAAGAATGTGGTCGTAAAGGTAAGCTACGCAAATATGCTCAAGTACAACGAGCTTTACAGGCGCTTTGGAAATCTAAATAAGATGCTTGCTTGGATGCATGCAAAGGCTCTAGAGGGCGCTTTGCAGGAGCGCTTTGTACCGTGGGGAATGTTGGACCAATTCACAAAGCAGCCGCTTGTCCAGAGGCAGATAAAGACTGACGGAGTCAAGAATTTTGAGCTTAAGATGCAGACCAAGGCGGAATCCGATCCGGTAGTGGCTGCAGCCTCGATAATTGCGAGGGCAACATATATATTCGCGCTTAAGAAGCTCTCAAAGGAGTTCGGAGAGGACCTCATGAAGGGCGCCAGCGCAAAGACGCGCGAGCAGGCTGTCGGGATAGTAAAAAAGTTTGGTCCCGAAAAGTTGCCGGCATTCGCAAAGATGCATTTTAAGACGGCTCAGGAGGCTCTGAAAGAGGCTGTGCAATGATTTTAAAGCTTGCCGAGTTTGACGGGCAGTACCTGCGCTACAAGCGCTTTTTGGTGGGCGTTGACGAGGCCGGCAGGGGGGCTTTGGCCGGAGATGTGGTGGCTGCTGCAACTTGCATTGGCGATAGCTTCTACGAGGATAGGTCTCTGCTAAAGTCGCTTGCGGCTCTTGACGATTCCAAGAAGCTAGATTCGCGCACTCGCGCAGAGCTTTTCGAGAAGCTTGAAAATCTCAGGCAAAATGGAATTTTGGACTTTGAGGCGGCGAGCGCGTCGGTTGCCGAGATAGAGAGTCTAAATATTTTGGGCGCTACAAAGCTTGCCATGCGGCGCGCCATAGAAAAGTTAAACGACAGGGGCAGGTTGAATTTGGCTTCATCTTCCGCGCCCGCAACACTCTTTGGCGAGGGGATAAGCGACGTCTCGAGGGCTGAAGTTTTGATAGACGGGGTGAAGCTAAAGAATTTTCCATTCAGGCACTTTGCGATTGTAAAGGGCGATGCCAATAGCCTGGCGATAGCGGCGGCCTCGGTAATAGCAAAAGTAACGCGAGACAGGCTCATGGAGGCGCTCGCGCCAAAATATCCGCAGTACGGCTTTGAAGTCCACAAGGGCTACGGGACTCCCGCCCACATGCAAAGCCTTCTAATCTATGGGGCTAGCGACGTTCACAGACCAAGCTTTCTAAAAAATTTGCGCGAGCCCGACAAAAAGAGCGTGCAGGGAGAGCTATTTTAAGTTTGCGCTTTTGCGTTTGTTAATTCCGGTCTTGAAAATCTCTTATTTCTCCGGAGTTAAAATGCGAGTTTGCCGTTTTTTTGCTTCGTCGCAGAAGCGCAATTTTTTATTTTGAGATTTTATATTTAATTTGCCTGTCAAGAGACTCTTGCAGTATTGGAAAATGCTAACTTAAGCCCTTATTGGGCTTGAAAATTCGCAGGGAATTGCGATAATAAAACTTATGAAAAAGATTGCGATTTTTGGGCTTGGCGGCGTCGGTGCTTATTTGGGGGCAAGGCTTGCAAATTTCTACGGTAGCGATTCAAAAGTGGCGCAGATTGATTTTATTGCCCGGGGCGAAACTCTAAGCGCCGTGAGAAGGGACGGCATAATCTTGGAGTTTAAAGGTTCGACCATAGCCGGTAAAGCTCATTTAGTCTGCGATAATCCCGCAAAAATCGGCCTTTGCGACTACATTTTATTTTGCGCAAAAAATTACTCTATTGATTCTTTTTTGGAAGGGATTTCTCCATGTGTGGGCAAGGAAACTGTGCTTGTGCCTTTTGCAAACGGAATAGAGGCTTACGACAGAATTTCGGCGACTTTTCCTGAAAATTTTACGGCGCCTGCGTGCGCATACATAATCTCGCAAATCGTGCAGAAGGGCAGGGTGATGTGCACTTCGGCAAATCCCCTGTTTTTGTTTGGCAAGCCGCGCGGAGAGGACGCTAGGTTGTCGGAGCTTCGCGAGCTTTTTAAGGCTGCGGGCATAAATGCCAAGACCACCCCAAAAATACTAGAGCGAGTGTGGCGCAAGTTCGCATTTATCTCTCCACTTTCAACGGCGATGTCAAACTATGGCTTGCCCTACGCAAAATTTAGGAAAAATGAGGAGGCAAATGCGGCTCTGTTGAACTTGCTTTCGGAATTTTGCAAAATCGCAAAAGCATCGCTTCCGGAGCTTGAGGCGGATCTATTTGACTCAACTTTGGCCGACTACGATAAACTTATGCCCTCAGATTCAACCACATCAATGCAGCGCGACTTTATGGCTAAGCGGAAATCTGAATTGGACTCGCTCACTGGCTACATCTGCCAACTCGGCAGAAAATTTGGGATAGACACGCCCGTTTACGACAAATTTTACGAAGTTTTAAAGCAAAAGGAAACCCTGTCCGGAGTCTAGTTTTAGAGGCTTTGAGGGCAATAAGAGCCGATATGGGGCAAATTTGAGTTATTTTTGTTGAAAATGGGCAAAATTGTGGCAACCTTACAATCCTTTATGAGCGACAAAACGAGAGTAAGGTTTGCACCGAGTCCCACCGGATTCTTTCATATCGGAAGCGCGCGCACTGCGCTTTTTAACTGGCTTTACGCCCGCCATACGGGCGGCACATTTATCCTGAGAATAGAGGATACTGACAAGGAGAGAAATACAGAGGAGTCACTTAAGGTCTTGATAGACGGAATGAAGTGGCTCGGCCTTGATT
>URYY01000124.1 GCA_900552245.1 uncultured Opitutales bacterium | reverse complement strand
CCTACGGCTTCGAGCTATATAGGACGGACTCAGGGTATTACTCCGACGAATATAGCGAGTTGCGCACGGGTATGATGAATTACTTGCGCAAGAATTTGTTTGAAATGGTAGAGGCACGCTTGGCCTATACTATAGAGGACGTAAACATATACGACGTGCAGTCAAACGCGCCCGAGACAATAAAAAAGGAGGACGGGCACCGCTCGATTTCCGAGATATCACTGAGCTTTTTGCGCGATACTCGCGACAATTTGATGATGCCTACGGAAGGTACGAGATTTGAATTTTTGCAGCAGGTTGCGGGCGGCCCCCTAATGGGGCAGACCAATCTATACAGAATTGAAGCCAGGGCGGGGTGGTGGATACCGATGTCAAAAAAGTTTGGCGAGTATTCCGTGTTTAGATACGGCAATCAGGTATTGTCGTTCGTAGGAAGGACAGGTTCCGTTATGGGCTACGGCGGCAAGGAAGTTCCGTTTTTTGAAAAGTACTTCTTGGGCGGCGCGTACAACATGAGGGGCTTTGACTACCGCAAGGTTGGCCCAATAGATCCGGCAACGGGCGAGCCTGAGGGCGGCAACACCTTCGGATTTATATCAGTTGAGTATTCTTATCAGATAATAGAGCCTTTAAGAATCGCAATTTTCTACGATATTGGCTTTGTAAACGCCGATTCTTGGGACTGGAATATGAGCAATTACAACGACGACTTTGGCATTGGCTTTAGAATTATGTTAATGGGCGCGCCTATGCGCATAGATTTGGGCATTCCAATAACATCTGGAAAATATAACAATGATGGCTTGCAATTTAATTTTTCCTTTGGTACGGTGTTCTAATTGTTTGATTTAAATATCTATTGGCACATTTTAATTTAATCTCAAAGACAGGAAAAAATGAAAAGAGTACTAACAGTATTGACATTGGCGTTTGGCGTTTGCGTGGCGAGCGCCGCCGATTTGGTTATATATGTAGTTGATATGGCGCAGGCCTATCAGAGCTACTACAAGACTAAGCAGGTTCAGCAGCAGTTTGCCTCGGCTGTCGATGTGACAAACAACGAGCTAAAAGCCATGGACGAAAAGCGCGTAAAGCTCATTGCAGAGCTTCAGGAAATTGAGAAAAAGAGCAAGAATACGGCTTTGACAGAGGAGGCTAGGAAGGAAATCGAAACTAAGGAACTTCAGCCGAAACTCGCCGAGTTGAAGACCTTGGTTACCAATATGCAGGGCTTGAAAAATCAGACCCAGCAGAAGCTTATGCAGCAGCAGAAGGAAGTTGTCGCGGAGCACAGGAAGGAAATTGTAAAGGTCATAGAGAAGGTTGCGGCCGACAAGAAGGCGGACTTTGTCTTTGAAAAGGGTGCGGTTTATTTCAGCAAGCCCGCTAGCGACATAACAGAAGACGTTATTTCTGCACTGAACGCAACTGCCCCGAAGAATTAATTTCTTGTTTTTATTTTGCCTGAGCGCCCCTTGTGTGGGCGCTTTTTTTTGCTCTAAAAATAGTTCTATCTCTCGGATTTTTAAGGCAAATTTTTAAATGTTTTAAGACTTGTTGCACAGAGTCTCTAAAAAGCGCAATATTGTCTTACACGCCTCTTAGAAGGCGTAAAAATTCGTCTGCTTTTCAAGATTTAAAACTCGATTTTTGCTCTATCTCTAGAGATATTTTGAAGATGACTGTGCATTCTAAACTTTCTAGCTTTCAGATTATCCATAAAATAAAAAAATATTTATTATTTATAAATAATGTGAGTAATAGGTAGGCATATTCTCTCAAATTTCAGAAAATCAAGTTTTCCTCTAAGGCTTTATCTTTTTATTTTATAAAATTAAGCCATCCAAAACGTATTACTAGAGGAAGTCGATTTTATGTTGAAGTGTTCTACCCTAAAATCTCTTTTTTTAAGCATCATAGTTTTAGTAAAGGTTGGCTTGTTTTTGCCCCTCAAATTCCCTTTTATTCAAAGTTGAGAATTTAATTCGGCAGGGCTTTGTATTGAAAATTTTATTCTTGAAATCTATAACAGTATGACCATTATTGTCCAAGTTACATACATTGCGTGAAAACCAACTTAAAAATCAAAAATGAAGGAAATTTTAGCCGACTTGTCTGCGCAGCTTAAGGTTTCGCACATGCCGAAATCTAAGTTTATTGAAAATTATTTTATAGATATGATAAATGAGGGCGTTCTCAAAAAAGGTATGAAATTGCCCTCGATAAACGAGCTTGCGGGAAAGTGCAAAATAGCTCGCGAGACTGTCGTTAAAAGCTACAATCTCTTAAAGAGCAAGGGGCTTATTGAGTCGCGGCACGGCAAGGGCTTTATAGTAATAAAGTCCAAATACAAAAAGTCGGTAAATGTGTTTATATTGCTAGATGTTATGAGCAACTCCTACAAGGAGCAACTCGTCAGGGGGCTAAACGAAAACTTGGGAAATAAGATTTCTATAACCTGTTTTGCCCACCGCTACAACCCGGAGATGTTTGTAAATTTAATTGAGGACGCAATAGGGCGCTATGAGTATTATGTGGTCTTTGCTATGAGAGACAAAAGCACATTTAAGTCCGTCTTAAAAATACCTCAAAATAGGTTGCTGCTCTTGGACGTTCCGGCGGATATTCCGGACTGCGAGTCTTCGTACATATACCAAAATTCCGATGAGAATTTCTACAAGGCTCTGAGCGAATCCCTACCTTTTATTTCAAAATACAAAAAGTTTTACATGATTTTTGATCCAAGTGGAACACATCCGGTTGAGAGAATTTCAGCCTTTAAGCGCTTCTGCTCTGACAATTCCTTGGATTGCCGGATTCTGGACGATTTTTCGGAAGCATATCTGGAGAAGGGCGCGTTCTTCATGGTTATGGACGACAATCATCTAGTCGATATTCTACTTTCAGCGAAGGACAAGGGGTTGAAAGTAAAAGATGACTTTGGCGTTATTTCCTACAATGACTCTCCTATAAAGAAGGTCGTGGCTGACGGTGCGGCAGTTATATCAATAAACTTCTACAATTTGGGTAAGATGCTTGCCCAGCAACTGCAGGATTGGAATCCAAATTTGCGGGAGGTTGTGCCAACTTACTTCATAAGGCGCGGAACTGTTTAATCTTTAAAAGTCCTTCTCGCGCTCGTGGGAAGGGCTTTTTTTGTGCCATTTTGCGCAGGGTTTATTTTTGAGAGCCTGAG
Source organism: uncultured Opitutales bacterium (assembly GCA_900552245.1). Classification (GTDB taxonomy): domain Bacteria; phylum Verrucomicrobiota; class Verrucomicrobiia; order Opitutales; family Intestinicryptomonadaceae; genus Intestinicryptomonas. Next base: position 2,998 of record URYY01000124.1, on the reverse strand, counting down.
ATTAACTAGCTAGTTATGCAACTTTACTTGAATGTAAAGCGTGGAGTTTGCCTCGACCTACTCACAGCATAGGGCAAATATGGGTTGATTAAATTTATTTGCTCTGAATTTTTAGTTAGCTAAGAACTTTTATTTAAATAAGCAATTTCTATAATATTAAATAAAAAAAACGGCGCTCAAATCGGGGTAAAAGCGATTTGAGCGCCGGATTAAATATTTTTTTTGATGGCAACTAGTTTGCGGCGCGCTTTCTTTTGTGTGTGAGAATTACCGCAAGTATAAATAGAGCAAAGAGCGCAAGTCCAAAGTAGCCCTGCTTTGTCCACAGCACAAAGAAGCTCGCGCTTCCCGAGACAAGCACAGAGCAGGCCATAAGCGCATTCCACAAAACCCTCTTTTTGCCGGCCGGAACATCTTTGCCCAAGATGTTCTTATTGTTCATCATTAAGAAGAAACATGTGTATGCTATAGGCAGAAGAACCAGTGCAAATACCGATGTTGGAACCGCCAAATACATAAGCGCGCCCTCCCAGAAAAATGGCATCAAGATACCAACGCACACTATGAGAGAACCTATCATCTGTATTTTTCCCTTTGCGGGCTTGTTGAGAAGCTCGCAGAAGCAAAGCCCGTTTATTAGCATTAGCATTGTTGTTGCGTTTAGAGCCATTGCAAGAACTCCGAATCCGAACACGTACTTGGCAACTTTGTCGCCGACTAGCGGCTTTAGCGTGTCGGAAAGGTTGAGGGCGTCGCGGCGCACCAAAATTGAAGCCATCATTTTTTCCGGTTCGGGAAGGGCATCGCGGGTCTTTTTAAGTTCCGCTTCAAATGTCTTCTCGCCCTTTAGTTTTGGATTTTGCGCAAGCAAGATAGTTTCGGCTCTCATATCCAGCAGGGCTTCGTACTCCCTTACGAGATTTTTGGGAGGCTCAATCTTAGTGCCGTCTTGCGCGTAGGCAGGCGTGACAAGGCCAACTACCGGACGCGCGTGGAATTGCGATGCGGCGGCTATCACTACGCAGCCCGTAGCTAATATAAAGGGAATAAATAGACCGGTGGAGAGGTCGAAAATCGCAAGTCCGCGGAAGTCTCTATCCCAGCCCTTTCTGAGCATGGAGTAGGGCAGAAGGAAGGTCATATTTATGCCGACTGCCGTAGCTGCCGCAGCTAGCATTACGTCTCGCTGGTGCTCGACTATGTAGGCAGTCCAGAACTCCCTTGACGATTCGCTAAGTTTGTCGAGGAAGGGTGCAAAAGTGCTGGATGGCTCAAATAGGGTCGAAATTGTGGGAACAAAACCGCGCATAATCTCTCCAAAATCTATTGCGCCGGAGTATATCAATAGCCCCACAACGCCCATAAAGCACAGGACTACGCAGCCCACCATTATCTTTATTAGAATCTCAAATATTTTTACGCCCACTCCGCCTGCATTGTAGAGCGAAACTACCGATATTGTTATGATTAAAACTATTGGCGCTATAATTAACTTTACCGTAAATTCGTCAAAACCCTTAAAGAAAGGCTCAAATAAGTTTTGCCCGATTGCCGCCGTAGCAAGCGCAAATTGGGGCATAGACCAAACTATATTTGCAAGCATTGAAGCTATTAGCCAGCCCCAACCCAACACAGGGCTAATTTCAGCATTTATAGCCCTTAGTGGACGCTTGCCCATAGACAGCGTGACATACGCTATGGCGCTCATCATTATTATACCTAAAAGCATTGCAAATGGCTGCAGCCATAGCATTGCAAAACCGCCTATAACTCCCAAGTAAAGCGATGAGGCCAAGGAGCCGCCACCCAGAGTTATCGCACTTTGCAGCCAGCCCGGACCGGAAAACTTTGCGTAGGTTTTTAGCGTCGCGAGCTTGCCGTCGCTTTGGGCTTTTAAGATTTCGGCGCGCTGCAACTCAACTTTTGGATTTGTCGTGTTTGTAGTTTCTGTTTCGCTCATTTTTTTTACGTTAGATTAGTTGTACCGCATTCGGAATGTTTCATATAGAAATTCCATTCAATTTTAATTCGCGCGCTTAGTCAAATAAATTTACTGACTAAATCGTTTGAGTAACAAAGCTTTGAAATAAGTTAATTCGCGCCTCGCCCTCAAAGAAATTTCACTCTTTAATTGAGAAGTATTCTCATTTTAGTGTTTGACTTTTAATCGTATTCTAAAACAATGCAGGCGGACAAAGTAAATAAACCCATTTGAGGAAATCCGCATATGAAGTATGTCTGCAAAATTTGCGCTTATGTTTACGACGAGCAGCGCGAGGGCGTTAAGTGGCAGGATCTGCCAGAAAACTGGCTTTGCCCCGTTTGCGGGGCCGGGAAGTCGCTATTTGAAAAACAAGATTCTCAGGAGCCAGAATCTAAGGCGGCGGTTTCAGATGCAGAGCAAACGGCGGCAGATGCAATTGTAAGCAGCTTAGTTGCAAGCGGAGTGCGCTGCGCCTTTGGAATGGTTGGTCACTCCATTCTCGGAGTTGCGGATGCGCTTCGCAAATTTTCTGAGCAGGGCAAGATGCGCTTTGTGAGCATAAGGCACGAGGGGGCGGCGGCCTTCGCGTGTTCTGCGTATGGAAAGCTCATGGCAAAGCCTGCTATGGCAATTACTATCGCGGGGCCGGGGGCTACAAATTTAATGACGGGGCTCTACGACGCAAAGCTCGATTCAGCACCCGTTTTAGCCCTCACCGGGCAAGTTGACAGCAAAACTTTGGGCCGCTACATATTTCAGGAAATCGATTTGCTTAGCGCATTTAAAGACGTGTGCGTCTTTCAGGCTCAACTGGCCTCAAACTCGGATTTCTCTGCACTTGCAAACATGGCTTTTAAAATGGCGCAGTTAAGGGGTGGGGTGTCGCAGTTAGTCTTGCCGGACGATGTTCAGACGCACATTGTAAAGACTCCGAACGCTTCTACTTGCGAGGTTCAGGGCAGCTTGCAAAGCCCATTGGATTCTGATATGGAAAACTTGGCAAAATTTTTGAAT
>URYY01000123.1 GCA_900552245.1 uncultured Opitutales bacterium | reverse complement strand
GGGAAGCATGGAAACTCTCTTTTGGGGGCGCAAGACTTGGGCGTCGTAGATTCCGCGCTCTTCGTCCAACTCGAGAATTTTTGTGAGCTTTGCGTCTTTTATATTTACGGCAAAGAGGGCTGTCTTATCGTCGGAACCCTTTAGTTGGCGAGATACTAACAGATGATTTTTGTCTAGAACGCTGGGGTCTTCAAATTTTGGCGTGTCTTTGCCCATAGTGCCGTGCTCGAAGGAATCGAAATTTTTGCCTATCTCTTGGCGCGAATTTTTGGGCAGTATAAATTCGACAATCTCTGCGCCCTCAATGGATTTTGATACGTCGAAAATCGCGAGCGCCCCGTGCGGTCTGCCGTGGGTAGTGCAAATTATTCCCGCAACTTTTCCGTTTGGAAGCGGGCAGGCGTCAACTATGGGGTTTGGCGTTTCCTGCCAGCAGTATATGGCGTGGCGTGTGCCGTCGGGGTTTGCCACCCATAGCCCCTGCGAGCCCCCGAAATTTTTGTCTGTGTATTCCCAGCGGGTGTAGATGATTCTGCCGTCGGCAAGCAGGGCGGGGTTATTTTCAAACTCTTTGGATTTTCCAATTTGGGTTATTTGGCCGCGCTTTGTGCGGAAGAGGTTGCCCATGATGTGGCGGTTGCAGGCGCAGAATTTTACGTCGCGGGTGGACACAAATAGAATGTCGCCATTTGGCAGGTAGATCGGATCTATATCGCTTGCGTTCTCCGGCTGGGTAAGCTTTGAAAGTTTGCCCGTATTTAGGTCTAGCTCGCAGATTTTGTAGCAGTCGTCAAAGTCCTCGCGCATTGAAAAGAGAAGCTTTTGGGCGTCGAATGAAACTTGCAGATCCCTGACTACACCATTGGGGCAATCTAGGAGCTTCACTGGGCTTGAGGCTTTGCCCGAGGCGTCGAAATCCACCTTAAAAATTGCGCTTCCTAGCCGCTGCATAGCTTTGAAGGCGTTTTGGTTTATCTCGCCTTTTTGAAATATTGTAGCGGTATTGTGGTGGTCGCGCGGGAATTGCTCGCGGGCTATGAAAACTATGCTCTTATTCTTTAGCGGCGCAAAATTTTCGCTTTGGGTTGGTTCCGCTTTGAGGCAAAGCGTCGCAAAAAATAAAAAGATAAAAAGCGCGGCAATTCTTTTCATGACTATATCCTCTCCCGAAGGTTTTTTATCGAATTCCTCGTTTTTAAAGCCTAAAGAAAAACGTTTTGAAAGCAAGTTTTTATTTGAAAAAATAAAGTAAAGTAGAGCCTTAAAATATTTCATTTTTTAGTTCTATTTACTCAAAGATTTTGCGAGCGGATTTAGTGGACTAAATCTTAAGGCGAGCATTTAAAAATTTTTTTAAAGACAGGAGCGTTTGATGCTAAATAAAAGACCGACTCTTATTCCGAGCCGGTCTTTGGTTTGAACTTTTAGAATCCTTAATTTATTGGGCCGTCCAAGAGCAAGTCGTGCTTGTTTTTGGACTTTGCAGCTTCGCCTGCCACTTCGTCTGAGGTCTTTAAGTCGAGTGCGTTAAAGAGCCTCTGCCAGAAGGCGCGAACCGATTTTTTCTCGGGCTTATTTTCCAATATGCCCTCGCGGAAGCCCCTTAGCGAGTAGTCTAGCGCGCAGATGTAAAAGTCGCTACCTTTTAAGTTAAACTTAATTAGAGCCGCACCTTCGGGCTTAATCATGTCCTCATAGAGGCAAATGGAGCTTGCCTTTGAGTGCTCGGGCTTCTGGTTAAACATCGACCAATCTGTATCGGAGGCTTTGAATATGACTTCCGAATTTTTCACAAGCTTGCCGGATAGCCCCGCCTTTAAAATTTGTTTATCGCGCGCCCATTCATTCTTCTCGTTTTTAAGTTCCGAAAAATATAAATCGGGAATTTCAAAGTAGCTTGCAAGCTCGCTTTCTGGATTCTTATTTAGCGCCGTTGCCTGGCTTGTGCTTAGTTCCAATTTCTGCGGCAGAATTTTTGCAAAAGCCTCTGAAGGTGTCTTTGAAGAGAGCATTGCAAAGACTTTTGCACCCTTGCCAAGTTCCTTCAGCAACTTTTCAATATCCTTTTTAGACGCGTTTTCGGCGTCTATAAATATAAACTTTGCGCCCTTAAATGGCTCTGATGTAAATTTAACTCCGCTATACTCCAAGAACTTTGCAAGCTTAGAGTCTGCCTTCCCGATAAATAGCGCCTTTTCTATATTGGCTTCGGGCAACTTTTTTTGGGGTTTTTTATGGATTGTGAGTTTATCCCACTTGCAGGGCTTGCCCGCGAGAGCCGCCTTGTAGGCCTCAAAGAGCGGCAGGGGCTTGTAGAGCGGAAGACTTGGGGCAAAGTCCGGATTTAGAGCCGTTACGTAGGGCGGGATTCTCTCAAACTGGCAGCCCGGAATACCCTCTTTGTATTCCACACCCGCAAATACGCCGTCTTCAAGAGTCGGCAGCCTATTAAAATCGCTGTAGCCTATGGGCAGGTGGCGTATGCCGTACCAAGCCACAAGCGAGGGCGAGAGATAGTCTAAGTCTTTTAGCCCCCCATTAAAGAAATTGTGGTAGAGGTCTGCGGCAATTCCAGCAGCGCGGCCCTCGTAGCTTGTGTAGGCGGCGTCGCCTATGTAGGGGTAGAGTATTGAGGGTGTGCCGTAGTAGGTTGCGCCGTATTCGCCGCAAATCATGGGCTTGGGATAGTTTAACTTAGCTCTGACATCGCTTAAAAATGTGGGCGACATATTGTGGCCTATGTGCTTTGTCCAGTTGTTTAGCTCGCCGTTCATATCTTGGTCGCCGTCTATTGTGACGAAGTTGCGCGTGGGGTCGAGCGTGGGCGGAACTTTGGACATTTCTACAAGCTTTGCGTCCCACTTAGCTTTTTCTTCAGGCTCAACTTTGTGTATGTGCGGCAGGCTCATCGCAAACATTTCATTGCCTACGCTCCAGCCTATTACCGAGGGATTGTTGCGGTTGCGCTTAACGAGTTCCTCAGTCTGTGCGCGAACGCGCCGCCATGTGTCTTCCTCCGATAGGTTTTGGCAGATGGAGCTACCGAAGAGACCGTTTTCTGCGAGCACCATTATTCCCATTTCGTCGGCCAATTTATAGTAGTCGTTCGGCCAGGGTTGGGCGTGCGGGCGCACGGCGTTGCCGCCGAAATCCTTTATCATCTTATACCAAGCCCATGCGTAGCGGCGCGAGCATATTACGGCGCTAAATGGGTGGAGAAAATCGGCGTGAAGTTTTATTTTTTCGCCGTTTAACTCGAAGTGGTCGCCTACAACTTTAAATTCGCGCCAGCCGAAACGGGCGGTCTTTTTGTCTTTAACTTTGCCGCTTTCCAAGATTTCAAATAGCGACATATAGAGATTCGGCTCATTCGGCGACCAGAGCTTTAACTTGCCATTAGGCGCGACTTTAAGCGTGAGGGTTTTAGAGGAATTGGCTGGAATTGCCACCTTTACCTCAGGCAGCGAAAGCCTTGGGTTTTTAGAGAGTGTCCACTTTGGCTCCGGGGCGCTCAGCGTGTCTTTTCCCGCCTTATTTATCCATTCGTAAATTTCTCCCTTTAGTTCTAGCGACTTTTCCGAGGCGCTCTTATTTGCAATTTCTACGTCAAATTCAAGTTCTCCTTTTCCGACAAATGGCTTTGCGAAAATATCTGCCACATAAACGTCGGGCTTATATAGCAAAAATACGTCTTGCCAAATTCCCAAGATGGGGGCTGTCATTGAGCCGTTCGGGTAGGTCACAAAGGCTTTCTCGTGGACGGGGTGTTGCTTCTCAAAGAATCTGCCGCTTCTTACGCCGACTAAGACTTCATTTTCTTTGCCGAATTTGACGAGGTCTGTGATGTCCAACTCAAAAGGCATATGCATGTCAAAGTGCTCTCCGGCAAGTTTGCCATTTACATAGACCTTGCAATATCCCGCCACTGCGTCGAAGCGCAGCACCACGCGGCCGCTTTGCCAATCTGCGGGCACAGTAAAATCTTTCTTTAACCAGCCCATGAGCTTGTGTATCCAGCTTTCGGGATAGCTCGGGAAGTAGTTTGCACTCGGCGCAAATTTATCGGGCATCTTAGACCAGCCGTTTACGTTCCACGGAGAGGGAATTTTGATTTTTACCTCTTCCCACTTGCCGGCTATTGGGGTGGGCAATTCCGGCGCGGGCATATTCTTGCGGAACTTGTAGCCCTTGGGGACTTCTGCAAATTGAATATCCCAAAGCCCATTTAGGCAAATTTCCTTTCTAAAAGGAGCCTCATAGGTGTTTACAACGCCTTCCGAGGGTGAAAATTCACGGGGAAATTTAACTTTATCTTTAGCGCAAACTGCGGCGCACATAATTGCGGCGCAAGTGAGGAGTAAGTATTTCATCATATATACACTGGGTTTTCGAAAAGCTAAAAATGTTTTTTCCTCAATTTTAACTTATTTTTTTAGCAAAGTTTGTGTAAGTTGGGGCGCAAGTTGCTTTCTATCGCTTAGATATAGAGCGATTTAGATTGCTTTACTGTAAAATATAAACATGCCGTTGGGGCTAATTATCCAAGGTATTGCAATATATAAGTTAGATTTTTTATAGTGTAAAATTCTATTAAGATTTACCCACATACTCTCATTGCTTTGCAATTTCTACATTGGATTTCAGCGGAAAGTTAGGCTTTGCATCTTTTAATGGAAAGGTTTTTTTAGCTTGCCTGATTTTTCTAAAATTTTATCTATATGCGGATAGCCAAGTTGAGTATCGCATTGCTATTCAGACTTAAATTGGCAATATATCGCAGCGGAACATCAAATGAGAGGGTAGGATATGTTGAGGCTTTTAACGGCTCTAATCGCTTTTTTATTTTTAAGCGGCGCAGCTAGCGCGGCGATTGACTTTTCAAAAATCGCCCCTCACCCGCGCATCTTCTTATCTGGGGTAGAGTCCGGAAATTTAAGCCGCAAAATCAATGAAAACCCCATGCTTGCATCGGTACATCAAAAGCTTATGGAGGGGGCTGAAGATACTTTGCTTAGACCTCTTGCCACTTATAAAATGACGGGCAGGCGCCTCCTAAGCGTATCGCGGCAGGAGTTTCGCAGAGCCATATACTTGTCTTACGCATATTTGGCAAGCGGCGACAAGCGCTATCTGAAGCGCGCTGAAGCCGAGATTAAGTCGATTTGCGAAATGCCCTCGTGGAATCCCTCCCACTTTCTCGACACTGCCGAGATGACCTTGGCTCTGGCTATTTTTTACGATTGGCTCTACAATGACTTAAGTGTTGAAACGAAAGAGCTATGCGCCTCTGCCATAGCGCAAAAGGGCTTGGAAGCTTCAAAATCCTCCAAGTACAACTGGTTTTTGAGAAGCTCAAACAACTGGAACGCCGTTTGCAATTTGGGAATGCTCGCGGGGGCTCTCGCCATCTACGACGAAAATCCCGAACTTGCCAAGGAAATTATTTTGCGCGGCCAAGAGTCCATAAAAAAGCATCTCGCTTGCTACGCGCCCGACGGAATTTATCCCGAGGGCTACAATTATTGGGACTACGGCACTACCTTTCAAGCTATGTACATCATGGCGCTTGAATCGGCCTTCAAAAGCGATTTTGGTTTGTCTGAAGCTCCGGGCTTTTGGGAAAGTGCAAGGTGGCACAGGCATATGGAGGGCCCATCCTGCTTTAATTTTTCCTTTTCCGATACGGGGCCGCGCGTCTTTGCAAGTCCGGTTGTATTTTGGTTTGCGAGGAAGATGTCCGATTTAAGCGTTCTAAATAAAAGCGCAATAGAGGGGGCTTTGCTATCAAAATCAGCTATAAGCCCATATTTTATATTCGCGATTTTATATGCAAATGGAGTTGATTTGCAAAAGATTCCAGACCCTAAAGACAGGGTGTTTTTCGGCAGCGGCGCCACACCCGTATTTATTGCCAGAAGCGATTGGAGCAAGGGCGCGCAGTACTTTGCGATAAAGGGCGGCAAGGCTTCGGAAAACCACGGGCATATGGACGTTTCGTCATTTGTTTACGATGCGCTCGGCGAGCGCTGGGTTTTCGACTTGGGTATGCAGGACTACAACTCGCTCGAAAGCAAGGGGCTGGAGATTTGGAGTAACCCTTCTTATGAAAGTTCCGATCGCTGGAAGGTATTTAGATACAACAATCATTCCCACAACGTAATAACAATAGACGGAAAGCTCCACAATCCGCGAGCCTATGTTGGG
>URYY01000122.1 GCA_900552245.1 uncultured Opitutales bacterium | reverse complement strand
CTTGCCATCGTCTGTGATGTTGTTTTCCAAAATCGCGGCAAGGACTCTCGGAATTGCGAGCCCCGAGCCGTTTAGCGTGTGGACAAACTCCGCCTTTCCTCCGCCTGCCGGACGGTAGCGTATGCCCGCCCTTCGCGCTTGGAAGTCCGTAAAGTTAGAGCAGCTCGAAACTTCAAGCCACTTCTGCTGGCCTGCCGCCCATACCTCTAGGTCGTACTGCTTTGCGTGCGGGAAGCCTATGTCGCCGGTGCAGATAAAGAGCACGCGGTAGGGAAGCTCGAGCTTTCTTAAAATCCCTTCGGCGTTCATGCGCAGTTTGTCGAGTTCCTCCATGCTAGTTTCCGGCTTTACCCACTTTACAAGCTCCACTTTGTCGAACTGGTGCAGGCGGTTTAACCCTCTTACGTCCTTGCCCCAGCTGCCGGCTTCGCGGCGGAAGCAGGGTGTGTAGGCGCAGTGGTATTTGGGCAGATCCTTTTCGTCGAAAGTCTCGTTTCTGTAGAAGTTAGTTACGGGGACTTCGGCGGTTGGGATCATGTAAAAGTCGTCCTGGGCGTCGTGGTACATCTGGCCCTCTTTGTCGGGGAGCTGCCCCGTGGCCGTTGCGGAGGCCGCGTTTACCATAATCGGGCACATAAATTCCTCGTAGCCGTTTAAGCGCGCCTCTTCCAAAAAGAGAGAGAGCAGCGCGCGCACTAGCCTTGCCATGTCGCCGACATAGAAGGGGAAACCCGCACCCGTAACCTTCACGCCGCGCTGAAAATCGAGCATCTTGTCAAAAAAGGGCAAGTCCCAGTGCGGCTTTGCGTTTTTAATTGCGCTTATATCGCCCCAAGTTGATAGGGTCACATTGTCCTTTTCGCTCTTGCCGACGGGAACTGATGGGTCGGGCATATTCGGAATTGTAAGCAGCATCTGCTTCCACTTTTTGTCGGCTTCCGAGGCCTCTTGCTCCAGGGCCTTTACCTTTGCGGAGGCCTCTTTTAGCTCGGCGAGCTTCGCCTTAAATTCGGGGCTATCTTTGGGTAGCTTTGCCATTTCGGAGTTTGCCGACTTCTGTGCAGCTCTAGCCTCTTCGGCGGCGCTTACTATGGCGCGGCGCTTGACATCGAAATCCAAAATAGCGTCGATGTCGCAATCGAATTTTTTGAGGGAAATTGCTTTTCGCAATTTTTCCGTATCCTCTCTGAGAATTTTGATGTCTATCATATGAGTGTCTTAATAAAGACATTTTCTTTCCCTTTTACAACAAAGATATTTGACTTTTTTTGTGTAAGAGGTGAGAGTTTTATTACGATAATAACAACTTATGGCTAACAACGAAGAAAATTTGAAAAATAAGGACTCTGAACCCGATTCTTCAGCTTGCGAGTGCAAAGGCTCTTGCAAGGAAAATGAGGGCGAGCCCTGCAAATGCAAACCCGATGCCGCAGAGGGAGTTAAAGAGGAACTCTCCGAGCTCGAGGCCTTGCAAGCCGAACTTTCAAAAGCTAGGGACGAGGCTAAGAAGAATTACGACTCCTTCCTGCGCTCGGCTGCCGATTTGGATACATTCAGGCGCAGAATGCAGCGCGACATGGAAGAAATAAGAAAATTTGCAATTCAACCCTTTGTCGAGGAGCTTTTGCCGGTTATAGACAATCTCGAATTGGGCTTGGTGCACGCCAAGAAAAGCGGCGATGTAAAAGAGCTTGTAGTGGGGATAGAGATGGTGCTATCCCAAATAAAGAAGGTGTTTGCAAATTTTGGCATTGAAGAGATAAACCCGCTCGGCAAAGACTTTGATCCAAAGTTCCACGAGTGCGTAAAACACGAGCCTTCTAAGGGTGTGGATGAAAATAAGATAGCCTCGGTAATGCGCGTGGGCTATGTCCTAAATGGGCGCCTGATACGCCCGGCTTCGGTGATTGTATCCAGCAAGAAGGAGTAATTTTTAAAAATGGCTCAGGATTATTACGAATTGCTGGGCGTCGCAAAAGACGCATCGCTGCAAGACATTAAAAAGGCCTACCGCAAGTTGGCTCTGAAGTATCACCCGGATAGAAATCCCGGAAATAAGGAGGCTGAGGAGAAGTTTAAGCAAATTTCAGACGCCTATCAGGTTCTCTCTGACGAGGAAAAACGCGCGGCTTACGATAGATACGGTCATGCGGCCTTTGAAGCGGGCGGCATGGGTGCGGGTGCTGCAGGCGGCACTGGCGGCATGGGCGGCTTCCGCGATGCAAGCGACGTGTTTAGAGAATTCTTCGGCTCCATGGGCGGCGGAGGTGGATTTGAATCCTTCTTCGGCGGCATGGGCGGTATGGGAGGCTCCCGCGAGGCTGCTATTGACCCCAACGCCCCGCAGCGCGGCAGCGACTTGCGCTTGGAGCTTTCAATCACTCTCGAAGAGGCGGCAAAGGGCGTTGAGAAGACCATACGCTACTCTAGAATGGCGGTATGTCCGACATGCTCGGGCTACGGAACCACGAACCGCTCCTCAAAAAAGACTTGCCCGACTTGCAAGGGCAGGGGGCAGGTGATGTCGCAATCGGGCTTTGTGCGCTTTTCACAGACTTGCCCGAAGTGCGACGGCAGGGGCTATGTGATTGAGGAGCCCTGCAAAACTTGCGGCGGAACGGGACTGGTGCGCGAGAAGGCCGAGACTGTAATAAAGATTCCGGCGGGTGTTTACACTGGTTCGCGCCTTCGCAAGGCTGGAGCCGGCAACGCGGGCGAAAACGGCGGAGAGGCCGGCGACTTGTACGTAGTCATAGACGTAAAGGAAAACGACATCTTTGAGCGCGACGGCGACGATTTGCGCATGGAGATGGCAATAAAGTTTACTCTTGCCGCTCTCGGCGGAACTGTTGAGGTCAAGACCTTGACCGGCAAAGTTGCTCTAAAGATTCCGGCTGGCACGCAGTCGGGCACGGTCTTTAGGCTTAAGGGCCACGGCATGCCGAAATTGCGCGGAGGGGCAAACGGCGACGAGTACGTAAAAGTGCATGTCGAAGTTCCCAAGACTTTGACTTCCGAACAGAGAAAGGCTCTTGAGGAGTTTGCCAAAGCTTGTGGCGACGACCATCAAGAGACTTCCTTTTTCTCGCGGGCTAAGAAATTTTTTAGCTGAGCCTTGCTCGGGCTTTGATAAGCCTTGCAGAGGCGCAGTTTTCGGGCGCGTCCGAGAGGTTGTCAAAGAACTTTGCGCGAAGTTAAAAGAGCTTTTGAAAGATTTGAGAAAATACATAAGCTCCCGATTCGGGGGCTTTTGAGGCAGCTTTTGAGGCGCGGAATCCGCTTTGGGTTTCGCGCCCGATTTTTTTCGCCATTAAGCCTTGGAAATTTTGCAATCTGCCGCCCAATAATGCGGAGGGTACGCAGTGGCAGTTGATTGTCATTAGCTTAGGGTTAGCTTTTAATGCTTCAGTTTTTTGGGCGGATTTTTTATCGTCTGCTGAAATAGGGCATATCCAAAGTGTGCTTCCCCGCTTTGCAAAATCAGAAGCTGCTCTTGATGCTTGGAAAACTCAATCTCTTAAAGTATATTCTGCTAAAAATATGCGAGTGTTTGCGCTAAAACTAATTGAAAATTTTAGTTTTTTTGTGCAAGAAAACTCTTCCGCGAGCGGAAATCTAAAAAATAGTGAAATTAGGCTGCAAACTTTTTTAGAAGCTGCAAATTTTCAAGAACCCCTGCCTGTTACGCGGGTTCTAACTTTCAATTCCTTCACGGCCTCACTTTGCGCCACAACCCACTGGGCGTACTTTTTTGAGACTTCGCTAGGCTCAAATACGTACCACTGCGGGCACTCGTATGGGTGCAGGCGCACTAGCTCCGACTTCACCTTGTGGCGCCGGGACTTCGCAAATTTTAGCGTCAGCACAAATTCGGGGCTCTCGACTTCCTTGTCGTCCCACATGTAAAAGGAGTTAACCGGGCTTGTCGAGATCTGGGCGCAGGCCACAAACTTGTTATGCACAAGGTGGCGCGCGGTCTTTTTTGCGCTTTCAATATCGGGGAATGTCGTAACCCCGACCAAGATGGCATACTCTTTTTCCATAACTTGCAGTGTGGTGATATTTTATTTTTTTGCAAACCATAATTGTGTTTACTTTTTTAATCTAAATTGCCAGTATGAAATTAATGGATTTGCAAAATGAGAAATTGTCGATTTCGGCGCGCGAGCTTGTGAAAGAGTATGGCAAAAGGCGCGTCGTAAACGGCGTCAATTTAAATTTAAAGGCGGGGGAAGTCGTCGGTCTTTTGGGGCCAAACGGCGCGGGCAAGACTACGAGCTTTTACATGATTATGGGTCTTGTTCCCGTGACCTCCGGTTGCGTGTTCTTGGGCAATGAGGACATTACAAACGTTCCCATGTACAAGCGCGCTAGGCGCGGCATAGGCTACTTGCCGCAGGAGCCCTCGGTGTTCAGAAAGTTGAGCGTTGAGGAGAACATAATGGCGGTTGCCGAAACTATGGATATACCGCGAAGGGAGTTGAAAGACTACGTTCTTAAGATGCTGGACGACTTGGATCTAAAGCGCCTGGCAAAGCAAAAGGCCTATACCCTCTCCGGCGGCGAGCGCAGAAGATTGGAAATTACCCGCGCTCTTACCGTCCGCCCGAAATTCCTTTTGATGGACGAGCCTTTTAGCGGGGTTGACCCAATAAGTGTGGCGGAAGTTCAGAATATAATTTTGGGCTTAAAGAGCAAAAATATTGGAGTTTTAATAACCGACCATAACGTTAGAGAAACGCTCAGTATCGTTGACCGCGCCTACCTGATACACGAGGGCAAAGTTTTGAGTCAGGGCACGAGCGAATTTTTGGTAAACGACGAATTGAGCCGCAAGTTCTACTTGGGCGATAGCTTTAAAATGTGAGGATTTTACATGGGAGAGTCAAATACCGACAGGCAAATTACGGTGCGCGAATTTTTCAACCTCTTCAAAGAGTCGCTACAGCTTGAGCTGGCGGCGGGCGCAAACGGTTTGGACAACATTATAAGCGAGCTTAGCTTAAATCGCCCGGCCCTTGCGGCAACGGGTTACTTCAAAAATTTTGCGGCAAAGCGAATCCAACTATTCGGAGCGGGAGAAATGGCATACATACGCGATTTGCCCGTGCCGCGCCAGCGTGAAGTCTTGCGGGAGATTGCCGAAAAGGAAATCCCATGCATGGTTGTTTCAAGAAATATAATTCCGACGAAATCCATGTTGGAAGTCGCGGAGGAGTGCGCCATACCCCTTCTTAGAACGCGCATGCGAAGCAAGGAGTTTACTACCGACCTTGCTATGGAAATTGAAAAGAAGTTCGCACCGCGCATAAGTCTGCACGGAACTTGCCTAGACGTAAAGGGCATAGGTGTTCTCATTAGAGGCGCAAGCGGAGTGGGCAAAAGCGAATGCGCGCTCGCGCTTGTGGACCACGGCCACTCGCTCGTAGCCGACGATATGACCCAGTGCATAAAAATCGGCAAAGACCGCGTAATAGGCAAGAGCACCGACTTAAACCGCGGTTACATGGAGTGCCGAGGCATAGGCATAATAGACGTGACAAAGCTCTACGGCATACGCTGTCTGCGCCTTGAAAAACAGATAGATTTGGTAGTCACATTCGTTGAGTGGAAGCCGGGGATACCGGAGGAGCGCACGGGGCTTGAGAAGAATTACTTCGACATCTTGGGGGTTTCAATTCCGCACATAGAAATCCCCGTAAGGCCGGGTAGGGACATGGCAAGACTTGTGGAAGTGGCTGCCATGGTTCAGGCCCTGAAGGCTGTCGGGCACGATGCGGCGGTGGAGTTTAATGAGCGTTTGATTGCAGCTATGAACAAGCAATAGCTATCGCGCTTGCTGGAATTGCCGCTAAAAAACAAAATATAAAATTTTTTGGAGAAGTTTTAAATGTCTGTAAAATACGGAGAGCGCGGGGAGCTCTTGCGCCGCATATTGGGCGAGCGCATAGTTTTTCTCGATGGCGGAATGGGCACTCTCATTCAGCGCGAGGGTTTGGAGGAAAGTGACTTTAGGGGCTCGGAGAAAGAGCTATTGGAGAGCAAGGCAGTCTTAAAGGGCAATAACGACCTTTTAAATATAACTCGCCCCGATGTAATAGAAAAGCTTGAGCGCGCCTATTTTGAGGCCGGGGCGGATATCGTAACTACAAATACTTTCGGAGCAACGCGCCTAATTCAGGCGGAGTACGGGCTTGCGGATATTGCAAAAAAGATAAACGCTTGCGCCGCAAAAATTGCCACAACTCTCGCGCGGGAATTTGAAGAAAGAGACGGCAAGCCGCGCTTTGTG
>URYY01000121.1 GCA_900552245.1 uncultured Opitutales bacterium | reverse complement strand
CGAAGCCACTCTTATAGTATCCACGATAAGTGTATTCGGAGCCTCTTCGTCGGAACTTGCGATATTCATAGCAAACGTGTTACCCGTATTCACGGGACTTCCACCTGCTGCAGCAAGATTTATCTGTTTACCTGCGGCAAGGCTTATCGTGTTACCTGAGCCAAGCAAATTAACCGTTAAAGTTTGGTCCGTAAACGCGCTCCATGTGTTTCCAACCTCAATATCGCCCAAGGTATTCAACGTGCCATTTGTCGCAGAATACTCAAAAGTTCCACTCGACTGTTGCCAAGCCCAAACAGATTTTCCGTCTCCAGTTATAACAACGTCCGTATCAGTAAGAACAATATTTTCATCAATCCTTATGCTAGATATTTCCACAGTTGTGGAACTTTCTGCATTTCCAGATTCTTCTTGGGCAAATAAAATAGACGCACTAAAAAGTGCAAATAGTGGATAAATAATGTAACTTTGCTTCATAAATAAAAAACTAAACTTTTTTCAAGTTTACGATATTAAAAGATCCTTCCCTTGTGCAAAGTAAAGTTTATAGGACTGTAACATTGCTTGTAATCCCAAGCAAATTAGTTAAACAATTAACCCTACTAAATTAGCATATCTGCAAAAGTGTAAAATAGAGGCGTTTCGCCATAATTTAAACCAGATGAATTGTCTACCATTTTTATCGTGCCAGCTCGGAGAATGCTTCCTCGTCTCCGCCCTCATATTGAGCGAAAGTTGCAATTGGATTTGCTACTGTAGATAAATAGCTATTTTAGTAGAATGAACAGGACAGCTTATTAGCCTAAGAATAGAAAATAGTTCAAGGTAATGTGAAGTTCATAGTACGGTAATATAAACCTTGCGCATTTTCAAAAAAAAGAAGCGGTCATTAGGCCGCTTCCAAACTTAATCACATATGCAAAAATCCGCTTGCTTAGGATCTCAAGGCTCCGTTTAGCATATAGTAAACCTCATTTATGCGCATTTGCTGCTTGAAGTTTTCTATAGTTGTATTTTCGTCAATAACAAGAGCCTCTATCCCGGCAATCTCGGCGTAATCCAGCAATTCTTGGACGCTTAAGTCGTAGGAAAAACTCGTGTGGTGCGTGCCGCCCGCAAGTATCCAAGCTCCGGCGCCAATTTCAAAATTCGGCTTCGGAATCCAAAGGGCAGAGGCAACCGGAAGCTTTGGCAATGGCTTGCTCTTTATGCATTCAACTTTATTTATAATCATCCTAAAGCGATTGCCCAAGTCGATAATCGTGGCTGCAACACCCTCGCCCTGCTTTGATGTAAACACAAGTCTTGCGGGGTCGCTCTTGCCGCCGATTCCCAAAGGATGAACCTCCAACTTCGGCTTCTCTTCAGCTATTAGGGGGCATACCTCCAACATGTGCGCCTGAAGAATTGCGCTGTTTTCACCATCAAAATTTAGCGTGTAGTCTTCCAGGAACGAACAGCCCTTTGGCAAGCCCTGCCCCATTACCCACATAGTGCGGTACAAAGCTGCAGTCTTCCAATCGCCCTCAGCTCCAAAGCCGTAGCCTTCAGCCATGAGCCGCTGCGAAGCCAAACCAGGAAGCTGATCTATACCCTCTAAGTCGTCAAAATTTGTAGTAAAAGCTTTGGCGCCCATATCCTTTAAAAGTCGCCTCAAGGCAATTTCTACAAGTGCAGCAAACTTCACTTGGCGCACAAAATGCTCATTTTTTAAGTCGGATTCCGAAACGACGTATTCGCGCTTGTAAGTTTCAAATAGCTCATCCACGTCGCTCTCTGAAACCTTGTCCTGGTAGGATTTCAAAACAGCTATCGGGCAGTAATCGACATGATAGCCAAATTTTATTTCGGCCTCTACCTTGTCGCCATCGGTAACTGCAACATTATTCATCTGGTCGCCAAAGCGGATTATGCGCATATCCTGCGAGTCCGCCCACGCGGCGCACACGCGCATCCACGAAGCTATTTTACGCTGCGTAGAATCGTCCTGCCAATATCCCACAATAACCTTGCGGGCTTTGCGCATTCTTGCGTTTATATGGCCGAATTCCCTGTCACCGTGCGCCGACTGGTTTAGATTCATAAAGTCCATGTCCATTGTTTCCCAGGGAATTTCCCTGTTAAACTGTGTATGCAGGTGCAACAGAGGCTTTCTCAACTGCTGTAAACCATGTATCCACATCTTTGCCGGCGAAAAGGTGTGCATCCAAGTTATAACACCTATGCACTTCTCGGCGTCATTTGCGGCCTTAAGCGTTTCAGAGACCTCCCGCGCGGAATTTACGGTGCCCTTATATACAACTTTAACGGGCAACTTTCCCGATTTGTTAAGGCCATTAACAATCTCGCTTGAGTGCGCGTCCACTTGCAAGACGGCATCGCCGCCGTACAGCAGTTGAGCTCCCGTCACGAACCAAACTTCTAATGAATCGAACATATCTTTTAGTATTTTAGTATCAGTTTGCGCTTGAGCGCGTAAATGCAGCGATAGAAAATAGATTTGAGGCTACAACATCTACCCTTTTATTATGTTACAGTAAAATTAATGTAAAAATTAACACAAAAAAAGGCTTAGCGGAAATGCTCCGTTAAGCCTCGCAATTTAATCCCCTACTATATCAGTACCAGCCTTTGCGCATTGGTGTGTTGACAAGCTTAGTCGCCTTTGGATTGCCCCTACATACTAGGTTCTTGGCATCCCAAATGATATCGCTGCCAGTGCGGCTTGCCAGGTTGCCAAGCTGAACAACTTCCGTCAACACGTGCGCGTAATCGAAAGGTGAACTCAGTTCGGCCTCTCCCCTTACCGCCTGTATGAAATTTCTGTGATGGTCGTTATTGTATATGCGCGGCTCAGTGCGCGGCAAGTTGTCTTTTACAGACTCCCACAAATCTCGCGGAAGCAGTGTTGGTCTGCCGCCCATGTGCATGTTGTTGCAATATATAACGCCCTTATCCCCAATCAAGAACTGCCCGTTGTCCGACAACTCCCTGTGGCCTCTGCCAAGTTTTGTCCACTCCTTGGGAAGTTTTGGCAATAGCGATTTATCGTAGTCTTTCGGATAATTGCCGTCTTTATCCGCATACTTAAAACCGCTGTACCAAGACACCTTCACGGGGACTCCCTGATTAGATTTCTTAAAGTAATAATCCACGCGCTCCTGACTCGGCACGGATATGGGTGTGGAACCGCGCGCCGTAGATTTAATTCTATCCGGATAGCCCAAACCGAGAGCGTAAACCGGAATATCCAGCATATGGCAGCCTATGTCGCCAAGGGAACCACTGCCGTACTTCCACCAACCGCGCCACCTGCCGAACACCAAGCCGTCTTCAAAGTAATCCTGAGGCTCCGCTACATTCTGCCACAAATCCCAATCAATAAAATCCGGAACGGGCGCCGACGGCGGATATTCCCAAACGTTATTCGGGAAATTTGCAACGCCAGTTCCCAAGGGTCTGTCGGTCCACAATATTACCTCCCGAACTTTTCCTATTAACCCCGCCTCAATCCACTCTTTGCAGTAGCGTATGCCCTCTGTCGAGTGGCTCTGATTGCCCATCTGGGCTATCACCTTATTTGCCTTAACAGTCTTATACAGTTCCCTGACCTGCCAGATAGTGTGGCACATAGGCTTCTCAAGGTACATCGGCACTTTGTGCTTTGCAGCGCACATTGCCGCTCCAAAGTGAGATACGTCGGGAATACCAATCAAAACGGCGTCAATTTTGCCCGCCATTTTGTCGAATAACTCCCGATAATCGGTAAACATTTGAGCCTTGTATTTTTCGCCGGCTCCCTTGAGCGCGTTTTTATTCACGTCGCAAACTGCAACAACTTTCTGGCGTTGAAAAGTGTGGAAGCAATGGGTATCCCAGCCTCCCATGCCGCCAACGCCTATAAAGGCCATTCTCAGCGCGTTGTCCTCCGGTACAACTTCGGCCTTTTCCTCGGCCATAAGTCTCGGAGCGATAGTTATGCCGCATGTAGCAAGCGCCATATTTCTCAGGAACATCCGTCTATCCATCATATTCGTCTTTTTTGTTTAATTTCTGAGGAGACTTTACGACTATTTTAGGCCGCTTACAAAATATTTTGAACGTTACAGTAATAATCGCGAAACTATTTGGCGACAAGCTCAAGTTGAACCTAAAGCATTTTACTGTAATACTCAAGCCACCTTGAATATCGCCAGATGTCAGTACGATACTATTCTATTATGAAAACTCTCTTTGACCAAAACTCGATTGGAAACGTATCTCTAAAAAATAGGTTCATTCGCTCGGCAACTTGGCTTGCACTCGCATCTGACAATGGCAGAATTTCAAAGGACTTTATCGAGGCACACAGCGAGCTTTTTGAAGGAGGAGTAGCAGCCGTAATAATTGAATTTATGCGGATAAACGCTAGAGATATGCCCTTTGAAAATATGCCCGGTCTTTGGAGCGATTCCTTCATTGCAAACTATCTGCCCCTTACCGACAAGGCCAGGAAAAACGCCGTGGCAATATTTGCGCAACTAGGAGAGGGCGCGTACAATGTAAAAAGCGACAAAACAATATTAATGCGAGATGTAAACAGCGCAACAATACCCGAAATAAAGGATATGGTAAGAGAGTTTGCGCTTGCGGCAAGGCGCGCCCAACTTGCAGGTTTTGACGGAATCCAGCTGCATGCTGCACACGGATTTTTGCTCTCGCGCTTTTTAAGTTCTGCTTTCAATAGCAGGCGCGACAGATACGGCAACTCTCTGGAAAAGAGAACTTCGCTTTTAATTGAAATTTTAAGAGAGATAAGAAAACTTTGCACAGCCAACTTCCCTATAGGAATAAAAATAAATTCCTCAAGCCTTGGGCAGACGGAAGAGCAAACGCTGCAAATATGCAAAATTCTAGATTCGGAACAAATAGATTTTATAGAAGTTAGCGGGGAAAATCCATCAAGAAAGCAAGTGAGGGCAAATATAAATGAATCTTATTTTAAGTATTTTGCGATGCGCCTGGCAGACGAAGTAGCAGCTCCGGTAACACTCGTAGGAGGCAACCGAAGCTTGAAGTCGATGAGCGATATTTTAAATTCGAGCAATATAGCCTGCTTTTCGCTATCCCGCCCTCTATTGCGAGAGCCGAAACTTATAAATAGATGGCGCTTTGGCGACGAATCGCCATCAAAGTGCATCTCGTGCAACGCCTGCTTTAATACGCGCGGGCACAAGTGCGTATTTAATAATTGCGAAAGCCCGCGCATTTTAAATCGCAAACTGGCAAGTGCCTAGCTCAAGAGCTTTGCATGCAAATTGTAGAAGATTCAACCCACTCTGGGCTGACTAAAGTTGCGGTTATTTCCCGTTTTGAGCTATCGCTGTTTGATGAGTACAAAAGCTGGGAAAGCTTACCTACGGCGGCCTCTCCGGCAAGATCGTTTCTCTGATCTAATCCGGCCCATTCGGGTTCATTTTCTCTGCGTTCAAGCTGGATTAAGGCAATGTCGTCCGGAACTTTAAATCCGAGCTCCTCAACCCATAGCCTCGCCGAATTATATAGGCAAATTAATGCGTTTGGTTTGTTCTTAAAAAACCAGCGTCTAAATATGGAGCGATCCTTGCAAGATTGCTTTACATCAAAGAAGGGCTCTATTTTGTCGGACTGCGGCATACTCAGCTGCGCACGCAAAAAACCGCCTGTAAAGCGCCCCTCTATAAGTTCGTCTATTTCTCTATCCAGAACTAGCGCAGGCCTATTGTAGCCGTGGCGCAGAGCTTGCATAGTTGCTTGGTAAGCAATTAAAAAATGGTCTGCTATCGTGAAATTCAAGGTTGGCCCGTATGTTCTAACGCCCGTTATTACAAAGCAAAATTTATTCCAAATTTCGCCAAATTTTTTTGGTAAGTGCTTTTCATTCATAAGCCCCGTTATTATTCCGCCGCGTATGTTGCGAGTCTTTAGTATTCTTTCAAAGGACCTCGCCGACAGCCCTGGGTCGTACAACCAGAATTCGTTTATGGCAAAGCCCTCGCGCTGAGCGGCTCTCCTTATGCCTTCTACATACTTTGGAATCGTTGGGTGGTTTTTGAAGGCGCTGGGGTTTTCATTTGCGTTTACGAGTGCTATAGTCTCCCTATATCGCTTTAAGCCGGACAGTTTTATTTCGGACATAAAGCGCGAAAACGCGTCGTTTCTCACATAGCCCAAGCGCTTTGATACGGCAACTATTTTGCGCTTTGTCTTTATGGAGATAAGTGGAGAATTTCTGAGTGCCAAAGACACGGTATTTTTTGAGCAGCCCACTATTTTAGCGATGTCGGACATCGTGTGTGTGTGGG
>URYY01000120.1 GCA_900552245.1 uncultured Opitutales bacterium | reverse complement strand
TTCCCGCCACGGACAATGTCGGCACCTTCTCCAATAGCCCCGATATAAGGTTTAGTATAAGGGACATAAGTCCAGAAGAGGCGAAGAGGGCGATAGATTTTGCTGTAAAAGAACATGGAATAACAACTAAGTATAAGTTAGCTGGATACATATTGCCAGACGCTCGAATGTTGGATTTTTCGCTAGGGCAAAGATATAGAAGTGCAGACCACAGGGAAGTTGAATTACCTGAAGATGTGGAATATGAATCCGCAACTGATAAGATGGTATATTTCATGAATTGTGGCGCAATAAGGTTTTCGCCGGAAAGCACGGGCTTTAATATGGTAAAAGCTCCTACGCCTCAGCAGGAAACAAAAATAAGGCAGATAGCTGCGATGGAAGATGGCGAAGTTTTATTAGACCTTGAGGACGGAAATAGAACAGCAAGCCTTGAATTTGATGCAGGAACTAAGCCCGCAAAAATAATCGGTACAATTCGCCGCTTCTACGATGGCGAGGATTTTGATAACGGTATACGCTTTAGCATAAGGGACGATAGTCAACTTGAGCGAATTAGGAATTTGTCCGACGGAGATATCAAGAATATCATGGACGAGGCGGAACGCGTGGTCGCTTCCAACTTGAAAGACTCAAGAGCAAGAAGCGCCGAGCGAATGCAGTCAGACAAGGAAAAATATATATCGGACAATATGCCAAAGTGGGAGGAAAGCCAAGATGGAGACTATAAATCCTATTACAATCCCAATGGCTATTACATATCCGAAGAAGACGGCGAATACCACATCTCGGACTCCGACGGAAACGAGCTTGATTGGTATTCCGATTTGGAATATGCAAAGCGCGAAGCTCTCGGGCTTTTTTGGGAGACTGAAGTTTACGACGAGCTGGACTACAAAGAAGATTTGTACGAAGACAACGAAGCCAACTCAATGCGCAAGAAGTTTGAGTATGCTCTGGGAAAATTAGGAATTGAAATAACCCACAGTACGGGAGGGACATTTCATGGAAGCGAATATGTGTATTTGAGACTTCCCAATGGCGAGGAAAAGAAAATACGCTTTGCGGATCACAGGCAGGCGTACTCGGCCGATATGTCGGTTGAAGAGAACTGGCGCGACGCGTTTAAATTCTTTGTAGAAAGAGTACAAAAGGAAGATTGGACGGAGGAAAACTATCCAGAAAATATTCGCTTCAGCGTGCGCGAAGAGGATCCGGTAAACTTTAGAGGCGAGCTTCGGGACTACATTGACGGAAAATTAGACCGCAGACATGTCTTTAAACTTGGTAGAACTCCGGAAGTTATGAGGCTTGTCGGCGTGGACGATCTGCCCATTGAGCTTGCCGCAAGCGTTCTTAAGCGAAAGGAGGCTAAGCACGATCTGAAGCTGGAAGATCTAATGAACCTACCGTACGAATTGGCAAATCCCATTGCAATAACGCAAAGCGGTACTTCCCCCGACGCAATCGTGGTAATAACCGGGCTTCCTACCGCAAACGGAAATCCTCTTGTTGTTGCGATTCACCTAAACCAAAAGGTACGCAGTATAGAAATCAATGACATACGCAGCATACATCAGCGCACCAAATACGGAATACAAAGCCTTGTAAACAGGGGCGAACTGCTCTACATAAATACAAAAAGAAAGCCCAAATGGCTGACTCTTCCGTTTCAAATCGCGAGCGGGCGAAGAGCCGTCAAAAGGGCTTATGGTCACGAAGTCTTTACGGAAGCCGACATAAGTCAAGAAGAAAAAGAAAGTTTCCCAAAACTTTTAGCAGGAAATGACATTCGCGAGCTTGAAAGGCAGGAGCGAGGGAATAATCCGCTCGTTTGGGCTTCAATAGTATTGGCTAAAGACGTTCTAAACGGCAGGCAAATTACACAGGCAAGGCTCGAAAAACTCCTGCCCGGCTACAAGTTGGACGGCTCCAAGTATGAATATGTAAAAGACCGCGCCCAGAAAATCGCCGAAACTTGCCGAGCAAAATACTTAAACGCAAAGCGCGATATAGACCAATCTTTGCAACTTGCCGAAAGCGATTACTACTGGAACTCCGAGCAAATGGAGAAAATCTACGACTCTTTCAGAAAAGACGGCGAGGCTTACGGAGAGGCTAAGCAAAAGATTATAGCCTACCTCAGGGCTCAAAAAGATAAAAAATTAAAGGACGTAAAAGGCTACGAAGCCGAAGACTTTAAATATAATCTGGTGGACTCCATACTGCAGGCAATGGAAACCGAGCCAAAGCCGCCGGCTCGCGAAAGTGCGGAGGGAAGAATGCTATCCGCCTAAGAAAGCCTTTTTCTGCGGTAAGCTGCAAAAGCTAAAGCTAAGGCACCCGCAATAGCCGCAAATGTGGACGGCTCGGGAACTGCGTATGTATAGCTAAATATTAGTTCGCCGCTGCCGCTGTAGGCGATCTTCCAAGATTCGCCATTTGCGCCCATTGTGACATTTGCCAAGCTTTCGCCCCCTTCACTGCTTCCGACAAACGGCTGTGCCAAATCTGACCAATCATTTGTAGTTGAAATTAGCGCAACCTCGTACACACCGCTGCCGTCACCAACAAAGTTAGTGAAGTCGAGCACGAGTTCCGTATTCTCAAATGTTCTAACACCGGCTGCATAAATTGTGGAAACTCCATTTTCATCGGCCTCAAAAAGTAGAGTTGTGCCGTCTTCATATCCGGCTCTGAAGGCAATTTTCTTATTAAAGTTTATTGTGTGCCCCGAACCTGAAATCGTCACATTCGTCTTGCCCTGATGTTCATTGCCAAACCAGACATCGTGCTGGGAAGTCACAGAAAGCTCATTATTTGAGCCGCTTATTTCAAAATTGGAAACACCGCCCGTTGAATCTTCGCCAACGGCAAATTGTGCGCCCGTAAACGTCAACTTATTTCCACTGCCATTCATCTTAAAAGTTGAAGTGCCCGATGCGGAAAATAAGCGAAATACTCCGGAAATAGAAGCCTCGCTATTCCCGGCCATATGGAAACTAGAACTTATATTGCTAGACGAATTAATATTTAAATCTCTACCAAATGTCGCAACAGATTTTGCCCCATCAGCACCGCTTATCTTAAGCATTGCAGAGTAGTTTGCACCCTGAGTCTGGTTGTCCCTACCAATATATGTATTCCCAGAAACGTTAAAAGTATTTGAAGCACCGCTTATTTCTACCAGAGCAGCCCCCGACAGCTGACCGCCGTCTGATGACAAATTTACTGTATTTACATTGACATCAGTGTAGCCAGCTATGTGTATTGTTTGCGAAACCTGAGAGTTTTCAAGCCCCGAAAGCCAAGTTCCAAACTGCCAATTTGCAGCAACTGCCAAACTGCTTCGCCTATCCGCCGAGCCGCTCAGCTCAAAGTAGGATGAAGAATTTGCGGCGCTATTGTTTAACTTTAGAGATGATAAAACCAAGTCTGACTCGTAGATCTTTACGCTGTATTCCACGCCATCTTTCGGAGTCAGAGAAATGCCGGAAGAGTTTGTAAAGGTGCATGAATTAAATATCCATTCGCTGCTTTGATCGGGCGAACTTATGCTTAGAGAGTCAAAGGTCTGCCCTTCGTAAGTTCCCGGCTCAACCTGTGAAAATAAAACAGTCGGTGCAAGGCAGGCTCCAGCCGACAACAAGGAATATAAAATAACTTTCATATGGATTAATTTTTTAGTAATTACAAGCCAATTGCAAGATGCATGCACCGCAACAAACAGCAGATATGAACAACACGTTTTTATGTATTATATGCATAAAAGAGGCTCAAACAAAAAAACACAAATTTATCCATATTTGGACATACAAAACATTTTTTTGAATACGACCGTTAAACTTACCAAATTTACGAATTAAAGCTCGCCCTCTAGAAGTAAAAGACACCCAATGCCTGAGTAAAGAGAAAATTTAAGAGAAAAACAGGACGGTAAAAAGCTCACAAAAAAATCCTCCGTGTGCAAATAAACACGGCTGCTTTATTCCGACTTTTTGTCCTGAATATTCTTAGCTTTCTTTAGTTGATCCAACTTAGCCTTGGCAACATTGTGGCCGAGCGCAGCCGCAGCCGCGTAAAATTCGGCGGCTTTTGCCTCGTCTTTGTCAACACCCCTGCCCTCTTCGTAGCATTTACCCAAGAAGAAATTCGCGCCTGCGTCACAGGGAGCTATCTTAAGGAATAATTCAAGCGCTTTCTTTTCGTCGCGTTCAATCCCTGTCCCATCCAAATAACACATTGCTAAGGAAAAAGTTCCGTAAACTTCATTTGCGTCGCTAGCCTTCTTAAAATATTCAATAGCCTTATTTTCGTTCCGTTCAACTCCTCTGCCTCTCAAATAGAGATTCCCTAAAAGTGCTAGCGCCCCTGTCTCTCCTTTGTTTGCGGCATTTAACAATAAATCAAAGGCCCTACTCGCATTCTGTTCAACCCCGGAACCCATATTGTAAAGCCCCGCTAAAACCACTTGAGCTATAAGATTTCCACTGTCCGAAGATTTTTTTACAAGTTCAAAGGCTTTCTTTTCGTCTTTATCGACGCCAAAACCTTTTGCATAATAGATACCCAGTGCAAGTTGCCCCCAAGAGTTGCCGCTCTCTGCGGATTTTTTGCAAAGCTTAAACCCCTCTATGACGTCTCCTCTCGGCTCAATAAGCGACAGGGCGTAAAAGGCCTGAGCGTTTGCGTTTCCTCTTTCTGCGGCTTCTCTGCAAACTTCTTTTGCCTTCGATAAATCTTTTGCCGTTCCCCTTCCAAAAATATAACAGTAGCCTAAATACGCTTGCGCATCTTTTTCTCCGGCCTTTGCGCCCTCGCTAAATAGTTCAAAGGCCTTTGCGTAATCGCGCTCCACCCCGCTTCCGTTAAGATAGCAAAGCCCCTCTTCAAATTTGCTCTCGCCCCCAGGCTTCAAGAAAAACGCGACTCCACCCAAGGCCAAAATTAAAACTAAAATTACAATAATTCCTATTTTTTTCATAAAAAGCAAAATTTAAAACATTAAATACATGCAAATCCTGTTAGAAATCTATAAAATTGTACAAATAAGTCAACATTAACATATTTAAAAATCACTTTAAAACAGAAAAAAATTCGACAAAGATGTTACTTTCGTCACCAAACAAAGTCCCAACGCTCGGATTTTTTAATAAAATTGCACCTCGTTTTTCTTGGCCGTATCGCGCCACATTTTTGCCTTGGCCTCGTCTTTCTCAACTCCCCAGCCGTTTAAATAGCACTCTCCCAATAGATCCTGTGCCTCGTAGAAGCCCAAGTTCGCGGATTTTTCAATAAGCTCAAAGGCCTTTTTTTCGTCGCGCTCAATACCGATTCCGCGCAGGTAACATTTTCCCAAGTAAAAGAGTCCAAACATATCTCCCTGCTTTGCGGAGCTTCGGTAGAGCTCCAGCGCTTTTTCTAAATTTCTATCTACAAGCTCGCCCTTTTCATAGCAACACCCCATGATGCAGGAAGCCAAAGGCTCTCCCTTATCAGCGCTGTCCCTCAATAGCTTATCATCGTAAACGTAAATTAAGCTCAGGAGTATTGGAGCATGTGTATCGCCCGCCTTGTAGGATTTTTGCACAAGTTTTAGCCCCCTTTGCTTGTCTTTCTCAACACCTGTGCCCTCAAAATAGCATGTTCCCAGCAAGGTTTGCCCGCACAAATTGCCGCCATCTGCGGATTTTTTAGAAAGCTCAAAAGCTTTCTTTTCGTCTCTATCTACACCAAAGCCCACAAGATAGTAGCGAGCCAATACGGCCTGCCCCCAAGAATTGCCGCTCTCTGCAGATTTTTTGCAAAGTTCAAGGCCTTTTTTTAGATCGCTATTATCCTCATCAGCACTGCCTTTTTTCTCGGAAATGGCAAGAGCCCAAAAGGCCTGAGCATTTGCGTTTCCTCTTTCTGCGGCTTCTCTGCAAAGCTCCTTTGCTTTTACTAAGTCTTTTGCCGTTCCCCTTCCAAAAATATAGCAGTAGCCTAAATACGCTTGCGCATCTTTATCTCCGGCCTTTGCGCCCTCGCTAAATAGTTCAAAAGCCCTTGCGTAATCGCGTTCAACCCCGTCTCCGTTAAGATAGCGAAGCCCCTCTTCAAACTTGCTCTCGCCCCCAGGCTTCAATAAAAGTGCAATTCCACCCAAGGCTAAAATTAAAACTAAAAATATTGCAGGTATCGCGCGCTTCATAAAAACTACTCCATTCAAACTCTGAAATCGTTTTAGGAACATGCGCAATGTTAAAAATTTTTATAAAAATGTCAAGCGCGCGCATCAAATTAAGCTAGACTAATAAACCGCAAAGCTCCACCGCAAAAAATCAAAAATTGCGCCGCTTAATATCCTCGTGCGGACAATCTTTACTTTAAACTCAACTCTCGCTTTTATGTTCGCGCAAAAAAAAGCGGCGGGGCTTAAAAAACCCTC
>URYY01000119.1 GCA_900552245.1 uncultured Opitutales bacterium | reverse complement strand
CCTGGCTATGATGTTAAATTCATTTGGCTACAAGGTGAGCTTTGCCTACCTTTGTTCGGGAATTGCAATGGCAAGCGCGGGGGGGTATCTCTTCGACCTTTTCGGATTAAAAAAATACTTGGCGAACATAGATTCCATATCGCCTAATATGTGCGATTGCGCAAAGAGAAGAATGAGAAACGAAAGCCTATCTTCCGGCGCTAAGGGCGGCTCGTTTATCGCCGCATGCCGCGATAGTCTGGTGCTACTTAGGGGCGTTATATTTTACATCGCCATTGGAGTCGGGCTTGCAGCGCTAATAAAAACTTGGGCCCCGGAGGATTTCTTTGAGCGCTATTTGAAAGTCCCGGAGCTTTTTGCGGTGCCCGCATCCGTCATATTAGGTATTCCTATCTATGCCAATAACGTGGCTATAGTTCCGCTTTTGGAATCTCTGGTGGACAAGGGCGTCCCGATAGGCGTTGCGATATCTTTTATGATGGCTTCAGTTGGCTTATCTCTGCCGGAGCTTCTGATGCTAAAGAGAGTATTTAGTGTAAGGCTTCTTGCGATATTTGCCATTTCGCTTGCCGTTATGATGACTTTATCCGGCTATTTTTTCTGTTTGTTTTTTTAATTTTTTAGGGTTGACTTAGCTTTGTAAACGTTTGAGTTTCCAAGGAAACTTAGCTTGTTTGCAGCATTTCTATTCAACTGATATTAAAGAAAATAAGTAGATGAAAAATACACAAAGAAAAATTAAATCGCTTGTGTTGCTTCCTTTGCTGGCAACCTTGCCTTGCGCTTACGCTGAGGATATTAACGTAGGTGCCGGAGAGAGCAAAGTTTGGGAAAGCGGCACTACCGAGTTGGGAACTCTGACTATAACACAGGGCGCTGAGGGCCAGACCTCAAGGCTTTCCATTGCCGGAGACACCACTTTGGCCGTTCCACCAAATGCCTCTTCCAATTCCTCTGTCGGGGCGTCGTCTGCCGAGGCCAATAGGGGTTCGGCTATACTTGAAGTTAGCGGAAGCAACAATTTGCTAGATTTTCAGGGAGGTGCAATATGGCTTGGGCCAAACTCGCAAAATTCATTTTACGGCGATGCGCAAATAATAGTTTCCGGAAGCAACAACACATTTATTTCCGGATCCATGGTAATCGGTCGCGGAAATTCAGGTGGCTCGACATTGTTTTCTATGACGGGCTCAAACAATGTATTCCAGCATACGGGAGCTTTTAGAGACTACTTGTATCTGGGCAGAAACGGCGCAGAAACGGCCGGCACCAACAAGGTCTATTTAAAGGGCGACGGCTCAGCAAGCGATAGCAGAGTTTACTTTTATGCGCAGAGTGCCTTTAAGTTTAACGGATCTGCCACAAACGATGTTTCAAACGTCTTTGTTATGGACGGCAACGCAACTTTTCAGAAAAAAGACAGAGATTCCGGTGCGCTTGGCAATATGGATTTGCACATCAATTCCTCGGGGGCCGAGACTTTCACTGCTTATGGAAAGTCGCGCTTTGAAGTGAACAATTCCGGAAACGATGTCGATGTCAATGTGCTTGCGCTTGGCAATAATACGCAAGTTGCGGGAAGCACTTCGACGTTTTCCATATCGGGCGGCGGCTCCGATATAAATGTAGAAAAATTGCGCGTCGTTGGCGGAGTTGGCACGAGCGTTTCTGGCGATGCTATATCGGGCGGAGTCTTGGAATTTAAGTTTACAGAAGGTAGCATTTCAACTTTGAACGTTGTAAGCATAGAGGAATTTTCCGGGACTTTGGTTTTGGATTTCAGCGCCCTTGGTGCAGGTGAGTATTCCTTTGACTTAATTTCTTCGAGCAACGATTGGTCGGCAATTTGGAATGATTTTGCCTGGGATAGCGATTCTCAGAGCTCTTTGAGCGATAGAATTTCTATTGTGGGAGCCAATGGCGAGGTTATACTAAATTACGCAGACGGCACTCTATCGGCTTCCTACTCGGCAATACCTGAGCCGGCGAGTTTCGCAGCTTTATTTGGTGCGTTCGCTTTGGGGCTATTGGGCTTTAGAAGAAGATAAATTTGATTTCCGAAAAATATTTTGAAGGGCTTGCCTCGTTTGTGGCAGGCCTTTTTTTATGTCTAGTACTTTTCCGCATCTTTTGTCTTCTAAAGTTCCTTGCAAATTTTACGCACAAGATCCGACAGCTTGTGTATGGGGGCATCAGAATTTAGTGCTCGGCTTTAATTTTGTTTTTAGGGGTGGATCTTGCCCTCAAATATTCGCCAATAGATGGCAGATGGGGCTTTGCAAATTTTTTTGGGCTTAGTTTCAACTTGACAGAGGGTGTATGTGGTGTAGCTTTAAGCACTTAATAATCGAGTTGGAAAACAGTCCCGCGATTATTACTTAAAGTATGAAAATATTAGTAGCAGATCCAATCTCACCAAAGGGTGTAGAATTACTCAAAAATCAGGGTTTTGATGTGGTCGAAGCTTACGGCTCGACCCCGGAACAAATAAAAGAGCTCATAAAAGACGCAGAGGGCGTGATAGTCCGCTCCGAGACAAAGATTACGTCCGATGTTCTCGAAAATGCTCCCAAGCTAAAGGCGGTCGGCAGGGCGGGAGTGGGTGTTGACAATATCGACGTTCCCGCAGCTACGGAAAAGGGCGTGGTTGTTATGAATACCCCGACGGGCAACACCATAGCAACTTGCGAGCTCACATTTACGCACATGATGTGCGGAACGCGCCCGATTGTTCAAGCGAACAATTCCATACGCGAAGGCAAGTGGGACAGAAAGTCATTCAAGGGCAGCGAGCTCTTCCACAAGACTTTGTTCATCCTTGGAATGGGCAGGATTGGAAGCGAAATTGCAAAGCGCGCAAAGGCCTTTGAAATGAAGGTTATGGCCTATGACCCGTTCTTGACTGAAGCTAGGGCAAAGTCTCTGGGCGTTGAGCTTGTAAAGAATTTGGACGACGGTTTGCCATTGGCGGATTACATAACGGTTCACATGCCGCTAACTCCAGCTACAAAGTACATGCTGGATGAAAAAGCCTTTGAAAAAATGAAGAAGGGCGTGCGCGTATTTAATTGCGCTAGAGGCGGAATTATAAAGGAAAGCGCATTGGTTGAGGCTCTAAAGAGCGGCAAAGTTGCAAGCGCGGGGCTCGACGTTTACGAATCTGAGCCCTTTGCTAAGGATAATCCCTTGCGCCAGTTTACAAACGTCGTATTTACGCCGCACTTGGGCGCATCCACTAAGGAGGCGCAGGAATCTTGCGGAATTGAAGTTGCTGAACTAATTTCGTCGGCTGTTAAAAATGGTGTTATAAGAAATGCAATAAATGCTCCGAGCGTGGATTCTGCGACATTGGCGGCAGTTCGCCCCTACGCGGGATTGTGCGAAAAATTGGGAACTTTGATTCAGCAGATAAGCTCCTCCAAGGTTGCCAAGTTGAAGGTAACTTTCTTTGGAAAGTTGAGCCAGATAGACAATAAGCTTCTGCTTCTCTCCGTCCAAAAGGGCTATCTAAAGCAGATTAGCGACACTGTAAACGACGTCAATGCCCCCAGCAAACTAAAGCACTTGGGCATAGATGTTGAGTCTGTAAATTCGTCGGGCGAAGTCGATTATGCGGAGATGGTCGAAGTTTCCGCGACTTGCGAAGACGGCGAGACTCGCTCGGTTTCCGGCGTTGTAATGGGCAAGGGCCTGAGCCCGAGAGTGGTAAAAATCGACAACATAGACGTCGAAATTACCGCTAAGAATTCCGTTCTCTTGCTGGTAAATAAGGACAAGCCCGGAATCGTCGGAGCCGTTGCGACAATCCTTGGCAAGCACAACTGCAACATAGCCAATATGACCGTAAGCCGTATGACCGGCAGCGATTGCGCCTTGAGCGTGTATGAGCTTGACGAGCACCCGTCGGCCGAAGTTGTAGATGAAATCAGCAAGCTGAATTCCATAGACAAGGTCAAGGTTGTCGATTTTTCATAGTTTCGGATGTTAATTTACGGAATTATTTTTGCCTTTGCGGGATATCTCTTAGGAGCTATCCCCTTTGGCGTTATTATAGCGCGCTCTAAGGGCGTTGACATATTCAAGTTTGGCAGCGGCAATCCGGGAGCAACAAATGTAAAGCGCGCCTGTGGAAAGGCGGCCGGTAATTTGTGCTTTATACTAGATGCCCTCAAGGGCTTTATTGCCGTGATGCTGCCGAGCCTTTCTCTATATTTTGGGGCGGACGTTGCGGATTCTGAAGTTATGTTAAAAATTGCGGCGTTGATTGCTGCAATAATCGGGCATATGTATCCGGTTTTCACTGGCTTTAGGGGCGGCAAGGGGGTGTCTGTCACTATTGGCGGCCTCGCCGGCTTTATGTGGCTTTCGATTCTCATAGGGCTAGTGCTGTGGCTAGTTGTGTATTACGCATCAAAGTATGTATCGCTTGCCTCCATTGCGATGTCGCTGAGCCTGCCGATTAGTTCGGCGCTAATTTACGGAGTCAAAACTCCGCAGACTTACCTTGCGATATTTTTAGCGGTGGTTGTGATATTGAAGCATCACTCTAACATAAAGCGTTTGTTAAACGGAACGGAAAACAGATTTAAATGAAGTACAAGATCGGATTTTTAGGAATGGGAACCGTGGCGCAGGGAGTGTGGCGCCACCTGTCGGAAAACCGCGAGTTTATGACGGGCAAACTGGGAGCGGAGTACGAGCTTGCCAAGGTTTGCGTGCGCGACGCCTCAAAGAGGCGCGAAGTTCCGATAGATAAGAGCCTCATAACTCAAAATCCGCTCGAAGTTGTGGCAAATCCTGAAATCGACATAGTTTGCGAGCTCATGGGTGGTGTGGAGTTTGCCTACAAGTGCGTAAAGACTGCTCTTGAAAATGGGAAAATCGTCATAACTGCAAACAAGGCCCTGCTTTGCGAGAAGGGAGAGGAGCTAGTGGCACTGGCCCAGAAAATAGACAAGGCCGAGCTATTTTTTGAGGCGAGCGTAGCTGGCGGAATCCCCATAGTAAAGTCGATAAGCGAAGGGCTTGTCGCAAACAGATTTTCGCTCATATACGGCATTCTAAACGGGACTTGCAATTACATTTTAACCCGCATGGAGCGCGAGAAGGCGAGTTACGAGACTATTCTCGAGGACGCTCGCAGGCTTGGGTATGTGGAGGCCGACGAGTCTTTGGATATAGACGGCATAGACACGGCGCACAAGGCGTCCATTCTGGCTTATTTGGCTTACGGCAAGTGGATACCGCTTTCGGATATGGTGATAGAGGGGATACGCAACGTGAGCTTGGAGGATATGCTCTGGGCGAAGGAATCCGACTACCGCATAAAGCTGTTGGCGACTATAAGAAAGAACAAGCAGACGAACAAAGTTGCAGTTAGCGTATGTCCTACGCTCGTGCCGCTAAGCGATGTAGTTGCGAACGTAAATGAAGTTTTTAACGGAGTTGCAGTGAAGGGCGACTTGGTCGGGCGCACTGTTTACATGGGGCGCGGAGCGGGGCAAAACCCGACAGCAAGCGCAGTTATATCGGATATATCCGATGCTTTTGAGACGCTTAAGTCAAAGCCCATACGATCGCTCTTGCCGAAGGTCGACATAGATGGGATTATGCCGCTTTCGGATATGAAGAGCTCTTTTTACATGAGGTTGTCTGTGAAGGATCAGTTGGGCATACTTGCGAAAGTTGCGTCCATACTGGCTAGGCACGAAATCTCAATAGAGCTATTGGAGCAAAAAAAGCACAAAAATGAGGGCGAGGCCTGCCTTATCTTGACGACCCACAAGACTGACGAGCTTTCAATGCGCAAGGCTTGCGAGGAGCTCGAGGGGTCTGAATTTGTGTTGGAGAAGCCCTTTATCCTGAGAATATTTGAAAACGAGTAGGGCTCTTTTGATTGGCGTATTAAAAATTACAGGGTGTTAATACTTGACTGAATTTTTATATGTGTCATCTTACGATGCTTAATTTAGAGAGGATTTTCTAATAGATTTTCCCACGAGGTATAAGCTATGGCGTTAATTGTACAAAAATACGGCGGGACTTCTGTCGGCGATGTCGATAGAATAAAGGCTGTTGCGCAGCGCATCAAGGATACTGTAGATGCGGGCAACAAGGTGGTTGTCGTGGTCTCTGCAAGAAGCGGAGTTACAAACCAGCTCATAGAGCGTGCCAAGGCACTGAATACCATTCCGAATGAGAAGGAGATGGATATGCTTTTGGCTGTCGGCGAGCAGGAGACTATCGCACTTACTGCGATGGCGCTGCACGCACTGGGCGTTCCGGCGGTGTCGAGAACAGGGGCTCAGGCCGGCATATTGACCGACTTTAACCACACTCGCGCCCGCATTATAGAAGTTACTGGCGGCGACATACCCAAGCAGCTCGCAGCCGGTAACGTCGTTATTTTGGCGGGCTTTCAGGGGATAGACCCCGACGGTTATGTTACGACTCTCGGCAGGGGCGGTAGCGACCTTTCAG
>URYY01000118.1 GCA_900552245.1 uncultured Opitutales bacterium | reverse complement strand
CACCACGGGCGTTCCGCGGATCACCGTCAGATATACCTTGCAGATTCCGTTCAGAACCCGCAGTACAATTCCCTTTTTCTTTTCCGGCTTGCGCTTTTGCTTTGCGGTCTCTTTTTTAACACCATTTTTAGCGCGCGTTTGCCCTATGCGAACATCGGCTGAAATTTTTGTCTTTCCCATCAAGTCAAAGCAAATGGGAATTCCACCAAGCTTAAACTCCTCGCGCAAGGCCTTCTCCAAAAAACGCTTGTAGGCGTCGCTCAGGTTTTCCTTGCGATTGCAATAGAGGCGCAATGTCAGCGGCTTCTTTGATGTCTGAAGGGCGTAGTAAATTTTAAAGCGCTTGCCGTTTACATACTTTGGCGGGTTCTCATCGACTAGGCGCTTCAGGGCTGCGTTAATTTTTGAAGTCGGCAAGTCTGAATTTACTTTTTTATAGAGCCTTGCCGCCGCAACTAAAAGCCCCTCCATGCCCTTGTCGGCCTTTGCCGAGACAAAGTGGATTGGGGAGTCGCACAAAAAGAATAGCTTTTCGCGCACGGCCTCCTCGAACTTTTCGCGAAATTTTGAAACGCTTTCGTAGCCCGATATGCCGTCTTTTTTGAAAGCCTCCACCGCATAGTCCCACTTATTTACGACAAGCATCACGGCGGCGCCCGTTTCCATAATTTCGCTTGCTAGCTTCTGATCGGATTCCGCCACGCCTTGAATTGCGTCAATAACAAGCATAACGACATCGCACGCGGCAATCGCAGCTTTTGTTCGCGCCGTAGAAAAGAAGTCGAGCGATGTGTTTACCTTGCGCTTTGCGCGCACACCTGCTGTGTCGTAAAACTCAAACTTTAGCTCCTGCCCCCTGTTTGTTACAAAGTCTATATCGCACTTTACGCAATCGCGCGTAGTGCCGGCAACATCGCTTACAATCAGGCGCTTTGAGCCTAAGAGCCTATTGCCTATGGAGCTTTTGCCTACATTGGGCCTTCCCGCCACGCAAATTTTTATTCTGCGGTTTTCATCTTCCGCCTGAGAATCTCCCTCTCTTATATCGGGCAATGGTCCCAATTCGTCTTCAATACAAGCCCAGAGTTCGTCCATATTTCTGCCGTGCTCGGCGGATATTGCGCAGACGTGCTTAAAGCCCAGCTTGTAAAAATCGTTTATTTTCTCGCTGTGAGAATCGGCGTCGACTTTATTTATCGCAAGTATTGTATCTGTGCCGCTCTTTCGGATTTTATCTGCAATTTTTTCATCAAGCGGCATCAGTCCCTCTTGGGAATCAACCACAAATATTATTAAATCCGCCGCCTCTATTGCAAACTCCGCCTGCTCGTTCGTAGCCTCCGCTATGACGGCCTCGGTCATCTGTGGGGTAGCGCCTATGCCGCCCGTATCCATAAGCATCACGCCGCAGCGCATTCTCTCCATCACGATATCGCGGGTGACGCCCGGCATATCGTGGACTATTGAAACGCGCCGCCCCAAGAGCCTGTTAAACAAACGGCTCTTGCCTACATTGGGCCTTCCGACCAGTGCGATACTCTTATCAGATGCTTGCATAAGTTTACTTTAGTTTGGGCAGGATTTTTTCTATTCTGTCTGTAGCTTTTACGAGGTTATCGTAGCTTGTTGAAAAGCTCGCGCGCAGGTAGCCCTCGCCCGAAGGCCCGAAGGCGCTGCCGGGAACCATCGCAACTTTCGCCTCGCTTAAAATGAGCTTTGCCATATCCATCGAACTTTTCCCAAAGGATTTAATTGATGGAAAAGCATAAAATGTTCCGCGCGGCAAGTGGCAGTCAAAACCCAGCTCATTAAAGCGGCGAACTATGAAATCGCGGCGCTGCTTGTACCTTTCGCGCATAAATTCCATATCTTTTTTGCCATTTTTTAAAGCCTCTATCGCCGCCTCTTGCGATATTATAGACGCGCACATAATCGCGTATTGGTGCGCCTTCATCATCGCATCTATTATCTCTTTTGGACCGCATGCGTAACCCATTCTAAAGCCTGTCATCGCGAATGCCTTGGAAAAGCCGTGTATGAATATGACGCGATCGCGCATTCCGGGAAGAGAGGCTATTGATGTGTGCGTGCCCTCGTAAGTAAGCTCCGCATAAATTTCGTCGCTTATAATCAGAAAATCCTTTTCCTTGGCAAATTCTGCAAGCTTTAGCAAATCCTCGCGGCTTGCGGTACCGCCCGTAGGATTAGTCGGGAAGTTTATGATGAAGGCCTTTACACCCGGCTGCCAAGCCTTCTTTACGTTTTCAATGCTCAGCGCAAACTGATTCTCGCCCGATGTTGATACGGGAACGGCAATTCCGTGGCAAAGCTCGACACTGGGGCTGTAAGACACAAAGCAGGGCTCGTGATACATAATCTTGTCGCCGGGGTTTATAATTGCGCGCAAGGCAATATCCAGAGCCTCTGAAGCCCCAAC
The DNA here is from genome assembly GCA_900552245.1 of uncultured Opitutales bacterium. Taxonomy (GTDB): domain Bacteria; phylum Verrucomicrobiota; class Verrucomicrobiia; order Opitutales; family Intestinicryptomonadaceae; genus Intestinicryptomonas. The sequence goes on along the minus strand of URYY01000118.1, from coordinate 4,065 downwards.
GCTCACCAAAATCTCGTTGTCCGGATTGTAGGAAATTCCAAAATTTTCCTCCACATAGCGCGAAATTTCGCGCCTTAGGCCCTTTGAGCCGAGGTTGTCGGTGTAGGAAGTCTTGCCCTTTTCTAGGGCGAAAATTGCAGCTTCTCTTATGTGCCAAGGAGTAACGAAATCGGGTTCCCCTATGCCTAGGGAAATCGCGTCTTTCATGGTTGAAGCGATTGCAAAGAAGTCGCGTATGCCCGACTTTGGAAGCTTTGCAACATGGTTTGCTACATATTTTGATGCTGACATAATCTTAAATTTTTAACTAGAAAACGGCTCAAAAGAGCGCCAAACTAAGGCGATACAGTAGGCTTATCCTCATTTGAGTTTTCGCCGGCTAACATAAAGCCGTGGTACTTGTAGGCGCGCAGGAAGAAGTGCGTTGCAGTCGACATAACGCCGTGTATGCTTGCAAGCCTCTCATAAACAAAGCTCGCTACCTCTCTCAAGCTCGAGGCCTTTATAAATATTAGCAAGTCGTAAGCCCCGCTCATCAGATAGCAAGACTCCACTTGGTCGAATTTGCTTATGCGCTCTGCAAGCCTGTCAAAACCGCCCTCGCGCTCCGGACTTATCTTAAGCTCTATGGCGGCTCTAACTACGCTCTTATTTTCAAAATCGGGATTAAAAACCGGTATCCAACCCAGTAAGATTCCCTCCTCTTGAAGTTTTTTAAACTCCGCCTCGACTTCCTCCTTTGACATGGCAAGAATTTTGGAGATTTGCTCCGCATCGAGCGCCTCCCCGTCGAGAAGTAATTTCAAGACATTATTCATAGTGTTTGAGATGTTTGCACATTATTGTACTTTTTAAAACTCTTTTTTTTAACTTTGACAATTTTATTGACCTAAAAAAAACCCTCCGCAAGAGCGAAGGGCCTTTCTTCAAATATCTGAGCTTCTCTGCGCTCGCCACTAAGCCCTTCTCCTCCTTTTATATGCGGAAAGTGCCAAGGCCAAGGCCCCAAAAATCGCCGCAATCTCGGCAGGTTCCGGAACGTAGCTTGTGTAGTACAAATTTAGCTCGTAGCCGCTTCCGACATCGGCGGAATCAATAGAGATGTAAGCGGCCCCCTCTTCATCACCATCTCGCAGCGTAATCTTTATGTTAGACTCATTTAAGCCTATGCTATTTTCACAGGAAATTAGCGTAAACTTTTCGTTTTCGTAAATTCCTGAGAGACTCGATAAATCTATGCTTATAAAGCCCGAAGCGATATCAGTATTTGTGGCCTCTATGGTGCTAAAGCCGTCGGAATCCGCTATAAAGCTAATCCAACCGCCTGCGTTATCTCCGAGAACAAAGGAGCTGTTTGCATATAGGCGCAGGTTTGAAACTTTTAGAGTATTACCCGAGCCCTGCATTATTAACTCGGACTTTGAAGTCTTTGAATAGCCCTCGTCCGAATTGCCTATCTGAAGGTTTGACACCAAAATGTCATTGTTTGAACCCGAGACCTTCATAGTAGCCGTTCCACCAAGGCTAGTTCCGCTAGTTCCCACGTAAATATTTGAGACCGCGCTAACTCCGTCTGAACCGCGAACTTTCGTATTGCCCAAGAAGAATAGTTCGCTCTGGGCATCGTAAGTTACACCTTCAATAGGCTCCTTAGCACCGGAAAGACCAAGCGTAAATTGCAAGACGTTTATTTTTGCAACATTGTCGGCGCTCGACGAACTGGCGTGGAAATACGCCTTTGCGCCTGTGTAACTCCAGTCGCCAGTCGTGTCGTTTAAGCCTATGTGTATGCGCTTTACGCTAGTTAGAGTGTTGCCCTCGCCGGCAACGACTACCCCTGCGGAGCCGCCGCTTACGGCCGCGATAGTATAGCCGTTTATATTGAAATCACCAGCAGTATAATACGAATTGTTCTTGCCCAACATCTCAAACAGCACGCTGCCGCCGTTTTTTACGCTGTTACTGGTCTGGAAATTTGAAGTCGATAGACTTGAATTTTCACCAGTAAAGCGTATTATGGCCTCGCCGCTTTCAGCGTCGGTCGAACCCAAATTCAATCCGCCCTTGCCTGTGATAGTCGTATTTGAACCAATCTCAAACAATGTGTATGAACCTGAATCGGCCATTGTCGAATTGCGGACATTTAGCGAATTTAGCGTCATTTCAACATTGTCGCCTATATTGAGAATAGCCTGACCGCTCAAATTCGAGTTTGCGTAGCCGACATTTACATCGGCGACATCTAACTTCACATAATCCGTAACGGTGACCTTAGTGCTGTAACCCGCATTCGGGCTTTCAGCCCTTGAATTGTGAACCTCGAGATTCCTCGCCAATATCGTAGTTTTTTGATCCGGAGATGTTCCACTTATGCTTACATCTATCGTCCCTGCATTTGAGGATGAATTTGAGGAATTGCCAAATGTCATATTTTCAAGCTGCAAGTCGGAATTTAAAATTTCGACAGAAGTCTTGCTATTTTCGCCAGAGGCGTAAACTACAAAATCTGAACCGCCCGTAACGTAAGTGCCGCTAAACTGTGCATCGGTAACACCATCGAAGGTTACATTGTTCAACTTTACGTTCGTCACGGCCTCCTTGCCGTTTAAATCTAGGGAAATAAAGCTACCCTCGCCCTGATTTAGCGATGAGGCCTGCACGTTTTCGAGAGTTACGTTTGTTCCCTTGTAGGCATTGTTGCCATCGTTATTTTCAATCCGCAACAAATAACTATCTACAGATCCTTTAAGAACTGAATTTTTAATTGTGACATCCGTAGTTGAAGCAGTCCTTATAGTTGAATTAATGGTTGAATTTTCAGCGATTAAACCGCCCCTCTGAGAGTTGCTATTTCCAAAGGATGTAAAAAATCCATCAGCTACTGAAAATATTGCTCCGTTAGATAAATTTATAAGAGTCTGACCGTCAGTTGTGAAGTGGTTTTGCAAACTTAGAGATGTCTGGGCTTCCGGCGCAGCCCCAGAACCGACGCCAACTATGTTTACAGTGGCAAAATAGGCACCCGATATGCCCTTCTGAAGAATCTGCTGGCCATCGTTTATGTTTAACGTGACGTTCTGAAGCTTCAAAGTTACATCTGCCGACGGCACAACTCTATCGGCCTGGTCCAGATCCTTCCAATTATTTGTTTCGAGATCCCAAACCCTGTTCCAAGCTGAAGGATCGTCCCATTCAAAAGTTCCAGTTTGCCAGGCGGCGACATCGCCGGCCTCCCAAGCGTTCGCGCTGAAAGCCGCACCCAATATCAAACCTAGCAGAGTAAATCTCGTCTTTTTCGCAGTAAGGTTCATAGCATCAATAATTTTAAAAGTGATTAGCACCACAGGCGCGACAAAATTAACCGCACCAATGCAAACTCGAACAAGTGTAGACTATTCCTGCTAAGTGTCAACTTTTTATTTTTAAATAGTTAAAAACAAAAAGTTACAAAACCTAGGAGTTCAGTTTTTACGACTAGTTTAAAGATGTAAAATTGCAGGGTTTAAAATCACTTGCCTATGAACGCGGTCAAACTCCTCGTAGGCGGGATTGTCTAAAACTTGCGGGTGTGACAATATATCTATAATTTGCCCGCTATTGTGCTTTAGATAGGCTTGAACGCTCTTGTAGGGCGTCTGCTTAAAGCCTAGCTTTTCGTAAAAGCGAAGGCGTTTCTTTGATATATAGTCCACAGGAGGGTCGATTTCCAAAATACAGGTTTTACCGTTTAGCTGAGCTAAAAAAGCGCCAAGAACTTTGGAACCTATGCCGCTACCTCGCAAAGAAGAATCAACTGCAATATATTCTAGGAATGCAAACTTTTCAAATGTCCAATATGAAAGTAGCGCCAGAAGCTTTGAATTTTCGACGTAGATTTCCTGCGTAAATTCCTTCTGCTTAAGAGTCTCAATCAAAGCACTGTGGCTTCTGCGCTCAAAATCCGGAAACGAAGAATCGTACAGAGACAAAAACTGCGGATAAAATTCATCACTTTTATCTTTTAAAATTAACTTCGCTCTACGTCAAAGATTGTGGAATGGTGGAAAAAAAAGAGGGCAAAGAGAA
>URYY01000117.1 GCA_900552245.1 uncultured Opitutales bacterium | reverse complement strand
GCTCTTAAAGACCTTCAACTTTTTAATTTTGGACGAGCCCACAAACCACCTCGATATAAATTCAAAGCGCGTCTTGCAGGAGGCTCTCAAGAGTTACTCCGGCACATACGTAATCGTAAGCCACGACAGAGACTTTTTGGACCCCATCGTGACAAAGGTCATAGAGCTTGGCAGAAGGGGAATCCGGACCTTTGTCGGCAATATTTCCGACTATGTTGAGAAGATTAGACAGGAGGGCGTTTTCGACTCCCCGCAAAAATCCGCCGCTCCAAAGCCAAAGTCTCTGTCTTACAAAGAGCAAAAGGCCCTGCAAAACGCGAGGAATCTGGAGATGGGCAGGCTGCGCCGCGCGATAGAAAGTTTGGAGCGCCAAATTTCCGAAAACGACGCAAAATGCGCCGAATTGGAGCTTATGATGGCGGAGGAAAACTTCTTTAAGGATGTGGAAAACTCAAACAAAGTTTTGGCTTCGCACGCAGAGCTAAAGGCAAAAAATGACGACTTTTACGCGCAGTGGGAAAGCCTGTCGGAGAAACTTGCAAAACTTGAGGGCGAAAAATAGCCCTAGTCTGTTTTTGCGGGCTTGTCGGGCGGGCGCTTTTCTATCGCAGGTATTTAACTTTTTTAACTTTTGCAACTTTCACGTTGGAATTTATCAATATTTCTATTTTCTAGGCTCAATTTAGATGCCCTTATTTTGATTGTTTTGTCCGTGCGGGGGCGTCTGGGCAGTTTCTTTATGCTCGTATTTTCCATCGCAAACTTTAGCGGCCTTGCCCCGCTTGCGCCGCTGTGGGTTTTTTAGGATTTTTAGGCCGCAAAAGATGCTTGACTAAACTTCCTAAAAATCCATCTTCTAAGGGTTTGGAACTATAGGTCAAAATGGCACTCACAGAATTTAAAAGTCAGTTAATAGCGGATACCGGTATAAGCATGGGCGACGAAGGCAAGGGCCGCCTAATATACGAAGTTATAGACGAATTGAAGGCAAAGAGCGGGCGCGAAGACATCGCTGCAATCGTCATGAAAGTAAATGGCGGCGCCAACTCGGGGCATACCGCGGGCAACGTAAAGCTCAATTTGCTGCCGGCGGGCGTTATAGAAAACGACGTCGAGGTTCTCGCAATAGGCGCCGGAGTTGTCGCAGACCCGAGAAAATTTCTGTGGGAGGGCCTTCCGCTTGAAAAGAAGGGCTACAAAATCTTTTCGCGCCTGCTGATAGACGAGCGCACGATGCTTAGCGATCTGGGGCACAGGCTCTTGGATTTGGCTTGGGAAAATTACAGAGTTGAAGTTTTAAAGGAAGAGCCGCGCGGCTCCACGGGCAGGGGCATAACCCCGTCGTACACCGACGAAGTCAGCCAGTTTCAGATTTGGTATTGCGACTTTTGCGGCGAAAAATCCCACTTTGCGGCAAAGTTAAAGGCAAAGCTCTTGCGCGCTTGCGACACAATAAAATACGTCTGCAAGGTTTCGCCCCAGAAGTGGAATGAATTTTTTGATATCCTCACAAACGCCGAATTGAGGGCAAACGCCCAAGCGATTGAAGATGGAGTGTTCGACAAATCCGAGTTCGATTTCCACGTCTTTAAGGGAGAGAATCCCTTTGAGTTGAATTTGGACAAGATAGTCGATGTCTATTGGAGCGCGGGCTCAAAGCTGGCAAAGTACGTTGGAGATGTCCGCGAGGTTTCTCTAAAAGCACTGCGCGACGGCAGGTGCATAATAGGCGAATTCGGACAGGCCTATTGGCTCGACAAGCGCCACGGCTTTGCTCCGAATGTCACGGCCTCGCACACAAACGCTCCCGAATTTTTCCAAAGCGCGGGAATCCCAGTTCAGGCGGTTCACGTTCTGGGCTGCTGCAAGGCTTACGATACAAAGGTAGGCACGCACGTATTCTTGACGCAGATGAACGATGCGCACCCATTGGCGGTAAAGCTAAAGAAGTTGGAGTTTGGCACAAGCACGGGGCGCCAGCGCATGGTCGGTTGGTTTGACGCCGTTGAAAAGGGCGACGCCCTGCGCTACTCCGGCTACGATGACATTATTATAAACAAGCTCGACGCGCTATCGTACGAGGGCGACTGGAACGGAGGGGAACTTTTGGTCTGCACAGCTTACAAATCTAAAGACGGCAAAATTTTTAAAACAGTGCCGCGCTCCGACGCGCTCAGAAAGACTCTGACGCCCGTTTACGCGCAGCTTCCGGGCTGGTCTGAGGATATTTCGCAGGTGAGGAGTTTTGAAAAATTGCCGATGAATGCAAAGAGGTACGTTGCGTTTTGCCTAAAGAGCATACTTGACGTAGCCGGCAGAGACTTTGAATTGAAGAATCTGCCAAACCTCCGCTACATAGGCGTTGGACCTCTGCCTTCGCAGATAATAAGGGACATACCGACTACGGCGGAGCTTCTTAAGCTTGTATAGCGCGCTATAATGGTGCGCTATCGGAAATAAATGAAGGATTTCTAAATGGAATACAAATGCGATATTTGCGGCGCGCCGGCAACCGTCCACATAACAAAAATCATAGACGGCAAAAAAATTAAGATGCACCTTTGCGCAGCTTGTGCCGAGAAAAATTCGGCTCTGGCTTCGGCTGGCTTTCCGGCGGATATAATTCCAAATATAAAGAAGTTGGAGGAGCAGTTGCTCTCGGCCGGCAACGCTTCAAAGGCGGATTTAATCTGCCCGAGTTGCGGGACTTCATTTGAGGAGTTTGAAAAGCGCGGCAGGTTCTCTTGCCCCGCCTGCTACGAGGCTTTCAGAGACAGGCTTACGGAAATTTTAGCGCAAATGCACGGGGCGATTAACCACGTCGGCAAGAGGCCGAAGTGCCACTCAAAGCCCGCTATAGTTGAGGATTCAAGGCAAATAGAAATTCCCTTCGACAAATTTGAGGAATCCGGCGGCAACTTGCCCGATGAACCTCCGGAGTCGATAGGGCAAAGCGAGCCTCTTAAACCCGAGTTGAAAGAAGCCAACGCGCCTGAGACACTGGAATCTCTAAAGACCCAGTTGGATTTGGCGATAGCCGACGAGCGCTATGAGGACGCTGCCGTATTGAGAGATAAAATAAACGCCTTAAAGTCAGAGCAATAGATGGAAATACCCCAGACAGTCTGCAAGTTAAAGCCCGATACTGAAGCTATATTTATAAGCTCCAGAATAAGGCTTGCACGCAATGTTGCAGGCGAGGATTTTACAACAATTTTAAGCGACGAAGGCAAAGCGGAAGTATTCAACAGAGTTTGCGAGGCTCTATCTAAGGTTCGCAAATTCGAGGGAGGGTTTTTCTTTGATGCTGATGCGCTCGCAGGTTTAAACGGGCAGTTCTTGGCTGAGAACAATATGCTTAGCAGGGAGCTTCTGGCGGCAAGCGGTGCAAGGGGCGTATATATTTCAAAGGACGCGTCGGCGTCGGTAATGATAAATGAGGAGGATCACCTGCGCATACAGATGCTTGCGCGCGGTTTGTGCTTGGAGGCTCTATGGAAAAAAATAGACGCTCTCGACGACAAGATAGAGCGGAATTTGCCCTACGCATTTAGTGAGAGATACGGCTATCTCACAGCTTGCCCCACAAATGTCGGGACGGGCCTGAGGGCGTCTGTAATGATGCACCTCACGGGGCTTGTCATGACTGAGGATATGGAGAAGGTCATAAGGGGCTTGTCGCAATTTGGCTTTGTTGCAAGGGGGGCAAACGGCGAGGGCAGCGAGCCTGTAGGGGCTTTTTACCAGATATCAAACCAGCAGACCTTGGGCTTTCGCGAGCCTGAGATGGTGGAAAAAATAACAAATATTTGCGCCAAGATTGCAACCTTTGAAGAAAATGCGCGTCTAAGAATCTTGGAGTCGAATCCGGAGCTTATATACGATAAGATTGCGAGGGCCAGGGCCATAATTGACTCATGCAGGATGATTTCAAGCACGGAAGCTTGCGAATGCCTATCTGCTATGCGCTTGGCGGCCGATTTGGGCTTTATGCCGGCAAAGTCGAAGCTGCTGACAGACGCTTTGATATTTAACCTCAGGCCAGCGCACTTAAAGTATATATATGGTCAGGGCGGGGCTATGACGTCCATGCAGCGCGATATCCTCAGAGCTGAGGTTCTGAGGGAGGCGTTTAAGGATGTTAGAAAGCCATCGTTGCCTAAGTCGAAGCGCGGCAAGACGCGTGGCGGGGCGCGCGCTTCTAAAAAGTAAAAAATTTTTGAGAGCTTTTCTGCGGGGCTAGAATCTCGGAGGGGGCTTTATCCATTTAGTTTGAGGAAATAAAAAAATGCAGTTAACACCAAGAGCGCAACAGGTTTTGTCGCTTGCGAGGAAGGAAGCGCGAAACTTCGGTCACAATTACGTAGGTACTGAGCACCTTTTGCTTGGGATAATAAGTCTCGGGCAGGGGGTTGCCGTGAATGTGCTACGCAAAATGGGCTTGAACCTCGATGTGGTGCGAAAAGAGGTTGAGAAGCGAGTTGGCAAGGGAAACGCCGCCGGAGCCAACGCGGAGCTTGAGCACACTGACGGCGTAAAGAGAGTAATAACGCTTGCGGCTCAGGAGGCCAGCAAGTTCGGCCACAATTACGTGGGAACCGAGCACATACTGCTTGGTCTTTTGCGAGAGGGTCAGGGCGAGGGCGCGCAGGTCTTGCAGGCCTTGGGCGTCAATATAGAGACCTGCAAGAATTTGATACTTGCCGAGCTCGATCCGAATTTCGTCGGCGACATTCCGCAGCAGCAGGACGAGGCTCAGCAGGCTCAGGAGCCGCGCGAGCGCCAGGGCAGCGCGCTAAAGGCCTTTGGTCGCGACTTGACAGAGAGCGCGCGCCAGGGCAAGCTCGATCCGGTAATCGGAAGAAGCCGCGAGATTATGAGGGTCATTCAGATTTTGTGCAGGCGCACGAAGAACAACCCCGTATTGATAGGCGAGGCCGGCGTCGGAAAGACCGCGATTGTCGAGGGCTTGGCTCAGGAGATAGCTTCAGGCGAAGTTCCGGAGCTCATTGCCTCAAAGCGCGTGATAGCGCTAGATATGGCCTTGATGGTTGCGGGCACAAAGTATCGCGGCCAGTTTGAGGAGCGCATAAAGGCGGTCATGGACGAAATAGAGAAGGCGGGAGATGTCATACTCTTTATAGACGAGCTTCACACAATAGTTGGGGCTGGCTCGGCGGAGGGTGCGATGGATGCTTCAAACATCTTTAAGCCTGCTCTGTCTAGGGGCGCTTTGCAGTGCATAGGCGCAACTACCATGGCGGAGTACCGCAAGTTCATAGAAAAAGACAGCGCACTTGACAGGCGATTCCAGAGCGTGAAAGTTGACGAACCCTCAGTGGAAGATGCCGTTTTGATTCTCAAGGGCTTGCGCTCAAATTACGAAAAGCACCACCACTGCCACTATAGCGATGCGGCTCTGGAGGCTGCCGTGAAACTTTCGTCGCGCTACATTACAAGCAGGTTTCTGCCGGATAAGGCGATAGATATAATAGACGAGGCCGGCTCTAGGGCGCGCATAAAGATGATGGAGCGTCCGGCGGAGGCAGAGGAGCTTGCAAAGAAGATTAAGCTAATTGTAGCCCGGAAGGAGGCTGCAATCAGAGATCAGAACTTTGAGCTTGCCGCTAGCTTGCGCGACGAGGAAAAGAGTTTGACGGCGCAGCGTTTGGACATACTGAAGGCCTGGAAGAAGTCGCTAGAAGAGAAGGTTTCCGAGGTTACGGAAGACGATATCTTTGCGGTGGTTTCCAGCTGGACCGGAATTCCGCTTGCGAGAATGGAGGAGAGCGAGAGCAAGAAATTGCTGCACTTGGAGGAGACTCTCAGAAGCCAGGTCGTAGGTCAGGACGAGGCGACATCGGTAATTGCGAGAGCCTTGCGCAGAAGCAGGGCGGCTTTGAAAGATCCGAAGCGCCCGATAGGTTCCTTCCTGTTTATGGGCCCGACGGGCGTCGGCAAGACCTATCTTGCAAAGATACTTGCAAAGGAGATGTTTGGCGAAGAGGACGCGCTGATTCAGATAGATATGTCCGAATACATGGAGAAGTTCTCAATCTCTCGCCTAATAGGCTCTCCGCCGGGATACGTCGGGCACGAGGACGGCGGCCAGCTTACTGAGGCCGTGAGAAGGCGCCCGTATAGCGTAATCTTATTTGACGAAATCGAAAAGGCGCACCCCGATGTGGCGCAGCTTTTGTTGCAGGTCTTGGAGGACGGAAGGCTCACCGACAGTCTGGGCAGGACGGTCGATTTTAGAAACACGATAATCATACTCACAAGCAATGTGGGCGCGCACATATTGCAGAAGAACCAGTCTATGGGCTTTGGCGCAGGAATCTCCGAAGAGGAGGATTACGAGAAGACCAAGGACAAGGTCATGGAGGAGATGAAGAGGGTGTTCCGCCCCGAATTCTTAAATAGGATAAACGACATTGTCCTGTTTAGGTCGCTCAGCAAGGAGAATATGTCGCAGATAGTTGACATAGAGCTTGCAAAGTTGCAAAAGCGCTTGGACGAGCAGAACATAAGCATAGCGCTAGACAAGTCCGCAAAAGAGTTCCTGATAAAGAAGGGCTGGGACGAAAAATACGGAGCAAGGCCCTTGCGCAGAGCCATAGAGCGCGAGCTTGAAGACAGCTTGGCGGAGGAGCTTTTGCGCGTCGATATAGTTGCCGGC
>URYY01000116.1 GCA_900552245.1 uncultured Opitutales bacterium | reverse complement strand
GTAGTAGGGCAGAGCAGCCCCTGAACAACCTGAGCCCGCACCGCGCACGGCAATCGGAATTTTGTATTTGTTTGCTACTTTTAACGCCGCCTCAACATCACTGTTGCCCCTAGCCTTGACGAGCGCATCGGCCTTGAAAAAGTAGCGCGAGTTGTCTATGGACACTCTGTTTAAATTTTCGTCGTCGGTAAAAATCACACCGCCGCCCACAATATTTGAAAGCTCCTCGAGAGCTTCTCTTAATATACTCATATGCGAATGTACTTTTTCATTTGCTCGTTTCTAAAATGGCGCAGAATCGTCAGTATGTCGCGCGAGCGGTTCTGCTTTAGCGCTTCCTCCGCAAGTTCCTGCAAGTCTTTAAACGACACTTTTCTGAGCAAAAATTTTATTTCGCTTATAGCGGCAATAGACATGCTGAGCGAATCTATACCCATTCCGACAAGCAGAATTGCAAATATTGGATCCGCCGCAATCTCACCGCAAACCGAAACCCTGAGCCCCGCGGCCTTGCCGTCTTTTATAATCTTATTTAAAGTTCTTATTACCGCAGGATTTGCCGGATTGTAGAGGTGCGCAACATGGTCGTTTACCCTGTCAACAGCCAAGAGGTACTGTATCAAGTCGTTCGTGCCTATGCTTAAGAAGTTGCAGTGCCGCGCCAAAATATCTATTATCATCGCGGCGCTCGGAACCTCTATCATTATTCCGACTTCTATGTTTTCGTTGAAATCCTTACCCTCGTTTTTCAGGGCAAGCTTTGCCTGCTCAAGAACGTCGTTTGCCCTTATAAGCTCGTTTATCCCGCTTATCATGGGGTAGAGAATCTTGACGTTTCCAAATGCGCTGGCCCGCAAAATAGCCTTTAGCTGTTGGGTGAAAATATCCACTCTATCCAGGCAAAAGCGAATCGCTCTGTAACCCATAAATGGATTTTCTTCCTGATAAATCTCCTTTATCATAGGCAGCGTCTTGTCTCCGCCCAAGTCCATCGTGCGTATCACTACGGGCTTTCCGCCGGCTCTTATAGCTGCATCTTTATAGGCCTCAAACTGGGTTTCCTCATCGGGGAAGTCTCCCTTATCCATAAAGAAGTTCTCAGTCCTAAAAAGCCCAACGCCATCGGTAAAATTCTTATCTGCTAGCGGTATGTCCGCAGCCTTTGAAATATTTATGCAAAGCGCCACTTTGTGCCCATCGGTAGTTTCTGACTCAAAGGGCAGGGAGGAATCGAATATCTTTTCAATCTCCCTGTGTATGCTCTCTATCTCTGTGTATTTCTTGAGTGTGTCAGCCGAGGGGTTTTTGAATACTAAGCCCTTGTAGCCGTCTATCAGAACTTGCGTATCTTTTTCTATGGCGGCATCTTCAAGCTTAACCCCAACAACGCAGGGAACTCGCAGCGAACGCGCTAAAATCGCGGTATGGCTAGTCATTGAACCGCGCTCAGTAACTATTCCCAAAACCTTTGTCTTGTCTACAATCGCAAAGTCCGAGGGCGTAAAATCGGTCGATACCAAAATTACCGGCTCCCCAAGAGTGACCGTAGATTTCTCCTCATGGCCCATCAAGTTATTTAGTACTCGGCGAGATACGTCTTTTATGTCGGCTATTCTCTCGCGCATAAACGGGTCGTCTATCTCGTCAAAAGCCTGAATAAACCTATCGACAACCTGCTTGTAGCAGGCCTCTATATTGAGGTTCTTTTCGCGCATTAAAGAGTAGACTTCGTTTATTATTGCCACGTCTTCTAGAACGAGCAAGTGCGCGTCAAATATAGACGCCTCGTCTTCGCCTATTTTTTGCGAAAGTTCGTCCTTTAAGTAGCATATATCTTGGTGCGCCTTTAAGATGGCCTGCTCGAAGCGCTTCTTTTCGCCGTCAAATTGCGAGGGCGAAATTTCGTACATGGGAACTTGGCCAACGCTTCGTATCACAACGAAAGCCTTGCCGCAAGCTGTGCCGTTTGACACGCCTATACCGGTAAATTTCTTTTCTTGGCTCTGTTGTGAATTATCCATTTCGTGAAGTTATCGGATTTTATGTCCCTCAAGGCAACTCTTTTTTTGCGTTTAACTTTCCTTTTTGCCCCGCATGGGCTACTTGCGCTTTCCGCGCTTTGCTAGCTTTTTATATAGAGAGGAATCTATAGCCAAATTTTTCATCTTGTAATTCATTATTCGCTGGGAAATTCCCAAGTAGCGAGCGGCGGCGCTGGCGTTACCGCGGCAGTTTTTTAGAGCCTCGCTTATTAGCTCTCTCTCAAAGGAGCGCACGCTTGAAGTAAAATCCTTGCAAACTTCATCGGATAGGGCGGGCGAGCCCTGCGCAGATTGCGAGGTCTGGAGAGTCGGCGGCAGATTGTAGCCGTAAATTACTTGGTCGCTCGCATTTATAACCGCGCTTTCTATGCAGTTTTCAAGCTCGCGCACATTGCCGGGCCAGTAGTAATTCATGAGCATATTTATGGCGGGTGTGGATATGCGCTTGACCTGCTTTTTGTGCTTTTGCGAGAATTTAGACACAAAGTGCTCGGCAAGCAGCGTGATGTCGCTTCTTCTATCGCGCAATGCGGGCAAGTGTATGGTAAATGAATTTAAGAGCAAATACAAATCTTCCCTGAAAGTGCCGAGAGATACCATCTCCTCCAAATCCTTGCCGCTTGCCGCTATTATGCGGACATCCGAGTGCAGCATCTGCCCTCCGCCCGACCTGTAAAAGGTCTTTTCCTGCATGTACCTCAGCAACTTAAGCTGGTTTTCCATGCCCAAGTCTCCTATTTTGTCGATAAAAATCGTCCCCTTGTCCGCGCTTTCCAATAGCCCTACTTTCCTCGATGAAGCCGAGGCAAATGCTCCCTTTTCGTAGCCGAAAAGCTCGTTTGAAATTACCGCATCCGGCATCGCGACGCAGTTTAGCGACTCAAAGGGCCTGTCCTTGCGCGAAGAATTTGCGACTATAGCTTTTGCGACCAGCTTTTTGCCGGTTCCGCTCTCGCCCCTTATTAAAACCGGCGCATCGCTCTGCGAAAGGTGGGAGATGTCGCTTAGCACTTTCTGCATAGAATTGCACTTGCCTATGATTGAGCCTCGGGCGATTTTATCGCTAAGTTCGAGTCTCAGGCGTCTATTTTCCTCCAAGAGTTGGTCGCGCTCCTGATTCTTTAAAAAGAGTACCGATACGGCGTCCGCCATAATATTTGCTATAGTCTCAAGCAGGCTCAAGTCGCGGCGCAAGTTCGTTTCGGGCGACACTATTCTATCTATAGAGAGAGTGCCTATAACTTGCTCTTGATATATGAAAGGCACGCATATAAAGGCTATATTCTTGCCCGCTTGGCGAGTCTTTGTGCGATTTAAAAATTCGGTGGAGGAGGCTATGTCGGGTATTATTCTAGACTTTGCGTGGGCCGCCACTTGCCCGGTAACTCCCTCTCCTATTCGGTAAACGCCCCTTTTTATTTCTTCCAGTGTCATTCCGTGGCTTGCCTCTATAAACAGAAGGTCCCCCTGCCTGAGAGTCACGGTTCCGCGAAGCAGGCCCATTTCCGAATTTAAAATTTGAAGAACATCTTTTAAGAGCTGGTTTACGTTTGTCTTATGGACTAAAACGCGGCTAATCTGGTGCAGCACTGCCATCTCCAGATTATTGTAATTTCTCTTGCCGCTGTAGCTTGTGGCAGAATCCATATCTAAGCCCTCAGGGCTGCCTTTATTATAGCCTCGGTGCTGGCGTCTTCAGGTAGTTTTGAGAGGGCGCTTCTAACGGCCTTATCGGCGTCAGCCAATTTGTACCCCAAGGCGACTAGTGCTGCAACTGCATCTGAAGCCGCACTCTGAGCCCCGGATTGGGAAAGCGACGCTTCTGATTGAAAAGCCCCTGCGATTTTTGCGAAAGCTCCGCGAAGCTCTACTATCAGCCTTTCTGCCGTCTTTTTGCCTATTCCAGGGCACTTTGAAAGCAGGCTCACATCTCCGGAATCTATCGCGGCCTTCAGCGTCTCAACCGACATTCTGCTTAATATGTTAAGCGCAATTTTTGGACCTATGCCCGACACCTTTTCAATTAAAAGCTTGAAGAAATCTCTGTCGCTTGCGCTGGCAAAACCGTACAAACTTTGCGAATCCTCGCGGTATATTGCAAGCGTATGCAGGAAGGTTTCGGCGCCTATTGCAGGAAGGCGCTCAGCTGTTGTCACGGGTATGTTAACCTCGTAGTATATCCCGTTTACGTCCAAGATTGCGCTAAGCGGTGTTGATTTTGCAAGTTTACCTCTGATTGCCACTATCATAAACAGGTAAGCCTATTAAAAAAAAATCCCGCCTCAAGCAAAAAGCTATGGGCGGGCTTAAAATAAAAACTTAGAGTCTCACTTAAGCTCCAAGACATCTTCCATTCCGTAGAGTCCGGCAGCCTTGCCCTTGAGCCAATTGGCGGCCCTCAAGGCACCGAGCGCAAAAATCTTCCTGTCTGAAGCCTTGTGCGTAAGCTCCAAGCGCTCTCCGTCTGCAGCAAATATTACAGTGTGGTCGCCAACTACGCTTCCACCCCTGAGAGCATGCACGCCAACTTGCCTTGCGGGGCGCTCGCCTACTAGCCCATGCCTGCCGTAGATAACTTCGCTATCTTGCAAGCTTCTGGCTTCCTTTACTATGTTTAGCAACTTTTCCGCCGTTCCGCTAGGCGCGTCTTTCTTGAAGCGGTGGTGCATTTCAACTATCTCAATATCGTAGCTTTCCGGCAAAACTCTAGCCGCAATCTTTGTGAGGTAGTTTAGCAAGTTTACACCGATTGAGTAGTTGCCCGCCCAAACTATGGGAATTTCTTTAGCGCAGGCTAAAATTTCTTCGCGCTGTTCTTGCGAGTGCCCCGTGGTTCCTATTACAAGGGGCTTTTTGTACTTTGCACAAAGCTTGGCTAGCGGAGCCGTCGCCTCGCGGAAGGAAAAGTCTACAACGACATCGCAAGTAGCTATCCCGCTTTCAGGATTGTCGCCCATGTCGCAAGCGCAGACTACTTCGCAGCCGGCCTCCTTAGCGGCGGAAGCTATGGCTTGACCCATTCGACCCTTAAATCCGTTTAATAAAATCTTAGTCATATGCTATATGATGTTTAAATCTTGCAAATCCTGCATTAAAATCTGCTTGTGTTGCTTTGTCATTTCGCAAAGCGGCAGCCTTACTTTTGAGTTTGCTATAAAACCTGCTTTTGCGAGGGCAAATTTTGCCGGAACCGGATTTGGCTCTATAAATAGATTCTTAAATAACGCGTGGAACTTTTCGTTCATAGCCTGGGCTTCTTGCCACTTGCCGTCGCGAGCCGTCTTAACCATTTCCACCATGGCTTCCGGTATTATGTTTGAGGCAACGCTCACAACTCCGCTTGCGCCGGCCTTCATAAAGTCCAAAGTAAGGCCGTCGTCGCCGCTTAAAATATTCATTTTGCCGTTTGCGCGGGCATACATGTCCGCGACCTTTTCAACTTTGCCGCCGGCTTCTTTTATAGCTATAAAATTCGGGTAGGCCTCGCGCAGGCGAAGGGCTGTATCGTTTTCTATCGCAATTCCGCAACGCCCGGGAATAGAGTATAAAACTATGGGCTTTTCCGTAATCTTTGCAACTTCCGAAAAGTGCAGAAAAACTCCCTCTTGCGTCGGCTTATTGTAGTAGGGCGCAACAATCAAAAAGCCGTCGAGGCCGAGCTCGTCGCACTCCCTCGTCATATCTACAGTCTCGGCGGTTGAATTTGAGCCGGTCCCTGCTAGAATCGGAATTCTGCCGGCTGCAAATTTGTGAATTTTTGCTATAACATCTATGTGCTCGCGCGGAGTTAGCGTGGGCGACTCGCCCGTAGTTCCGACTGCAACTATTCCGTCAACGCCTCCCGCAATCTGTTGCTCAACGAGAGCTTCAAGCGACTTGTAATCGACGGAGCCGTCCTCATTCATGGGGGTAACTAGCGCCGTCCAAACTCCAGAGATATTCTCAATATTCATAAAATTTTAATGTGCATTGAAAAAAAACTGTTTTACCCGGTTTTACAACAATTATTTTGCGCCTTCGGAATTTTCTTTGGCGCAATAGTAAACTTTCACAAAGGAGGGCGTCACTTTTTGCGGATTGCTTTTAATAAGTTCTTCAAAGTCTTCAGGCGCCATCCACTCAACGCTGTCAACTTCATCTTTAGCCACGTTAAATTCGCCCTCGTAAACTGTCGTAAATAGCTCTATAAACTCAAAGCCGGTTTCTGCGCAAGCCCCCAGCTTTGCTATCTTTTTAAAGTCGCTTAGCTTTAGTTTTACGCCGAGCTCCTCAAAAGTTTCGCGCAGTAGAGCCTGCTCGTAGCTTTCGCCGCTATCGACGTGCCCCGAGCAAGAAGTTGTGTAGCACAGGGGGTAGCTGTCTTTCAGGGCGGAGCGCTTTTGCAGCAAAATTCTTCCTTTTTTATCGAAAAATATTGCGTGAACCGCTCTGTGAAGCAGCTTGTTTTTATGAATGTAGCTTCTCTTGCCGGAGGATACCACATTGTCGTTTTCGTCAACTATGTCGAATATTTCGTCCGGATTTTGGGCGCAAACTATATCTTTACTCATTGTTAAAAATCCTTTTAAATGTAGAGAAACTCGGGCGGTAATCTCCCAAATTTAATTGCCTTGCGTATTCAAATATAGGGGGGAGCGGATCTATTGGATTAAATCCGCC
>URYY01000115.1 GCA_900552245.1 uncultured Opitutales bacterium | reverse complement strand
TCAATGCGTTTGTCGAACAAATTTATTATACCTGTTTCAGAGGGATTGTCAACGGGGATTTCCTCTTTTTTCTCCTGCTGTGGTGCGCCCTCGGATTCCGGAGCCAAAGCTGCAAATTTATCTTTTATCTCGCTTAGGTTTGAGGGCGACAAAAGGCCGTTTTTCTCTAGCAGAAGCGATACGCCCACGATGCGTATTTCATCTATGACAAGAGGAGCTGAACCATCTATGGCGCCAAAGGAAAGTGTAGGCTTAAAGTAGGCCTGTTTAAATGAGATTGCATTTGCCTTTGAGAAACCTTCAGGATTGGCAATATAAAAATCGTCTATTGAAAATTCCAAGCTCTTCCAAGATATGCTTGCGCTGCCATTCATATCAACGCCGGCAAGTTTCCCGGTAGTAGAGATTGCGGTATTTATAATTTTGCCGCTAAAGAAGTAGAGCCCCAGAAAACCCAGAACTACTATTACAAGTAAGATTTTAATTATTGAAAAGAGGCAACCCGCCTTTCTTGATTTAAACTTTTTCATAGATTAAACATCGTATTTTTTTTAGTTTTTTTCAAGCATAGTTTTCTAGTTGTGTATGAAATATTTTTTGCGGCTTACAAGAAGCTCAAAAGTCCGGATTTGAGAAAAGTCAAAGTTAGTTAAAAAACTTGACAGATATTTAAAAAAAATCCCTACTAAACCGATAAGCCCGAATCTTTCCGGGCGTTAAAAATATTTTTATTTTGCTTTATGAAAATTAGATCATTCAAGGGGTTGAGGCCCAAAGAGGGCTTTGCAAAGGATATCGCGAGTCTGCCTTACGATGTCGTTGATTTTAAACAGGCTTGCGAGCAGGCGGCAGGAAAGCCTCTGAGCTTCATGCGCGTAGTGAGAAGCGAGCTTGAACTGCCTGAAGGAACCGATCCATACTCGGACGCCGTCTATGAGCACGCCTACGAGAATTTTAAGAAGCTAGTTGACGGCGACTACCTAGTAAGAGAAGGCGAAAACGCCATGTATTTGTATCGCCAGCAAATGGGCGATCACTCGCAAACGGGGCTAGTGGCAACTTTCAGCGCACAGGATTACGATAGCGACGTAATTAAGAAGCACGAAAAGACCAGAGAGGCCAAGGAAAACGACCGCTATAGGCTAACAAAGCGCCTGCGCGTGAATACGGGCCCTGTATTTTTAACAGTTAAAGACGGAACGGAACTAGACAAGATAATAGAGGATAAAAAAGACAGCGATGCGATGTTCGACTTTGTTGCAGACGATGGAATAAGGCATACTGTCTGGAAGATTTCGGATCCTCAGAAACTTGCGCACATAGTGGAAATATTTAAGGATATACCTTGCGCCTATGTTGCCGACGGCCACCATAGAAGCGCAAGCAACGCGCGCTGCGCCAGGGCTTTGGCTGCTGAAAATAAAAACCACACGGGAGACGAAGACTACAATTGGTTTTTGTCGGTTGTATTTCCTGCCGGGCAACTTAAGATACTTCCATACAATAGGGTTGTAAAAGATTTGGCATCAATGAGCGAAAGCCAATTTTTGGATGAGCTAAAGAAGGTTTGCCAAGTTAGTGAAAGCGGACAAAAAGAGCCGACGGAGTCAAAGCAAGTTTGCATGTATTTGGGCGGCAAGTGGTACACACTCAAATTTGGCAATACGGAAAATCTAGATGCCGTTGAGTCTTTAGACGTATCTTTGCTCCAAAATAGAGTGCTTGCGCCATTGCTTAAGATTGGCGATCCGCGCACGGACGAGCGCATAGACTTTGTTGGCGGAATAAAGGGCGTAAAGGAGCTCGAAAGGCTTGTAGATAGCGGAGAATTTAAGGTTGCCTTTTCGATGTATCCTACGACCGTAAAGCAGCTTATGGACATAGCCGACGCCGGTCAGATAATGCCTCCAAAGAGCACTTGGTTTGAGCCGAAATTGAGATCGGGTTTGTTTGTGCACACATTCTAATTGGAGGAGAAGATGTTTCTTTATCCTAAGCCAAAGCAAGTGGAGCTTTTGGAGGGCGCCTATCTCAAACTTAAGCAGGGTGACATTACGATATCACCCGAGGGGCTTCCGCAGGGGTCCATACTAAAGTTGGACTTAAGTTGCACGGAGCTAAAGGACGAGGCCTACCGCTTGGAAGTCTCGCAAAGCGACATTAAAATTTCGGCAAATTCTCCAAAGGGAGCAAAGATTGCTTTTCAGACTCTGAGGCAGGTAATCGCAAATGGTACGCAAGAGGGTGTGCCGTGCGTAAAGATATTTGACGAGCCCCGCTTAAAAGTAAGGGGCTTTATGTTGGATATAAGCCGCTGCAAAGTGCCCACAATGCAGACCTTGGCATATCTTGTCGATATGTTGGCGCTCTTTAAGTACAACAGGTTGGAGCTTTACACAGAGCACACGTTTGCATTTAAAAACCACGAGCTTGTCTGGGGCGATGCAAGCCCTATGACTCCACAGCAGTACAGGATACTCGATGCACTGTGCAAGCGCGCCGGTATAGAGCTTGTTCCGAATATGAATAGCTTGGGGCATATGGACAGGTGGCTGCGCTATCCGGAATACCAACATCTGGCGGAGAGCAAGGCGCCGTTTATCGACACTCTCGGCAATTTAAGGCCCTATCCTACGACACTTTATCCCGACAAAGCTTCGCTAGATTTTATAGCATCGCTCTACGACGATTTGCTGCCCAACTTTACGTCCGAAAACTTCAACGTCGGCTGCGATGAGCCTTGGGAGTTGGGCATGGGCCGCTCTAAGGAATTGTGCGATAGGGTGGGGAAGTACCGCGTGTATATAGACTACCTAAAGAAGCTTGCAGAGCTTTGCAAGGCCAGGGGAAAGCACATGCATTTTTGGGCCGACGTAATTATAGAGGAGCCTGAACTTGCGAAGGAACTTCCCGATGACGTCGTAGCGGTGCTTTGGGGATATTACCCCGATAGCCCCATAGAGGAAGAGGCTGAGACTCTGCATAAGATTGGGCGCAAGTTTATAATAGCGGGCGGAACCAATACTTGGAACAGTTTTGCAATAAGGTTAACGGCAGCCTATAAAAACGCGAAAATCGTTTGCGACTGCGCCGAAAAATACGGTGCAGAGGGGGTGATACTGACCAATTGGGGTGACAACGGCAACCGCCAGGCGTGGTGCGCGATGTGGCCTGCAGTTGTCGCGTTTGCCCAGTCTGCTTGGAGTGGCGACTTTGACGAGGGCGATGTCTGCACTGCTTGCGATAAATTTATATTCCAAGATCCCGAGGGCTACATGTCTAAGGCGATTAGCGAGCTTGGGAAATGCGATCCCTCAGAGAAGCTTCACTCGCTTTACAACAAGCTATTTTTTGCATCAGCCGACGGAGTTAGGTCGCTAATGCAAGAGGGGGCAGCAGTGCACTTTGACAAGATGTTTAAAGGTGCAAATAAGGCTTTGGAATACCTATCAAAGGCCAAGCCGCACTGTCCGGACGCCCAGGTTTGCCTTGGGGAATTGGCGCTTGCTGCCGACTTAATAAAGTGGGCTGTTGTAAGGGCTAACAATGACCCTGAAGTAAAGGGCTTGGATTTGCGAAAGGGCCTTAAAGTTATGAAGAGCCAGTACGAGCAACTTTGGCTTGCGAGAGCCAGGGTAGGGGGCTTGTTTGAAAGTTCGAGCAGGGCCTTTGAAAATAGAACACATAACAATTTGCAATAAAGAAAGTTATTTGAAATTTTAAGTTTTGAGAATATTTTTCTTGCTTAAATTTTGCAAATAGTCTTTAATTTACGACTTTAACATATCACACGTTGATATGCTTGCTCCCTTTCCAATTTTCGGAAATAGGGGCAAAACGGAGAGGTGGCAGAGTGGTCGATTGCGCTGGTTTGCTAAACCGGTGTAGGGGCTAATACCCCTACCGTGAGTTCGAATCTCATCCTCTCCGTGATTTGAAATAAATTTGTGCCGTGAATTAAGAATAAATTTGCGGAGCATAAGAGTCAAAGAGGGGATATAGCTCAGTTGGTTAGAGCATCTGTATCACACACAGGGGGTCTTCGGTTCGAGTCCGAATATCCCCACCATTTGGCGAAGAGGCGAACCGCGTTAAACAGAACGGTTCGCTTTTTTGCATTTTAAAGGCGATAAATTATTTGAATGTAAAACTTGTTTAACGCCGGTTCGTGTTATCGCCTTGAGTCCCTCCCAAAAATTGCCCTATTCCGCTCTAAAAAACCACATCTTTTACATTATGGCGTTAAACGCATTTTTTATTGTTTTATACTTTAATAAATATTAGTTATAGTTTATTTTGTCTTTCAATCGTTGGAGTTGCAGAACCTTTGGCAAACTGGAAAGCTCGTATAAACTTCTGAAAGAGCATAGCGAAGTTTCTTCCTTCAATTTCATATTATTCAAATATTCCAATACATCATCTGACAAACTTTTTAATAAAAGAAGACGCCTTTGAAACATTGAAAATGGGATTTTGTTTTTCGCGCAATATTTCCGCATTGAAAGACCGGAAGATTCAAAGTTTATTTTGTTGCGCATAACACCCCGAATCCAATGGTGCTTTTGCTGTTGGCAATTAGAACATTTTTTTAGCCCGGTGGAAATTTTAAACGGGCTTGTTATTTCCCAGTCGGGCGCGCTGGTGTGCGTGTTGAGATTGAAGATTATATCGTATGAAGGTATCTTTTCGCGAAACTCTTCGCGTGAAAATATTTTTATGCACATCTGCCTCTTGAACCTCCCCTTTTTCGTCAGGCATTTTAATACAATCTTTTCAACGCAAAGCGACAATATTTCCCTCTTATCTTCTTCGCTAAGATTTGCTTGTAATTCATAAAGATCTTCAAATGCGCTGTTTATTTTGGCATCGGAAATGTTCTTTCCGAGAGACATCAATTTTAGATCCTCTTCAAACTTAATGCGTTTTACCTTATTTTCTTCCAGCTCATTGCCAAGTTTTCTAATTTTGCCTTCAATATTCTCTTTCACAGCTTGATTCGCGTCAAAATTCGCCAAAAGCCCAAGCTGGGTATTTAGGTTTGCATCAAGTTTTTTAAACTCTTTCTTTAAAATCTCTAATTTTGAGCGCGTCTGATTTATATATTCCGATTTATCATCTTCAAGGCCCACGCCTTTAGCGTCATCCTTTAAAAAATACCCAATGCTCGCAAAAACGATAGGCTCTATTATATTTAACGGAATATGGGTTTTACAGTCGCAGCCCCCTCGCAAATGCTTCTTTCGGGTACAGGCGTAATAACGATAGATTTCACCTTTTCGGGTCTTTTTTCCAGACGACGCCACCGTCATATGCGCTCCGCACTCGCATCTTAGATATTTTTTTAAAATAAAAGCATCCGCTTTCCTTATTGAGGGATAGGCATTTTTCTCCCTTCTGTTTGATTTGAGCAGATAAACCGCATTTTGCCATTCATTTTTTGATATTATGGATTTGTGGATACCATCATAAAGTTTGTACTTAACATCAATTGTGCCATATCCGCTTATTGTCGCATATACATAACCGGCATAAAAGGGATTTAGTATTATGGACCTAATTTTATTTTCTGTAAATTTTCCTCCAGAATCGCATTTCCCATTTTTAAATTTCCGCACAGGGATTCCCCCAAATTCGCGATTTGCGAGTATTGCGATTTCGCTCGGGTGCTTACCCTCCAAACACAGTGCAAAGATCCTCTGTACAATTAACGAAGCGTTTTTGTCAATAACAGCGCTTCCGGGAGTATTTCCGGAAATATACCCCAAAGGACGCCTTGCGCCGCTCATTATGCCCCGCTTTAATGCCTCTATATACTTATCCGCAACCCTTCGCGAGGCAAGTTCCCTCTCAAAAACCGCATTAGCAACGCTTATGCGTTTCATATATTCGCCGTCCGGAGTTTGGTCAAAATTAGGCCCGTTTGTATATATAAGAGATATATTATAGTCGCTAAGAAGGCGAAAGAGTGAATGCAGGTCGTCGTCGTTGCGCCCCATTCTGTCAAGTTTGTAGGCTATCACTATGTCAATGCCGCCTTGCGCTATCCGTTGGCACATCTTTTGATATCCCGGCCTATTGGTGTCCTTCCCCGATTTTCCGGGATCGGCATATACCTTCTCTAAGTGTATTTGGGGATTGTTTTTTGCATATTCGCGGATTATCGCCTCTTGGGCCTCCGCGCTTGTAAAGAAACCTCCAACCTTTTTTGAATCGGAAAAACGGGCATAACCAAGAGCCACAAGCTTCCTGCTTATTTCTATATCTTTCCTTTCGTTTTGAAGAAGAACTTTTGATACTTGGCCTACCCTTGGCATACGCGAGTTCCTTTCAATTTTTGAATCGCTGTATGGCGTGAAGTTTGGGGTCGCTTCAACGAACGGACTACTTTTGAGGTGGATTTTCCGTCTCTGGTAATCTGCGACGCTTTTAAGATTGAACGCGTTGATTTTCTCACAGCTGCCCGCTTGAAAATCCGTAATACGCGCGTGTAGTTTTCATGATGTATATTTCTAATCATGATATTCAGCATAGGAACGCGCGTCAAAATCTCTTCTGAGTCGCTAAAAAGTGTATCTTGCATCAACCGAATATCTTTTATCTCCATGCAAGATGCATATAGAGGACAAAATTTAACGAATTGAAAATAAGCCGGTCTTTATATAAATGCTATCCCCCTATTGCTCGCAAACAACAGGGGATGTGTAAAAAAATATATAATGTATAAACAGTCTTTTGAATTAAGCAGATATGCTTATCTGTGCCAAAGAGCGCCAATTTGCCTCAAATAG
>URYY01000114.1 GCA_900552245.1 uncultured Opitutales bacterium | reverse complement strand
CGCCACTTTAAAAGACGCAATGAACGAGGCTCTGCGCGACTGGGTTGCGACAGTAAACGACACTTTCTACGTAATCGGAACCGCCGCCGGCCCCCACCCCTACCCAGAAATGGTAAAGAAGTTTCAGTCGGTAATAGGAAGCGAGGCTAAAAAGCAATCCTTTGAAGCTTTCGGAAAGTTGCCCGACGAAGTCATTGCCTGCGTAGGCGGAGGCAGCAACTCCATAGGTCTATTTAGCGCCTTCATAGACGAAAGTAGCGTAAAAATTACCGGAGTTGAAGCCGGCGGAAGCGGAATTTCCACAGGGCTTCACGCGGCTAGCCTAAATGCGGGCTCCGTGGGCGTTTTGCACGGCAATAAGACTTATCTATTGCAGGATAAATTCGGTCAAATTTTAAATACGCACTCCGTATCAGCAGGGTTAGACTACCCTGGAGTTGGCCCCGAACACGCCTATTTGCGCGACACTAAGCGCGCGACTTACGAAGTTATAAACGACGACGAGGCAATTGAGGCCTTCCAGATTTTATGCAGGCTTGAGGGAATTATCCCCGCGCTTGAATCCTCACATGCTGTGGCTCAGGCAATTAAAAATGCAAAGAAATACACGAATGAGCAAAACATAGTCGTATGCCTCTCGGGGCGCGGCGACAAAGATATGGATTCTGTGCAAAACTATCTAAATCAGAGAAAGTAAAATTATGATTTCGGAAACTTTTAAAAATTTAAAAACTCAAAACCGAGCGGCGCTGACAATCTTTCTAAGCTGCGGCGACCCAAACATAGCTTTTACCGAAAAGCTTATTGAGCGCATCTCAAAAAGCGGAGTCGATATAATAGAGCTGGGCGTTCCATTCTCCGACCCCATGGCGGACGGCAAGTCTATTCAGGCTGCGAGCGTCCGCGCGCTAAAGTCTGGCACCACGATTTCCGACATAGTGGAGATGGCAGGCAGGCTTAGAGCAAGAGGTGTAAAGACTCCCTTTGTGCTCTTCGGCTACTACAACGTATTCTTCCAATACGGGGTTGAAGCGCTCGCAAAGAGGTGCAAGGAGCTTGGAATAGAAGCGTGGCTCATTGCGGATTTGCCGCTTGAAGAAATGCAGGAAGTTATTCCCACTTTAAAAAAGTACGGAATAGATTTTGTGCCACTTGCAGCCCCTACAAGCCCGCTTGAGAGAATCAAAAAAATTTCTGAGACCGGCTCCGGATTTTTGTATTACGTGACTGTAACCGGCGTTACGGGTGCAAGAAAAAATCTGCCAAAGGAATTTGCTGCGCGAATTGACGAAGTAAAAAAAGTATCCGCCCTGCCCGTTGGCGCGGGATTTGGAATTTCAAATTTTGATAGCGCTCACAGCGCAGCGCAAAGCGCCGATGCCGTAATTGTCGGGAGCAGATTTGTAGATTTAGTGCACGATACTCTAATCCAAAAAGGCGAAAGCTCGGCACTTGACGAAGCGCAAAAGTTCGTTGCGGAGTTGGCTAGCGCAATGAAGCGCTAGGCGGGCAGAAAAAAATCGATTTTACAAAGACTTAAGGATTTCATGACTTAAGTCTTTTTTTTGCATAGAATGCCTTAATTTTAAGATGTGCATTCCGATATTATTTTAAAATAAAAAATATGAAATTATTTTCATTTATCGGAATTTTAATTTTTGCATTTACCTGCCTATTTGCAAAAGTCGAATATGTAGAACTCGACGAGGCAGATTTTTGCGGAGATTTTAAGGAGGCTAACTGGAGCAAGGCCTTTATGGCATTTTTGCAACATAAGGGCCACAGCGCAAAGGCGGAAGTCGCATGCACTGGCGGGCGCTGCGACATTTTAACGGAGGATTTTGCCATTGAAGTTGACTGTGCCGCGAAATGGCACGAAGCCGTCGGGCAGACCTGCCACTATTCGCTAATGCTAAAAAAACCGGCAGCTATTGCGATTTTTAATTGGGAAAGCCTATCTAAAGACAAGCTGAAAGCTCTTAAGCGCACCGCAAGCCACAGGAGAATTAAGGCGTTTTTTCTTAGCCTTAGAAGAGAATTGAGAGACTAACCTATTTAACGCTCAAATAGCTTGGGAAAATACGGCACAAACATAAGCCCTTGGAAGGTAAATTCAATAAATTAAGGTCCATGTAAAATATCAGAGCCATAGTAATGGAAGCGCGCTTTTTTAGTTTGAGAAGAAAGCTTAGCTTCCAAATTTAAAGTCGAATTTAGATACCAAATGCAGTCCACACGCAGCAAAAGTTTAGCGGCAAATAGCCTTCGCTCCCAACAAGTAGTTTATGAAAATCAACTAAGCAAAGCTCGCGATAAGATTTTTAAAATCCGAATAATCCGGCAGGCGATAGAGACAATCGCCCTAACCCTGCTCATTTTTATCATCGCTAGCTGCATTCTCAGCCGCCAAGTTTTCCTCCCTAAATTCCTTCGGAACTGCGCTTAATTGAAATAGGGGAAGAAGCAGCAAAAGACACACGATAGTCATACCCATAACAAAATATCCGGCGAGGTCATGTACAGTCCCGCTTATAGACTCAGAACCGTGCTCGTAGGCGTAAAAGGACAGGAAAAGAGCCCTCAGCAAATTGTTAAAAAAGGCAAAAAACATGGAGAGCAAAACCATCAAGACCTTCTTCCAAAACTTGTCCAAAAATACGGCGGCTAGAAATGTTCCTGCAAATAGGCAGGCAGTCAAACTTCTAATTCCTGAACATGCGTCTGCAACCCCAACCGGCCCTTTGGGAAATTCCAAAACATTGCCCTTCAGAGTTACGACATAACCCAACACGTCCATTATGTGATAGACAAAATTAGCCACATGCGAAAGCAAAAACAGGCTCGTCTTCTTTTCCATTATTGAAAACATAGGCGCCGAAATTAACCAGGCAAAAGATGAAAACAAAAATAGCATCGTAAAGGCCAAGCGCGCCTTCATTGGCTTTAGGTTCCCAAATGCGTCACGCTGGCTTGCGAAAAAGGCCATTGAAAAAACCGCGAATGAAAAGCCGAACGTCATTATAAATGCGGGCGCCCCAAAGTTGCCCGTCATGGCGTAGAAAAAGGTGCCCATTAAAAACACCAAAACCGCGCAGACAAACATAAGCCCAAAGAAGGCTGTCGCGAGTTTCTCCTTAAATCCGTAAACAACTCCCTGCGGCGAGGGCGTTTGAAAGTATCCAAAAATCTTGCCCCATCTATCGTACAAAATATATATCGCAAAAATAGGCATCAAGTACCCGAATGAGTAATCCTGCCTAGACGCCCAAGTTTGCGAGAGCGGTTGAACGACTATAACTCCCATGGCAAGCGCGCAAAATGCCAACAAAAGCGCAAGTTTTGGAAGTCTAAAAAATTGGTATTTCTTCAGATTTTCAAACATCTTATTTTTCTTTGTTTTCGCCCTTAGCCTCAAAGAGTGTAAGCTCGCCCAAGCCCTTTAATATTGGCTGAACATCAGGGTCTTTTAAAAGCTCTTCTATACTTCCTCCGGTATCAAGCCTTATAAAATACTGCTCGGGAATCCCCTCAAAACATTGGTTCATCAAATTTCTAATGTACTGCGCAGGCCCTGGTATTGCAGTGTCACCGCTGCCGTAGTGATAGGGTTTTCCGTCAACAATATACCAATAAAACACGTTTCTATGCACGCTCAGGCCGTCGGACTGGGTGAAGTCAAACTCCCTATAATAGCCCGGTTTTAAATTTTTATCGCCCACCTTGTAGACGATTCCGTCGCGCTTTTTATCTTTATCGAGCTTCCAACCGTTGCCGACCCAACAGTTGTCGGGAACGTGGCGAGAGGCTCTTATTACAGGCTCCTTTCCAGCCGCCCAGTAGGATATGTACAAAGTAAAGTCGCGCCCGTCGCTTGTCTTGTAGTTTCTAGATAAAAACTCCGTGACAAGAAGCAGACTTTCGGCAGCTCTTACAACTTCCTCGGTCTGCCCCAGAGGCACGTCCTCGCCCTTCCACTTTCCCGCCTCCATCGGAATTAGCTTTGCCATGTGCCCAAGCGGCGCCGCAGGCTTTGTAGATGAAGCCTGCTCTATTCCAAAAAACATGAAACCCGCCGCCAGAAGTATGACAACTACCGCGCAGGCAGCTACAAACTTAGTCATATTTACTTTGCAAATCCGTTAAACTCAAGCCACCTTTTAAGGAGTTTTCCCCAGTCCGCGACGGGCTCATTTTTGAGATTCAAACCGTATCCGTGCCCGCCCTTTCCGAACATGTGGAAATCAACCTTCAAACCCTCGCGCCTCATAGCCAAAAAGTATCCGACAGAGCTCGCCTCGTAGGCGTCGTCATCGAGTGTCTGAACGATAAAGGCCGGAGGAGTATCCTTATTTACCCTTATTTCCTTCGAAAGCTCCAAGGTCTTTTTATCCGCAAGATAAGCCGGATAAATTAAAACCGTAAAGTTTGGCTTTGCCGAGAGTTTGTCAGCCCCGTCTATGGGCTCGTAGGCGTCGGTATCGTAGTTTGTAGAAGTTCTTGCCGAAAGGTGAGCGCCGGCTGAGAATCCCATTATGCCGATTCGATTCGGGTCCACATTCCACTCTTTAGCGTTCTTTCTGATTAGGCGAATTGCGCGCTGTGCGTCGGCGAAGGCGGAATCGCGGCTGCCAGGGATTCTATATTTTAAGACAAAGCACGTTACGCCAGCCTCCTGCAAAAATTTAGCTATCTTTGTGCCCTCCTTGCCGTAAGCTAAGTGCATGTATCCGCCGCCGGGGCAGATTAAGATAGCCGCCGTAGGCTTGTCGGAAGCGGCTTTATAAGCCCTTATAGTAGGCTCTGCGACCGCCTGAAAGCTCTCGTTATCCGCGCCATACTGACCGCCTTTTTTTTCGGCAGAAGCCGTGGCTTTCTGGGGCATTTTAACGCCGTCCCAAATCTTTAATTCAAAATCTTGAGCAAATGCCGCAGACGCGACAAAAAGCGAGATGATTGCTATAAAACTTCTCATAAACATAAAAATTTAAATTCAACTATTACACACTTTTAAGACAAGGTTCAAATTATGTAAAGAACTAAAAATTCCACAAGCTCTTCAAAGGATATGCGCATTAGATTCAAAAATTGTTGCAAAGTATGAGCAATTTTCAATATATTGCGCCTACTATGGAATTTTTTGCATCACAAGCTCGCTACGATAAAATGCGCTACAACTACGCCGGTTCAAGCGGTTTGAAACTCTCTGCCATACAGCTTGGAATGTGGTATAACTTCGGAAGAAATGCCGATTTTAGGAACTGCCAAAATATGCTATTTACCGCTTTTGACTGCGGGATAACCACCTTTGATATGGCAAATAACTACTGCAATTCCGAGGCGGAATTTGTAGCCGGAGAAATTTTTAGAAAAGATTTTAAGAACTACCGCGACGAAATATTGATTACATCAAAAGCGGGTTACAGAGATATTCCCGGGCCCTATGGCGAATGGGGCTCTAAAAAGAGCGTAATTGCAAGTTTGGATAGGAGCTTGAGGAAGACGGGCTTGGACTACTTCGATATATTCTACTCACACCGCTTTGACCCCGATACCCCGCTTGAAGAGACAATTAACGCTTTGTGCGACGCCGTAAAGCAGGGGAAAGTCATGTATCTTGCCGTCTCAAACTACTCCGGCAAGGATGCCGACAGAGCCTATGAGATTGCAAAGTCGCGAAACGTTCCCCTCATAGTAAACCAAGTTAGGTACAACATTTTTGACCGCCGCCCCGAAACTAGCGGTGCGCAAGATTCGGAGAACTTGAGCCTAGTTTGCTACTCTCCACTCGACCAGGGGCTTTTGAGCGACAAGTATCTAAAGGCCATTCCAAAAGATTCCAGAATAGCGATAGAGCCGGACAACAAGTGGATAAATAAGGATATAATTGCGCCTCTTCTACCCAAGGTTGCAGCGCTAAACGAATTGGCAAAGTCGCGCGGCGAAAGCCTTGCCCAAATGGCTTTAAAGTGGCTTTTGCAAAGAAGAAAGGTTGCGAGTGTTCTGATAGGGGCAAGCAAGCCTGAGCAGATTAAGGACTGTGCAAAGGCCGTTGAAACTCCGGATTTGTCGGCTGAAGAGATGAAAAAAATAGATGAAATATCCCTTTGAGTAAATGTTTGGTAGAAAAACCATAGTCGTAAAAAAAGACATAATACCGGCCGAGAAGGTGGATCCACTCAAGAGGCGCAAGGGTCTTGGCGAGACGCGCTTTGACCGCTACGACATACCGGGAGAAACCGCTAAGGCTGTCAGGAAGATACTACTTTTAATTTTGGCTCTTTTTTTAGTGTGGTTTTTCTACCAATCGGCAATAGCCTGGGACATATTTCAATAGCAAAGCCAAGCTAAGAGCGTTTCGAAAAGTGGAATTCGCCTTTCTGAATTTCACAATTTTTTTTTAACTGCTTGACAAATTGGCTTTGTTTGCAAATATAAAACGCGAGTTTATTATTAAAACTTCAGATTCACACAATAAGTACTCGCCACATGAAGAAATTTATAAATAATCCCGACAACATAACCCAGGAAGTATTGGAAGGTTTGGCTCTGGCCTACCCGACTAAGATAAAGTACGAAGGCAAAAACATAGTTGAGCGAGCCGTAGCAAAGCCGCAAGACAAGGTGGCGCTAATAACATTGGGAGGTTCCGGCCACGAGCCCGCCTTGAGCGGATTTGTCGGAGAGGGAATGCTGGATGCAAGCGTAGTGGGAGATATCTTTGCAGCTCCAAATGCAGTGACGCTTTTAAGTGCGTTAAAAAAATACAAGCGCGATGCCGGTATCCTGCTAGTTGTGCTAAACCATGCGGGAGATGTCATGAGCTCAAAGATGGCTCTAAAAATGGCGGCAAAGGAAGGGATTAAAGTTGAGACAATTTTAGTTTCCGACGACATATCGGCAGGGTTAGATGCGCCCCTTG
>URYY01000113.1 GCA_900552245.1 uncultured Opitutales bacterium | reverse complement strand
CGAATTTGCGTTCGGAGGCTCCAATTTGGGCTCTCTCTTTTGTATTAAAACAGCACTTGAAACAGCCACTGCAAAGAGCGAAAAAAATAGCAGCGAAAGCCCTACTTTGCGAGTGTCCGCATCCGCAAAAACTGCGCGCCTGTAAAGGAGTTCAAGCCGAACGAAATCCGACTTCAAACTCTCGTCGTTCGGGCTTTTTGTTATGGAGTCGCGCATCTCAAGCAGAGTGGAATCAACGTCCTTTATGAGCCGCTTTGCGTTTATGTAGTCTGAAATCATAAGCGCGGAAATCACCGCGGCAAAAACTGCAAAAACTGCGATTAAGCGCCTAAGGCAAAGCACTAAGAGCGA
Organism: uncultured Opitutales bacterium; assembly: GCA_900552245.1. GTDB lineage: Bacteria > Verrucomicrobiota > Verrucomicrobiia > Opitutales > Intestinicryptomonadaceae > Intestinicryptomonas. The sequence goes on along the minus strand of URYY01000113.1, from coordinate 6,582 downwards.
TTTTTTCATTTTGAAATTCCTTTCTTTCTCAAGACTTCGTCGGGGCAGGCCTCGTAGCATCTGCCGCAACAGAGGCACTTGCCCATATCAACTTCAAACTCCCTATTTTGCCTGCGCCGCGAAAGCCTTAAAATTTCGATAAGCGAAAGCCCCGCAAGTGCCCCGCCCGCTATGGCAAAGCCCACATAGAGCTTCCAGCGCGTGTGCTCCACAAGCGCCCGCAAGTCGGATATGGAAACTCCAGAACTTAAAAATGCGTCCGTATCTACATTTGACACGCCCCTTTCAACGTCGCGCAATAGAAGCATAGTTGGGTAATAGTCGGAAATTACTATTCCGAAAGCCCAGCCCGCAACAGCCCCGCCAAAAATAATGAAGGGCGAAAAGATTAAAAGCTTTTGGATTCTCGATTTTACGACATCTGGAGTTTCAAAAATCTTTCCGGTCTCAGGAACTACTATTGCATCGTTCGGGCACAAACCCTCGCAAAGTTTGCAGTTCACACAGCGCTTCGGCGCAATTTTTACCCTGCGCGAACTTAAGTAGGACGCAAATTTTAAAAGTACGGAATACGGACAGAGATACTTGCAGTAGGGTCTTGAAATAAACACGCTTAAGATTAGCATAAGCCCGCAAAATACCGCAAGCGGAAGCGTCCCCGCCCGCCTAAATAACGGCACAAAAGGATCGTAGGCACAGGCAAAGAAGGTCCCGCCAACACTTGCAAAGACTATCGCAACTGCCAATACAAAATAGGGCAATAGCCGCAAAGTTAAATCCAAAGTTGCATTCACTTTAACGCGCTTAAAAAACAATAACTCCTGCAAAGCCCCTAGCGGACATACCCCTCCGCAAAATATTCTTCCAAAAAATAGAGCCGCGATAATTGGCAGCGCAAATATCGCAAAGTACACGAATGGATAGTGCGCATTTTCGTAAAATAAAAAGGCCGCCGTATTTTGTGTAAGACCTATCGGGCACGGGCAGCCCTTCCAGTAAAATCCAAGCAAGCAGACCGATAGCAAGCTCAAAAGCGCAAGCAGCTTCTTTGAGCGCATCTTGTAAAGCGCAAAGCCCGCCGCAACTATTAAGAGCGCATAGACGCCAAGCTTCAAATAGTCCTGCGAGAAATACCAAGTCTCAAGCCCCATGTCGGGATAAACGTAGCCCGATGTAAATTCCGGCTTTGGAAACCTCGCCTGTGCAAAAATTTCAAACATTAGAATACGGCTTTCTTAAATAGATATGGGTTGTCCGAGGAAACTTTCACAAAGGCGTCGGAGGGGCATACGCGAGCTATTGCGCAGTCGTTGCAATTCACGCACAAGTCGCGCTTGACCTGCATTATGAGAGAGCCGTTGCCGAAATCCGCGCAGCCCTTGACGCACTTGCCGCAACCCGTGCACAAATCCTCGTCAACGGTGTACTCAAAGTAGGGTTCCTCTATGAACTTGCGCTTTAAGGCGTCGCGCGGGCAGAGCAAATTCTCGGCGGCGGTATCGAGCGCAATTCTGCCCTCGCGGTAGTAGCCGCTGCAAAAATCGCAGTAGCCGCAAGACTGAAATTGGTGTACGCACTTAACGGCTGACACTGGCAGCACACACTCGGTCTCGCACCTACCGCACTTTTGGCACTTCTGCGGGTCTATCTGCCAGAAACTTTCGCCCTGTGCCTTCCAAGCCGACGCCCCCGTAAGACCTAGCGCGCCAACCACAATCATCTTTATCGCGTTTCTTCTGTTAAGCACTTTTGGCTCGTCCGATTCCATAAATTCAATCCTCCAATTTTAGTCGCACATTCTTGACCCCGTCGAAATAGAAAAGCTCCGAGGTTTTAGCGTCAAACTTCACGCCATAATTCGACCAATTTGCGGAAAGCTCGTCAATTACCTTAGACTCTCCCGATGGCAGGAACATTTTAATTTTCTTTGTTCCCTTTTCCATGCACACAAACCTGCCTCCGCCCACTGCGGCAAAGGCAATAGGGTTGCAGCAGCCCAAAAATTCAAAGCCCTTAGCAGGTTCCCAAGAGGCTACAAACTTGCCCGTATTTTTGTCTAGGTTTTCCAGACGCTTTAAGCCCGTATTTGCCACCCACAAATCGCCCTCCGGCGACAGGCTCAAGGGGAACTTGTGGTTCGGAATAATAAAGCGCTTCTCGCCGCGGCTCTCCCAGATTATATCGCCTTTTTTTGAAAATTTATAGACGCGCTTTTTAAAGGCGTCGCTCAAATACACGCTGTCGCCCTCAAAGGCAAAAGACGCGATTTCTATATCCTCGGGCGCTCTAAAAACAAGCTCTTGCGAAGATTTCTTAAATATCTCGTTTTTGAGCGCATAAAAATCTTCCGCCTCAAAGTTTAAGACTTTCTCAGCCTCTTTGAATGCCCGCGGATCAATGGGCTTTTTTAGAATTAAAAAGGACGCGAAGGCAGAGAGAACGATTATGCCAAATATTGCAATAACTAGCGAACTTAACTTTTTCATTTCTTTTGCTTTCTCAAATCAAGGCACACAAGCTCAGTGGAGTCTCGCAATAGCAATAAGCCGCTTGAAAAGGCCATGGGCCCCCACGAGTCCGCCCCGGGCAAGACCTTCTTGCGGCTCGAAATTTTAAGGCTATCGCCCTCCATATCCAAGACTGTCAATATGCCGTTATCGTCCAAAACTAAAATTTTATCGTTTACAGCCATGTATGGGCCTATTCCGAATCTGGTATCGCGCGGGCTTGTCGAAATTATTTTACAGTCGCTTTGAATATCGCAAACTGCCATCAGAGAATTGTTGCCGCCGGCGTCTTTAGGCAGAATTGTAAGAAGGCGGTTTTTAAAAACTATGGGTGTTTGCTGCTCACAGGCGGCGCCCTGCTTTGCCTTCCAACTCTTTAATATCTTTGCGCTAAATTTACCCGAGTCTTGCGCAAGCGATAGAATAGCCCCACCCGCACCGTAGCCCGCTGTTAGAAATATTTGGCTATCCGAAATTTTAACGGGGCTTGGAGCAAATACATTCGGTCTCCAAGTATCGCAAGACCAAAGCAAAGTTCCCGCATCCGCCTTATCCGCCGAGATTCCGACAATGCCGCCGATTCCGCAATAGACGTACTGCGGCTTTCCAAAAAATTCCATTTTCATGACGGAGGAGTGCGACATTTTTATCTTTAGGCTGTTATCGACTTTCCAGAGCATCTTTCCCGTATTTAAGTCAAAGCCCGCAAGCAAGACCTCCTTGCCGCCGATGCCAATTACCGCGCAATCGCCGTCTATTAGCGGGCATTGCCCCGCGTACCACTGCGGAATTTCCGCGCCAAATTCGGCGGTCAAATCCTTAGCCCAGAGCAAATCTCCGCTTATGGCGTCTGCGCACATCAAATGCCCCAGAGGCCCGAAGGTTAACACTTTACCATTTTGAACGCTCGCAACTGTGCGCGACTTGCCGTGGTTTCGCCTTATCTTTAGCTTGTAGTAGCGCCGCCACAATTCCCTGCCGTCTGCAAGCGAAAATACGCGCAGAGAATCGGCCTCAAGCTTTTCGTCATAGTCTAAGATATAGACTCTATTTTGCCAGACCACCGCCGCGGCATAGCCTTCGCCGAGCTTTAGCTTCCATAGAAGTTTTGAGTTTTCTAAGTTGAAATCAAGCTCGCCGTCAAACTCTGCCAAGTTTGAAAAATCGCTATTTCTAAAGCGCGGCCAGTCCGAAAATTTCTGCGCTTTTTCAGCCTCCGTAAGCTCCGAAAATTTCTCAAAATCAGACCCCACTTTAACAGTTTGGATTTTTTCAGACCTATTGCCCGCGCCGTCGCGACCCGCCAGCGCCGGCCCCGGCAAGTCTATATCTCTAGCCCTCCACCAAACGAGCATAACAAGACAAAACCCCGCGACAAGCAAGGTGAAGGCAAATTCTATAACTTTATCTTTCGACGGCATCTTTTAAAGACTTAAACGCGCTTAATCTGTGTATGTAAGAGTAGAGTTTTTCCGAATACCAAAGCTTTGCAAAATATAGCCCCACGGCTTCACTTTCGGATTCCTTAAAATTTAGCAAAGCATTCGCCGACAAATCAAGAGTTTCTGCAAATTTTTTGTAGTTTGAAAGCGCACTAATTACTCTGGCTGTAATTATGTGTTTGCTCTTAACGCCCCTTGCCCCGCCCCAAGCGAAGTCTGCGTTTCTAGAGGAGATTAGAAATCCGGCAGCCTTCCTGCAAAAGTCGCGCTCGCTACCCCACTTGCCCAAGTGCTCCAAGACTATGGCTGTACCCAAGACGGGAGCGACTCCGCCCGGGCAATCTTGGTCGCCAAACCAAAGCGAAGTCCAAGAACCGTCCGCAGCCTGACTCTTTTTAAGATAGCGTTCAATTCCAAGCATGGACTTTTCGAGCCTTCGTTTGAAAGTTCCCTCAAAGGAATTTACCCAAAGGCGCATGGCCTTGTGCGCGTGCGCTGAGATATCGGGGCAACTTCTGTCAAATGGAAGTTTGTTCCACCCCTTGCAAAAGGTTGGTATGCCGCCGTCTGAATTTTGCAAATCCATAAGCCATGTTAAACCCGATTTCACGCAATCGAGCTTTGCGCTTGCGCCTAGTTTGTGCAATGCGCACAAGGCGGCGCTTGTGTCGTCGGCATCGGGCACTCCACCGTCTGAGGTAATCCAAGCCCAGCCGCCGGCTTTTGCGCCCGTAAATGGGTGGGGCTTTCTTATGTTGCGCGAAGATATTGTAGAAATTAACTTCTCACGCTCTCCACTTTCCAAATCATCTGCCAGCGCCCAAGCACTCATGCTCGTAAGCCAATTTTGGAGATTTGCATCTATAGGAAAAGAGCCGTCGGAGCGCCGCATTGAAAGAATAAAGTTTATCGCCCTCGGAAAGACTCCCGAAGCTTCAAGGCCGCTTTCGCTTAAGCATATCGCGCAAAATGCCGTTAGCGGAACCGCCTCTAGAAATCCGCCGCTTGAAGGCTGCATAGCTTCAATTTTTTTAAGCAGCTTTCCTGCAAAAGAGCGCGCCGAAATTTTTGAAAGCCCGCCTATTTTAAATGCCCTAACCAAGCCCACGCAAACGAGAGCCGGAATTGCGTAGCTTACGACAGGCAAGTTTAAAGCGCCGAAAACTTTTGAACTTAAAAGCGCAAGCTCAAAGAGAAGACGCGGGACATACCGCCATAATCCGCCCTTAAAATCTCCCAAATTTACAGAGGCGCACATCGCAAGAATGGGAGCAGAAAAGGTCAAGTCCCTGCCGTAAATTTTCAACACCGATTTTGCAAAGCTAAGCGGACTTGAAAAATCGCAAAGCTCCTTTAGCTTCAAAATTCCGCCGTCAAAAACTTCCTTAAATTCGGGTAAATTACGATAGGGCTTTAAAGCGCATAAAGTTAAAATTGTTGCGCTTGGATTTGCCGGGCTTTCGGGCGTATCACCCCAAGAAAAGTCAACGAGGGCAGTGTCTTTCAACCACTTTAAGGCGCCTCTTATCTCGGCTTCATACTTCTTTTTATCGCACAGATGCAATGCGTAGGCCGATACCGCCGTAGAAATTGCGCTCGATGATAGCTCACCCGTCCAAGCTCCGTCGCAGCTTCTTAAAGAGAGCAGTTTTTCGGAGGATTTTTTTGCCGGATTTTCGTAGGGATTTTCGGATTCCGCCCCTAGCGCCAATAGCCCGTAAAATAAATACTCACAGTCTCCGCTTTGCTCAAGAACGGTCGCCGAAAAAGAGCCGTCGCAAAGCCAGTGTGAAGCCGCAAATTCAGAAACCCCAAACTTTGGATTTTGCCCGCAAAGCTTTAGGGCAAACACTGCACTTGCCGTTGACAGCAGGTCCGCGGCAGTCGCGGCCTTGTGCGCCTTAAAGCCCCCTATTGGCTCTTGAAATTTTTTTAGAGCTTCAAGCGCGTCGGGGTCCGCGCCGCCCTCTAAAAATAATTCGGAAACTACGGCGGCCGCAGTAGGATTTGCCCCGCCTAAATCAGCACCTGCTAAGTTTGAAAAACTCGCATCTTCTAACTTAAAGCCTCGCAACTTTTTAATGTATTCCCCCACCATCAAATCTACTTTGCAATCTTCAAGCGCACCTAGTTTTAGAAATATGTCGTAGGGATTTGAGGGCTCAAAAGACCTCACTTTTTCTATTAGCTTTGGCGAGGCTTCTACATTCAACAATCTAAGCGAGCGCGCAAGGCTTGCCGCATGCGGCAAATCCAAACTAGCAATATCGCATTTGCCTAAAAAGGTGCGCATTTTATCAAAGCTGCACTGCGCCCGCAAAGCCTGTGCCGACATTATCGCAAAGGATGAATAATAGCAGTCAAAGGTCTTGCAATCCAAGCTGTTTAAGTAGTCGCAAATATATTTGCGCGACAAATTCAAAGCATCTTTATCGAGCGCAAATCTCGCGCGGCTCGCAAAATGTAAAAGCGCCTCTGTAATCGAGTTAAACATCTTTTAAGACAAGCCCCGCAACTGAAAAGAGCAGGCGCTTTAAAGGAGCGTCCCGCAGATTCTTTAGGGATTCGTAGGTTTTTAATCTGTAAGTTTGATAGAGATTTTCAAAGCTCAAATCCTCGCGCTTTAAGTCCTC
>URYY01000112.1 GCA_900552245.1 uncultured Opitutales bacterium | reverse complement strand
GGGCTTGTAGAGCTCTTTATCGAAGTTGCAAGACATCCAAGCGGTGAGGTTACCACCCGCCGAAAAGCCTATCATGCCGATTCTGTTGGGATCTACGCCAAATTTTTTTGCGTTTGCGCGTATGTATTTAATTGCGCGCTGTGCGTCCATATTTATGGGGTCTCGCTCGTCCATTTTGTAGGGCACTCGGTACTTTAAAATGAAGGCCTTTATGCCGAGCGTATTTAAAAAGCGCGCGACTCTCAGGCCCTCGTTTGAATATTGCAAACTAAGGTATGCGCCTCCGGGGCAGACGAGCATAGCGGGGGCGTCTTTTAAGCCCTTTATATCGTAAAACTGAATTTTTGGTTTTGATACGTTTTCTATTACAAAGCCCTTGCGCTGATTATTTTTGCCAAATTCGCCCTTCATTACTTCGGCACCCTTTGCAGATACTTTGCCGGGCATTTTTACGCCCTGCCATATGTCTATAAACGGGGCTGTGTCGTAATCCGCCAAGTCGGGGCGGTTTTCTATCTCTTTATTTATAGCGGCTGTCGCCGAGTTTGATAGGGCAAGCAAGCCCGCAAATATCAGAATTAGTAAGCGCTTCATAAGTTCCATAAATAAGTTTTCTGTAGTTAAAACAGGTTTAAAAATTTTTGCAAGAATTTGTGAAATCCGTCAACTGTCATTTTGTTTTTTATGAGTTTTTTCTGTTTATGGAAGTTCTTGAGTGAACTTAGCGCTTGCGTTGCAAGGGCTAAGATGTCTGCTCAATACTTATCTTATTATTTATACTTTGTTTGCAAAGTCTATGAGTAGTTGCAATTCGCCGTATTTATTTTAAGAGTCTAAATATATTTTCGCAGAGTAATTCTATATTTTTTGCGGTGTTTTCGGGCTTAATCGCCTCGCTTAAATCCATAGGTTTGGGGCAGATTGAAAACATTGCGGACACCCCGCATTTGTAGAGCTCTTTAGCATTTTCCAGACTGCCACAGATAGCGATTACTCTTGCAGCTCTCGCGCGCTTTGCAATTCCGCAAGGGGCTTTGCCCATGGCGCTTTGCGAGTCTAGCTTGCCCTCGCCCGTAACTATAAAATCGGCGCCTTCCGCGAGTTTATCGAAGTTTATGGCGTCTAAGATTCCGTCTATGCCGCTTTTTAGTTTAGCGTTGAAAAATGCAAGGAACGCTCCGCCTACACCTCCCGCAGCTCCCGCACCTTCAGCCTTTGAAACATCTCGACCAAAAGTTTCTTTTAAGACTTTTGCAAAATTTTGCATTCCCTTTTCAAGCCTTTCGACATCTTCCATTGAGGCTCCCTTTTGCGGAGCAAAAACTCTAGCCGCCCCGCTTCCGCCCACAAAGGGGTTTTTCACATCGCAAAGAATTGTAAATTCACAATCCCTTAATTCGGGCATGGCGTTTTCAACTCTTATTTCCGAGATTTTTTCAAGGCTTTCTCCCCTCGGAAATTCAATCTTTTTTCCGCTTTTATCTAAAAATTCAAAACCGAGCGCAGCCATAATACCAGTTCCCGCATCGTTTGTAGCGCTTGAGCCTATTGCTAGCACAAACTTGCGCACGCCCCGCCTTATCGCTTCCTTAATTTGAAGCCCTGTTCCGTAGGTCGAAGTTTTTAGCGGATTTAACTCGCTCTTTTTTAGTAGAGTTATGCCGGAGGCTTTTGCAAGTTCCACTATTGCCAAAGCTCCGCAAACCACGGCAAATTCCGCCTTTATCGGGCGCATTAGCGGGTCGAGTGCATCGCAGTGAATAAGCCTTGCGCCTGCATTTTGCGCTAGGGCTTCAAGCGTTCCCTCTCCGCCATCGGCTATGGCAATCTTTACGGATTTAAAATCGCCAAGCGCTTTTTTTGCTCCGCGCTCTGCAGCCTTTGCCGCCTCCATTGAGCTTATTGAGCCTTTGAAGGAGTCTATTGCAAATACCACTTTCATAAAGCTTATCCTTTTAGTCTTATAAAGAAAATTGCGCACTAACGCTGAGTGAATTGAAAGTAAGGATTAGCTAATTTAAGTTTATCTTTTGCGTCAAGTTTTCAATTGGCTTATTTCGCCTGTTTTTATTCCTTTTTTGTTGAAATGCAAACTCTGGGGCTTAGACTGTGTGACTGAAACATCTGGACTTTTCCGCTGTTTAATTAAATATAGAATTCTTTATTCATACTATGAGAGCCTTAAAATACCTAACGCTGTTACCCGCCTTTGTTTGCGCGGCACTTGCCTTCGGGCAGGGTGCGGTTTCCGATTCTGCGCCTACAGAAAAAAAGACAGTTGCAATTTTTGTGAGAAACGATTCAGGAGACTCCTCCTTAAATAAGTACTCCAAAATTTTGGAAAGTGCGCTTTCCTCAAGGATAAGCTCGCCGGATTGGTCGGTTGTAGATTACGATTTGGCAATTCGCAACTTAAACGACTATCTAGGAAATCCAAATGCCAAGTATAAGACGCAAGCAAAGGTCTTTAAGCGCGACTTGGAATCTCAAAATTACGCGGACTTAAAATTATTTGAGGACGCGAGCGGCACGCGCATTGCCGAGTTTGTGGGTGCCGATTGCATAATGGCAGTTTCCGTATCGTCGCTAGGCAAGGACAAGCGAAGCTACGAGGGCTGTGGCGTAAAGACCGTAACCGAGACTTACACGCTGAGGCTAAATTACACCTTAAGCTCGTCTTCCGACGCCTCTTCCTTGGCCGGCGGGAACGTCAGTGTGTCGCAGTCTTTTAGGGATAGCGACGGCCTTAAAATCGAAACTAGCGACATAGAAAACACACTCTTTAGCGACGCCGCAGAATCTATCGCAAGCGACTTTAAGAAAAAGACAAAATCTCAAAAAATCGAGCCCACAAGCCCGCAGTCTGCAACGTTAAATTTGAGCTTTGCAATATCTAATTTGGATTTTCCCAAAATTGTAAAAGAGGGCGAAAAATACTATGTGACAAAGGATATTATGACACCCTCAATAAGCGGTGTAAATGCCGAGATTGACGGAGTTTTGCACACGGTGGAGCTCTCCGATAGCGCGAATGTATCGCTTTCCAAAGGCATACACTATATCAGAATAAATCAGCCCGACATAAAGCCCATAGAGCAGACGATTTTTGTGACGGGCAAACCCGACCAAAAGATAAGGTTAAATTTGCGCCTCTCCGACGAACTCATGCAGCGCTGGAAGGCCGACATAGAGTTCTTCCGCTCAATTGTCGAAAAGATGAAAGAGACCGATGCTCGCGTGGAGCTTAGCGACGCCGAGGCCGAACGCTTGCGCGGCTTGTCAGAGATGTTTAAAAATTCCCACATATACTTTGACCCGCAGACATACGGAACAAATATCTTCCCTGTTTTCTAAAAGTCTTGGGGATAGTTTAATTTTGCAAATGTAGATATATTTAATTTGAAAGGCATTTATGAAAAATTCAAAGGTTAATATTTTTGCGTTTCTTTGCGCTGTTTTTGTGTTTATTATTCCGCTTTCTGCACAGACAAAGCAGACTTTGGCCGTTGCGAATGTAAAGATAAATAGCGCGCTTGAAAAGCGAGTGGAGTCTATGGGAAGGGCGGATACGTTAAAGCGCATAGCAGAATCTATGACGGAGCTTTTGGCTTCAGATTTTTCGGCGTCAAACAAGTTTCAGATGGTGTCTAGTTCCGACATCGATAGCCTCATAGCGGAGCAAAATTTGTCGGAGTCCGGCAATGTGGATAGAAGCGACGAATCTCGCGCAAAAGTGGGCGAATTTAAGGGGGCAAAATACATTCTTGCCGTAAACATAATAGACTATCAGGACTATACAAGTAGCGCAACTTTAAAGGAGCTTGAAAAGACGGTGGATTACAGGGAGCTTCGGCTTGGCGTAATTGGGAATATAATAGACTCCAGCACGCGCGAAATTATCGCAAGCTCTCGCTTCACTTTGGAAAAGGAGTTTTCAAGCGACAACGATTTTCAGGTTGCGCAAAATTCAAGGCCTAGCGACGTTATCATTTCAGAGCTTGCCTCCGAGGCGAGCCGCACCATGACTGACGCTTTAGTGGACTACCTGTATCCGGCTAAGGTTTTGAGCAAAAGCGGCGAATACGTATTTTTAAATAGGGGAACAGGCTCAAATATAAAGCCCGGCGACATCTTTCAAATTATGGCGCTTTCGCAGGACTTGATAGACCCCGATACGGGCGAAAATCTCGGTAAGGGCGAGCTTGTTATAGGTCAAGTTGTAGTTGATGCAGTCTATGCGAAATATTCTCGCGCAAAAGTTTGGAAAGATAACGGCATAGACGCAGGTCAGATTGCAAGAGTTGAAAAGTCGGAGGATAGGTAAAAATTAGCCTATGCTGCGTCTTCAGGCAGTAGTTTTGCTCTTGCTTTCGGGCTTGCTTTTGAGCGCCTGCGCCACGCACGAATCGGAGACGCTTGCGATGCGCGCGGCCTGGCGCGCGGGCAATACTGCGCTTAGCAAGCTTGAAGTCGATAGGGTTGGCGACGTTTCGGATTCGTCTGCTGATGCTCTAATTTGGAAGCTTGAAAAGGGTGCGGTTTACAGGGCAAATGGCGATATCGCAGAGAGTGCTAAAATTTTGCAAGATGCTCTTAATATCGTTGAGAAATACGAGGCCGAGCCCGACATTACGCTCACTTCAGAAGCCGCGAGCGCCATTGTAAACCAGTCTTACATTCCCTATCGAGGTTATGCCTACGATAAAATTATGCTTTGCGCCTACCTTGCTCTTGACTACATGGAGCTTGGAAAGTTTAGCGAGGCCGAGGCGGTCTTAAAGCGAATGCAATTTTTTCAGGAAAATGCCTTTTCTAAAAATTTGGAGGAAATCGAGCGCGACAGGCGCGCGCAGGAAATTGCCTCAAAAGACGGGGGCTTAAAGGGGGCAAACATTGCTTCGGGCGTTAAAAATTCCGCCTTAAACGCTGAGCTTAAAAAGCTTTACGGCGGCGATTTTGACATATCTGTTAAGTCGGGGCAGCTCCAATCGGCGCGCGGCAATTTTGTAAATCCATTCTCCTATTTTTTAAGCGGAATGTATTTTATGGCAAGGCCCGCCGATGCCGCCGATAAGAATACGGCGCTGGATTCTCTCAGATTTGCATCTGAAAGCCTCAAGGTAAAAAACGAGGAGCTTGAAAAGATGCGCCTGCTTGCGCGCGAGCTTGCCGATGGAAAGATTCAAAAAATCCCGCCATGTACGTTTTTTATATACGAGTCCGGCTGCGCGCCATTTAGAAAGCAATTTAAGTTTGGTTTTCCGCTCTATGTATTTGGCGACAATCTGCCTTATGTAACTTTCAATCTGCCCTATCTTGAAAAGGTGGCTTCGGCGGGTAGGGAGGTAAAAATTTCTGCGGGCGGGCAGAGTGGAGCTACGCGGGCTTTGAGCGATATGGATTCAATAATAGAGCTCGAATTTAAGTCGCTTTTGCCGTCGATAATAACGCGCACAATAGTATCGAGCGCGATAAAGGCCACGGCGCAGTACGCGGCGCAGGCGGCGGTTAGCGATTCCGGCGCAAAACTTATAATTGCAATCGCAGGCTCCATATATCAGGAGCTTACAAACGACGCAGATTTGCGTACATGGACGACGCTTCCAAAGATGATATCCATCGCCGTTTTGGAGAATCCTACAGACGGTGTTTTCAAACTTGATGGGCGGCGCGTTTTGGTTGACAAAAATGGGGTAAATGTCATTTTGATAAAGCGGATGTCGGATTTGTCGCCGCTTATAATTCGGAGCTTTAACTTGAGAAAATAGGAGATAAAACTATGAGGAATATTGTCTTAACTTTGGCTTTGGCGTCGCTGCTTTGTGCGTGCGATACCGTGAATATGGTTGAGCCTGCAAATCCGGCTTCGCAGAGAGAAATGCTTAGCGACAAGCGCATAATTACCGATTCTTCGCTTGACGATATTGCCTATGTAGCGGGTGTAAATACGGCGCGAAATTCTGCAGGGCTTTTGAAAGTTCAGGCGGAACTTGTAAATAAGACGACGGCCTACCGCAATATTAACTACAAGTTTGAGTGGATAGACAAAAGCGGAATGCAAGTTTCGGCGCCGACTTCGACGTGGATTTCGCTTCCCATAGAGGGCGGGGAGTCTCGCTTTGTGTCGGCGGTTGCTCCGAATAAAAACGTGGTTGACTTCAGGCTTAAGCTAATGCCGAATGTGCGGGATTAAATTTTAGAAAATAAGGGAGAAAGTTATGTTTAAAGGTAAGAGTTTGGTTATGGCTGGCGCATTAATTTCGTCGATATTTTTTGCGGGCTGCCATTCGCAGCAGGCAACGCGCATAGAGGCCGGCGGTGCGCGCGCGCTTACGACGGTGGACAAGATAAACATTGCGGATTGGAACGAGGCTGGGGCAATGCTTGTAAATAACCTCATAAGTTCCGGCTGTTTGGATACGCTTGGGCAAAAGCCGGTGCGCATGAAGGTTAGCCGCGTGATAAACCGCACTTCGCAGAATATAGACACAGATATGCTCACACGCAAGATTACGATGGCTTTAAATTCGTCGGGTTATGTGCGGGTGATATCGGAGGATAGCTACGCGAAGGAACTTGGCAAGGCGACGGCGCTTAAGAAGGGCGGTAGCGTTGCGTTGCCGAGCTTAGTGCTTTCCGGGAAGATAAATGAGGACAGGGCAAGTGTCGGCAATATGCGCGAAGTGACTTACACTTTCTACCTTGCGCTTTCTGATTCAAACGGCGATGTCATCTGGGAGGGCGAGCAGCAGATAGCCAAGCAAGACTACAAAAATTCTTTTGGATTTTGATTAAACTTGCCAAAAGTGGAATGCTCTTTCGCACAGGGGCTTAAATTGTGCGAAAGAGCGTATTTTTACAACAAAGTGATCTTTCCCAGAATTTTATGCTCCATATGGAAAGCTCATCAGTAGTTTTGACTTTACAACAAAGTGATCTTTCTCAGAATAACAGCAAG
>URYY01000111.1 GCA_900552245.1 uncultured Opitutales bacterium | reverse complement strand
CCAACCTTCGTTAAATAGAATCCAAGTTACAATACAGGGATGGCTTATGTGCTGATCAACCATAGCCTTCAGTTGGCGCTCGAATTCCAGTTTGTCTTCACCTTCCGGGCGGTAGCTTATGTTCTTTTTATTGAGCTTGTCTATGAGCGCGTGCGTGTGCGAATTTGGCATGTCTTGCCAGACCAAAATTCCGATTTTGTCACACCAGTAAAACCAGCGCGCGGGCTCGACTTTTATGTGCTTTCTAATTAAATTAAAGCCCAAATCCTTGTGGTTTTGAATATCGCTTTTAAGTGCTTCATCTGTGGGCGCCGTTAGGTTGCCGTCGGGCCAGTAACCCTGGTCTAATGTGCCGATTTGGAATATGAATTTGCCGTTTAATGTCGGGCGGATTACGCCGTCTATTTCCTTCATCCCAAGTTCGCGCATTCCAAAATACGAATCCACTTCGTCTATGAGCTTTCCGCCCTTCTTAACTTTTATCTTTAAGTCGTACAAGAATGGCGAGTCGGGCGACCAGAGCTTGGCATTTTTTATTGGCAGCTTTATTTCGCGGTTTGCCGTTCCGACTGCTTCTGCAACTTTCTTTCCACCGTCGTAGGCTTCAAGCTCGATACATTGGAAAATCTCCTCCGCATAGGCTGTCACTCCGAGGTAGCCCTCACCCACATGCGGTATTAACTTGAGGCTCGAAATATTTCCTCTTTCGACGGGCTCAAGCCAAACCGTTTGCCAGATACCGCTGCAGGGCGTGTACCAGTAGCCTTCAGGTTCTATGCGCTGTTTGCCGACGGGTTGGTTGCCGTTATCTGTCGGGTCGTAAACCGACACTATAATCTCATTTTTGCCGCCCTTTAAGAGCTTTGTGATGTCGAAACTAAATGAATCGTAGCCGCCCTTGTGCGAACCTGCGAGCTTGCCGTTTATGTAAACCTCGCACATGGCGTCAACCGCCCCGAAGTTAAGTTTTATTCCCTTGCCCTTCCAGTTTGCGGGAATCTCAAATTCGCGGCGGTACTTCATGTATTCATAGTGTTTCATAACGCCCGACAGCGCCGACTCCACGGGGTAGGGCACGAGTATCTCGCCGGAAAGTTTCTCGCCGCTTCTTACGTCCTTAAAGATTTTCTCGTCTACTCCCTTCCACTCCGACGATGGAATGCGCTTTGTTACACCTTCGACGCCCTCAAATTCCCACAAGCCGTTTAGGTTCAGCCATTCCTTGCGGACCAATTGCGGGCGCGGATACTCCGGCAGCGCATTTGTGGGGCTAACTTCATCGGCCCACTTTGTCATAATGGGGGCTTGTTTTTTCTCCCATGCGTCCAGATTAGAACAGAACAGAGCCAGGGCGGCTAGGGCCATCCTCAGAATAACAGTTTTTTTAGTCATATAAAAAGTGCAAGCAAGAAGTTTTTTTAAACTTAGTTTCAAGCCTACAGCAAATCTTCAAACCTTTGCAAGATTTTTGTAGGTGCAAGCTTCTTTTAAAAATGCCTATTTGCTTTTTTAGACCTACGCTTACGAATGTTAAAGGGCAGTTTTAATGAATAGTTTTAAGTCTGTTTTTGGTTTGAGACGCAAGTTCGCAGACAGCTCTATCTCAGATACATTTTTAGCGTCAAAGTCTATAAACAACCTGCTTAGAAAACGTCGCGCATCATTTTTTACTTTGAATTAAATTCAAAACTACACTAAGTTTAAACATATAAGACGCCGCTCGCAAACTTGAGAGGCTCACAACTGAAATTGTCTAGCAAAGTAAGGTTTCTACGCCGCGGGACGCTCCGCATCTAGCTATTATTATGGGCGGCAAATTGATTTTGGCTCCAAGGGTAATTTCTCCAATCTCAAAAAGTGTGTCACTTATTCAAGACTGCGATTGGGGGCAGACCGCCGAAATTGTAAAGGCTCTAAACTCGCAAAGTGCGCAAGAGTTCGCGGGCAAATGAAGCGGCCAACTTTGCTAATTCTCGCGGGTCGGACATTTTGAAAAACGCTCAAACTTTTGCCGATTTTTTAACTACATCGCTTGAGGCTGGAATCTCGGCTTAAACTCTCTATTTAACTTTATCGGGGGGCTTAATATTTAGCTTAAATTCCAAACAAGAAAAATTCAAAAAAGGAGAAGCGCCGCAGGATGAAAGCGACGCTCCTTTTTATCGAGGGTATTATCCCTCCGCGCCTATTCGCGCGAATTGCGATTCTCCGTAGAGAATCTGCGCCTTGCGTGGCGCTTGCTTTAATTCGAAGTTCCCTTCGATGAGGACATTATCGCACACAAATTAAAAAAATAAAGCTTTTTTTTAAGAAAAATTGAAAATTTTTTAGTTCGCTAAAATTTACCCATTAAACTCGCAAAGCCCTTCCTTTATTTGCGCTTTTGCGCGGCAGAAAGTCCTTTTTCTGCGTCGAAAATGCGGGCATTTTGCACTCGATTTTAAGGTGTTGTGTGCGTTTAAACTTGGCGGGAAAAATAAAATTGCGTTTTTAGGAAAAATCTAATCTTCTAAACCTTTTAAATATGAGTCTTATATCGCTAAACAAAGTTTCTCTGCGCTACGGGGCGCACGTCCTGTTGGACGAGGCCGACTTAAATATAGCCCAGTCCGACGCCCTCGCGCTAGTGGGCAGAAACGGCTGCGGCAAGACGAGCCTCTTAAAGATAATAGCAGGCATTTCCGAGCCCGATTCCGGAACTGTCGAGCGCAAGCGCGGCGTAAAGGTCGCGTATATGCCGCAGGAGGTTCCCTCTTACTTAAGCGGGCTTGTTTACGATGTAGTGGCTTCAGGTCTTGGAGAGCAGGGTAAGGCTTTGTTGCGCTGGCGGGAGCTTGCTAGGCAGCTGGAGGGCGAACATAGCGCGGATATTCAGCGCGAATTTGATTTGCTTACACACAAAATGGACGAGGAAAATCTCTGGGCTCTCGATTCCAAAGTTTCTGAAGTCGTCGATACCTTGGAGCTCGATGCGGGACTTAATGTTGATACTTTGTCTGCGGGCCTAAGGCGCAGGGTTTTGCTCGGAAGGGAATTAGTGCAATCTCCCGATATTTTAATTCTAGATGAGCCCACAAACCACCTCGATATAGACTCTGTGGTCTGGCTTGAAAACTTCCTAAAAAATTGCGGGAAAACTCTCGTGTTCGTCTCTCACGATAGGGCCTTTTTGCAGAATTTGGCAACGCGCGTTGTAGAAGTTGATAGGGCAAAGCTAATCGCCTTTGACTGCGACTTTAAGACCTTTCTAAGCCGCCGAGACGAGCTCTTGGAGTCAATTGCCCGCAACGAAGCCGTGTTCGACAAAAAGCTAGCTAAAGAGGAGGCATGGCTCAGGCAGGGCATAAAAGCCAGGCGCACCCGCAACGAGGGCAGAGTTCGCGAACTTATGCGCCTGCGCGAAATTCGCAAGGCGCGCCGTAGCCGTTTGGGGAATTTTTCGCTCAACTTAGACGGCTGTGAGGAGAGCGGTCAGAAGGTCATGGAAATCGAGCACCTCAGCGTATCTTACGGGCAAAGGGCAATAATAAAGGACTTCTCAACCACGATATTTAGGGGCGATAAAATCGGAGTAATAGGCAGAAACGGCGTTGGCAAAACCACGCTATTAAATGCGATGCTTGGCAAAATTAAAATAGATTCCGGCACTGTGACGCACGGCACGCGCCTTAAAATCGCCTACTTTGACCAACTTCGCGAAAAGCTAAATCCGCGCCAGAAACTCTTTGATTTTGTCGGCGAGGGCTCCGACTATGTGAGTGTTGGAGGGCAGAATCAGAGTGTCGTTGGCTATCTGCAAAACTTTCTGTTCGCGCCGGAGCAGATACACGGAGAAATCGGAATGCTTTCGGGCGGCGAGAAGAACAGGCTGATGCTCGCAAAGCTCTTTGCAAGCCCCGCGAACGTCTTGGTTTTGGACGAGCCAACGAACGATTTGGACATGCAAAGCATTGAAATTCTCGAGAATGCGCTTGTCGCCTTTCAGGGAACAATTCTATTGGTCTCGCACGACAGAGAATTTTTAAACAATATCGTGACTGCCGTATTCGGTTTTGAGGAGGGCGGGCACATAGAGGAAATCGTGGGCGGCTACAAAGAGTGGGAAGCTTACAGAGCTGCCAAGTTGCCGCTTAAAGAAATTCCCGCAAAGAGAGAGCAGCCGGCAAAGAAAGTTCCGCAAAAGCGCGAAAAATTTACAAACAGAGAGCGCGCCGAACTCGAGTCTCTGCCCGCAAAAATTTCCGAGCTTGAGAAGGAGCAGGAGGAACTTTCAAAGCTATTGCAAGACCCGGATTACATCAGGGCAAATCTGGACAAATTGGAATCTATAAAAAATCGCTTGGAGGAGATTGAAAAGCTGGATAGCGAACTTTTCGAACGCTGGTCTTTCTTGGAGGAAAGGCGCGAGAGGCTTGAGGGGCAGTCTTGAGGCGGCGCCTGAAATTCATCGAAAGTTCGGATTTTGCGCGGTTAATTTACCTTTTCTAAATTTGCTTCATAAAAAGGGAACTTCACCTAGCTGCAACTTTTGCTTTGTAAATTCAGCTTTAACGGCGAAGTTTAAATTCGTAACACTTTGGCCTTTGTTTGTTTTTGAAAATTCTTATTTGCTACGGCGCTTTTAAGCTTTCGGAAAAGGGGCCTTGCTTTGTCAAATGAGGCTTGGAATTTGCTAGCAGCTTTTGAGTGGGTTATTTTAAATTCTTGCGCTTTTAAAATTTTAAGCGGGGGATTGTGCTTAAAAGTGTTTGCCTTGGATTCTGTTTGGTCTAGAATTTGCCGCGTTTTCAGATTTAGCAATTTAAATTTTTTTAGTATGAAGCGCGCACTTTTTTTAAATGGTTCTTTTAGGCAGGGCAATACATCAACTTTAATCGCTTGGGCTAATGATGCTCTGGGGCCGGATTTTGAGGCTACGGAGGTAAACGTAGCAAAACTAAAAAATGCAGTTAATGGCTGCGCGAATTGCGGCGGCTGCAAAGAGACGGGCTCCTGCGCTTTGGGCGACGACAGCGCAAAATTGATAGACAGCCTTCAGTACTTCGATGTAATAGCCTTTTGCAGCCCCATATATATGGCGGGAATCACTGCGGCCTTAAAGGCTGTGATAGACCGCTTCCACGCTATAATTGAGGAGGACGCAGAGGGCAACTTAACCTGCAAATTAAAAGACAAAAAGTTTGTCGCAATTCTTCATGGCGGCGGCGACGAAAACGATTCGGGCTTGGATTCGGTGGTTTTACAGTTGAAGCATTTTGCATCTTTTATGGAGGCTGCTGAGTTTCCCACTTTCTTTCAGGGCGGCTTGGGCTTTGATGCAAGTAAACTCAGGGGAAATAAGCAGGCTAAACTTAGTCTAATTGAATTTGTCGAAAAAAACTTTAAGTAGAATGTAGTTATTGCGAAGCTATTTGAGTGCCTTAAAGCCTAGATATTTTAGAGTAGGTCGCAACTTCAAACTCGCTTGTCGGAACTTTGCTGAGAAAACTTCTTGATACTCTTATCTAAAAAGGCGCAGTGCGTCGCCCTTTGAATCTCAAAAGCTCTCAAATTCGCCGCATAAAAATAAAATGAAAATTTTTCTTGATGTGGGAATATTTTTATGCAATTATACCACCTTAAATTTCAAGACCGAATCCGCGTATGATTGACCTACAAACTTGATTTGGGTTTGCGGAAACGGTGCGAAACATCGCTTAGGGCGATATTTCGAGACAGTGCATTTAACCTCATCAAGCCATCTTCGTCTAGGGGTTAGGACCTTGGAACCTCATTCCAAAGACATCGGTTCGAATCCGATAGATGGTGTTTTTTATTAAGCCCGATTTTATCGGGCTATTTTTTTGCCTACGCGAGAGCTCTAAACAAGAGCTTTGGAGAGTCAATTTTTTTGACTTTAGGCAGTGTTTCTGAGTTTTAGTGCCTGACTTAGAGGTCTTTCAAAAGTAAAAATATGCGAAAAGAATTTTTAAAGTAATGCCTATGTGTAAGAGTTAAGTTTTGCTTATATAGATTTCCTATTAAAGTACGTATGTCGTAAATTTCTCAAATCTTTTGGTTGAAATATTTTCAAATATTAAAATATTGGCGATGTTAAAACGAGTGCAGCGCAAATCCCCTGCTTGACTTTTATTTAAGAAGCGCAATAATGGGCGTATGAAGACTTTGAGACCGGTATTTTTTGCGCTGCTTTTAATCTTTTATTTTGCGTTTGCTTCAAGCGCCAAGGAATATTTTGTAAGCTTAAGCGAAGTGTCGCTCAATTCTTCCTTTCCGCGTGCACAACTTCCCTTGAAATTTGCTTTTTCTCTGCAAAAGAGCCGCGAAAGCTTTTACTTTTCGCAACTGAAGCCCAATGAGATGAAGGACTTAAAGGTCGAAAAAGTGTTATTCGGCGGAAAGACGAAGGAGGGAATCTTTAGAAGTTTCGAAGCCTTTGTGTGGAATGGTGTGTCGGAGGAGGACGATGCCATAAGAGAGGCTATAAGTGCAAAGGGCGAGGAATTTGGCAAGACTACAAAAATAAGCGTGCTTGGCGCCGATAAAGACGCATTTAAAGTGAAATTTGCGCTCTCGAAAAAAATTCCCGAAATTCGCGCGGAGGGAAATTGGTTTTCGCCGGAGGAATATATTGTAAACACCCTTGAAGAAAGCGGCTCTGCCGAGATCGAACTTGAGAGGGGCTGTTGTGCGATTTTAATAGAAATTGAGCGTGTTAAAAGTGTCGTGGACTCAACTCCTTTTTGGGGCGATATTCCGCTAATTGGCTTGCTTTTTCAATCTGCGGCGGAAACTCGCCAAATCGACCCCTATCTCTTGCTTAAAGTTTCCGAATGTAAGTAAACTTGAAGTTCCCCGAAATAGCCTAAAGGCAAAACTGGACGAGGCGAATAAGCCCGTATTAACTGATTTTGAAACTTTCACTGGGCTTCTTGAGGAGTGCAACTATTGTGCGATTCTATACAAGGGGCACTCTGTGGAGTGCTTGGCGAAATTCCGGAGTGGCTTCTTGCAATGCTTCAGATAACTCAAAATTTCTATTTGTAAAAGAATGTGGCGTTAAGCTTTTTCGTTGCACGATTGGTCTTATGTCTGCCTAACAAAAAAGCGCTCTACGTCAAAGATTGTGGAATGGTGGAAAAAAAAGAGGGCAAAGAGAACGA
>URYY01000110.1 GCA_900552245.1 uncultured Opitutales bacterium | reverse complement strand
TGCCGCCATGTTTGCGTTAGAAAACAATATAGAGCTTCTTCGCCCCGAGAAATCGCCATCGGCCGAGTGTGTGGAGTGGCTTAAGTCAAACGAGGTTGAGGGAATTGTCGTTATGGCATACGGCAAAATTTTGCGAGATGAAATTCTCTCTTACGGCAGCTTGCCCTGCTTAAATTTGCACGGCTCGTTGCTTCCCAAATACAGGGGGGCTTCTCCCATAGAAACGGCGCTTGCCCTCGGCGAGGCAAAGACGGGCGTAAGCCTTATGAGGGTCGTAAAGAAGATGGATTCGGGCGATGTCTGCGCTAAGATTGAGATTGAAATTTCGCCGCGCGAAACGGGCTTAAGCCTCCGCGAAAAAATAGCCCAAGATGCCGCGAAGTTGCTTTTGGAAAATTTGTCGGATTGGATAAATTCAAGGTTAAACTTTACTCCGCAAGACGATGCTTTGGCAACCTACGCGCGTAAGCTTACAAAGGCTGATATGTATCTAGATTTTAGAAAGAGCGCCCGCGAGCTTGACTTGAGAATCAGAGCCTTTGGCTGTGGCATTGTCAAAATCGGTGCCGACTTTGTAAAAATCGGCGAGGCCTACGCCGAAAAAGGCGGCGCAAACCATGAGGCTGGCACCGTGCTTGAGTGCTCCAAAGACGGTGTTTTGATTGCGTGCTCCGAGGGCGTTTTGAGGGCTGTAAAGCTTCAGGCTCCGTGCGCAAAAATGCTTGGAGTTGGCGACTTTCTAAACGGCTACAAGGGGTTTTCAAGAGGGCTAGTTCTCGAGAGCGCGGAAAACGAGCCGCTGTTAAAAAATCTCTAAGTTTAGGCGCTTTAAAAATTATTTGACTCTAGAATTATTTTTGCGCGTTTTTTTTTACGCTTTTTTAAGGAGAAACGCGCCGCGCTTAAGCTCTTCCGAAATGAGTGGCGGCATCTTTTGTTAGAGGAGGCTGCTATTTTGCATTCTTTTGAGCTGCTAAATATTTTAATCTGGCGATGGAAACTTGGCTTTTGGCCTATTCGACTTTCGGGCTTTCGGGGCTTGCAAAAATTTAATACTTTGAGTCTCACTTGTACTTATTTGAAAGATATAACATTGTCTCGTGGAGTTCCGGAGAAACAAAGGAGGCCTGTTTTACGAAGTTTTTACCCTTAAAGAATAGGGGAAGCCCCGATATTGCAGGCACGCTCGTGGCGTCTTTTCCGGAAGTGTAATAATCCTCCAGCGAGACGGAAAGACCGTTTCTGCTTTTATCGCTTAAATAGCGGCATGCGATGAGAGTTTCGCCCCTATTTATGGAAATAAAGTTTAATGATTCGGCATAGATGTAGGGGTCGGTACATGTGAAATAGCCGAGTTCCGAGTCGCCCGAATTTACAAATAAATCCGTAAAAAATTTAGAGCGGATAAGGGAGGCTAGAAGTGCACACTTGTCATCGTCCGATATCTTTTTTGCCTTTGAAATATCAATGTCTTTACTTGCACAGTAATCGCTTATCGGTGCCTCAAAAAATCCGACCTCGCTTTTAATAAAATACTCGGCAAATACGTATATCTCCTCAAGCTCTTTTGAAGTGCATGAGTTTGTGCCACTGAATAAATTTTCGTAGAGCATGGAGGAGGTTCTTCTTGCTTCTATCCTAAAATATTTTTCGGCTAGAGTTTTAAAAAATAAGTTTGCCTCCTTCGATAAGTGCGCTCCTGTTACAAGATTTAGCGGATTCTTTAGGCCTTCGCCCTGCCGATTTACTTCTTCAATTGCGATTGAATATTCATTGAAGGGCAATTTAACTTTAAGTTCTAAGCTGCCTATATAAAGATTGAAGCTCATGTGCTCTTCGCGATTCTTTGCGCCTTTATTTTCTACGGAGCTTAGATTGTTGTAAAGCAAATGCGTATCCGCAATATTTCCGAAACCTAAGGAGTTTTTTAAATTCAATCTCAAAAGTGCAATGGATAGCTGCTTGGATTCTTCGGTACTTAGCGTGCGCCTAATTTTGCCATAGGCTATTTCCACTTTTTGATTGGGAATATCCAGCGTTTCTCTTAGTAAACTTACAAGTTCGTCGCGCGCGAGATTTTGCATTGAATTTAAAATTAAAACCCGCTCTAAACTGTCTTGTTGTATCTTACTTCCATTATTTGCAAGCAGAGTTACGGAAAATATGATGTATGCAAAAATAAGTAGAATACATCTTTTCTGGTTAAATTCCTCCAAGCTTTTTACTTCTTTACAACTTGTTTTCCTACAGGTAGTTAACTAATTTGGCAAGCGCTGAATTATAAATGTAGATTCTATCTTGTAAAAGATAAAATCTAAAAGAGTCTCAGAAGGGTTCGTTCGTATATTTGCGCTTTGTGGCAAGGGGCATTTGAAGGGCAAAAACTTGTTTATTATACTATTAAATATGCATTGAATTGCAAATTAAACCATCAAGTTTTCAGGCTTAAAGTAGATTTTAAAGCTTTTTATTTACTTTGCGTTTCCAATAGCTTAAAGTTTACAAATATTACTTAAAAACTGGTCCTTAAAAATTTTTTATACTTTGCACATTTACGATTTGTGATATAATGCAAAACATGAAGAGTTTCATATTTGTAGCGCCTTTCTTTTTTATTTTATCACTGCCAGCTTTTGCGAATTTTTCTGAAATTTATCCGCTAGATAAATTGCTCGAGCAGTCTGAGCCAATCATGGTTAAGAATTATCACGCAAGCGATTCCCAAAGAGAGACCGCTCGGGATGTTTACCGCTGCACTGCAGAATTTATGGACTGCATATCCACCTTAGACTGTTTAAACGGCGCGTCCGTTCTTTTGGGTGCCACTTTCTCAACCGACGGAGTTGCAACGCTAAGAGGCGTGTTTTTGCGGGACGATTCTTTGGCAGTTTTTGCAAGGAAAATACGCGGCGGCGAGTTTGTGTTAAAACGGGTTTTAAAGGCCGATATGGGCGCGGACGAAGCGGAGCTTGCCGATTTAATACAAAAAAAATATATGCTCAATCGCAATGAGTTGACAAACTTTAAGGGGGATATGGCAAAATTCGTATGTGACGGCGCAACATCTTTATTTTTTGTGAAAGGCGAAAAGTCGCCTCATCTATTTTTGCTGAATAATTTTCCAAACGAGTGGAGCAAGGAGCTTTTTTCGGACTTGTCGAGATTGTACAGGATCTTATCTAAGGACAAAACTTCATATAGCGGTTCATAGTGATATTTCCGCCATTAAAAATTGATCCCGTCCATTGCGTTTTATCTACGCCGCGCCAAGGTTTTGCTACTTGCGGTGCGGCCTTCAATTTATAGGGCTTGACTGCGCTTTGCCTTTTATCAAGTCTTGCGTGCGCGCTAATAAATCTATATCTGATGCTATATATAAATTTCGCGGGGCCTTGCTTGTATAGCATCCTCTCTTGGGCCTACTTAATGTTACTTGGCCCTTTGCGTCGCTTGCGATTGAAAAGTCGCGCCTTCGCTTTAGCTGGAAATTTTTATTTCTGCATAAGGAGTACAAAATTGATTTTCCCGAAATCGTTAAAATCGAATTTAAACGTGGGATTTTTTCCAAGAGCCTGCGCTTTATACACAGCAGCGCTCGTGCGCCAAGGGTAATAATTTTTTGGACTTGGAATAAGCGTGAATTGTTAAAAGTGCTTTCCGAAAGCTTGTTGGAAAAATTTGAAAGACGAAAAAGTTGAAGAATAAAATCGGATTTTTGGCTTAGTTTTTACATCCGCTATGTATGCAAGCTCAAGGCAAATAAAAAGGCGAACCACCATTAGGGGTTCGCCGAAAAACAGAGGCGGAATGCAAGAAGCTACTCCGCTAAAAGAGAATATTTTAAAGCGTAAGTTTTACCTTAGGCGTTACGATGCTTCTTACCGATTTCATCACAAAATCGACGTAGCGCTTAGGAACGTAGGGCTTATTGCCGTCAACCATGGAACCATTAGTATCTACTACTATCGAGTTATCGGAAATTGCAAACGAGGCCACAGCGTTGTGCCTGCCTTTGTCTAGCTTTGCCTTTACAGGATTTGCGTCGCTTTCAACTATCCAACCGCGGTCTTGAAGAGCCATTACTGTCGCTTTTTGCAGGAGGGCTTTGTCGGCACCCGCAAAGCTATATGTCAGGGTATGTTTGCCTTGAGCCGCCATTTCATAGCTGTCTTGATCTACGTAAAAGGCGCAGGCTGAAAGCATGAGCGAAGCAATTGCAAAAAGGATAAATGATAATTTATTTTTCATGATCACAAGAATCTAGTTTAATACTAAGTAGGATTGTAGCACTTGTGCTGCGCTTTTGTCAAATGCAATCTGTGCACTCTAAGGCAAGCTTCAGTAGTCTTATATCGCATTTTAAATTGTTTAAATTAATTATTATGAATGTGGGTATAATGGCGCGACTTTTGAAGTTTTAACCACATTAAATGTCCTGTGTTTTAAGGGGTGTGTGCTAACAAGTGAAAAACTGAGAGTTATTTGAGAGTTTAAATATTAGAAGTTTTGCTTGTTATGCGCTGGCGTCTTGAAAAAAGGATTTTTTTATACAAGAATTAAAATTAGTATTTTGCTTTTTTTGTTTAAAATTTAGCGATTCTATAAGTCCAATTTTTTTGCTTATTTATATTCTAGCGCATATTTAATCCGTAAGATGTTCTTTTTTTAACTTATTTATAGTTGGGGCGTTTGGCCTTGATGGAAAGTTTTACTTTTGATTTGGCTAATTTAACTCTTTAGGTGTCTCAGTTTTTTGAGCTCAATTTCTTAAATGATTTTTCAAGCTTTTTATGCCTTTTGTAACATAAAAATTTGCTTTCCTTATTTAGAAAATTAAATCCTAAAAAATATTTTTAAAGATTTCTGACACTAGAAAAATCTGAGGCAAATTCAGCATTTTTTATATTGCTTGGGATTTTGTAAAAAAAGTTTGACGCGCGATGTTATTTTGCTAATTTGTAAAATACTAAAATATTAAGATGAATAGTCATTCCGAATTAGACAACTCAAAAGTGGCCGAGGTTTTCAAAGCTTTAGGCCACCCAACGCGCGTTTTTATAGTTAAGGAACTTTCCGCGGGCGAGTTGCCGGCGGGATATTTTGCGGAAAAATTGGACGCTGATTTTTCGACAATAAGCCAGCATCTGAATGTCCTAAAGCGGGCTGGGGTTATAGAGTCGCAAAAGCGCGGCTTAAATGTATTTTACAGGCTCGTTTATCCATGCATTCCGTGGCTCATCGCCAGAATGGAGTATAGAGATAGGATTTCCGAATCGGAAGCAAAGAAACTTATGAAGCAACTAGATAGGCAAAGGAGGGAATTTGAAAGCTTGGAGTGTTGATTTAGCTAGGCTTCTTTGCTTTCTTTTTTTATGGGTATTATTTTGTTAATTTGTAAAATAGTAAAATATTTGGCCGCTCTTTAAAAAGTGAAAATTCAAGCAATGCTTTTGAGACTTGGCAAATTTGGATATTTGGGAAATTGAAGGGGACTATGCAGATTAGCTTAGGGTGAGTTTTATTTTATAGGTATAAAATGTGTTGTTAAAGAAAGGATAATATATGAAGTTTCAACAAATAAGAAGCGCAAGCGTTATTGTAACTGTTGCGGGAGTTCGCTTTCTGGTGGATCCGTGGCTTGCTAAGAAGGATTCGTTCCCGCCAATTCCCGGTTCTCCGAATCCGGATTTGCGCTGCCCCATACACGAATTGCCGCTTCCCGTAGAGAAAATAGTTGATGTGGACGCAGTAATTGTGACGCATCTGCACTTTGACCATTTTGACGAGGCGGCCGCGGAGGCCATAGAGAAGTCAAAGCCCATATTTGCTCAAGATGATACTGACGCGGAAACGCTGCGCAACTACGGATTTAAAAATGTGTCAGTTCTTAATGCTGACGGCAGCGATTTTAGCGGGGTTAAGCTTTATAAGACTGACTGCTACCACGCCGCTCTCGGTGAGCGCGAGAAGCTCTATGCGCTTGTAGGTATGCGCGGCGAGGCTTGCGGAGTTGTATTTAAACACCCGTCTGAGGAAAAGACTCTGTATCTGGTGGGCGATAGCGTATGGTACGATGGTGTAAAACAAGCCATAGATAAATTTAAGCCCGATATTATTGTGGTAAACTCTGCGGAGGCTGCCATAAACGGCTTTGGGCCTATAATAATGGGGCTAAAAGATGTCTCGGAAGTGCTTAAAGCTGCGCCTAAGTCTATAGTGATAGCAAGCCATATGGACAATGTGGGGCATGAGAGATTGTGGCGCAAAGACATAAGAAAATTTGTCGAGCGCAATAAGCTAGAAAAGCGCCTGTTAGTGCCTGAAGATGGCGAAAGCTACTCCTTTTAGTTTGAGCATTAAAAGAGGGAAATCTCCTGGGCCTTGTCTTTCAGTAAGACGAGCTTTAGCGGAGTTTCCCCTCGTTTAACAAAAAAGGCGGCAAGTTCACTAACTTACCGCCTTTTCAATAATCGGGCCGCCGGGGTTCGAACCCGGGACCTCTTACACCCCATGCAAGCGCGCTACCAACTGCGCTACGGCCCGTATTGAATTAAAGTCGCAAAGCTAGCAGCTAAACAAAATTAATCAAGCTTTTTTATTTGTCTTTGCAAATATTCTTTGAGATATTCTGAACAATAAAGTTAAACCTACCAGTTTGAATCTAATTTAATATATGAACATAAAGCAGCTCTTTTGCTCAAATCCAAAGATAAAAAAAGCTTATTTTAAGGCCGCAGAAGGCGTAAATGTGGGCTTTTCGCAAGTCGAACTTTCGCCAACAAAAGTATGTGGCTCAAGCTCTATGGAAAACCCTCCGGTAAAAATTTACGATGCAAGCGGGGCTTGGTCGGACGAGAACTTCCACTCGGATACCAAAAAGGGTTTGCCAAAAATTCGCAAGCAGTGGATAGAATCTAGAAGCGAGATAGAGTCAGTCTCGCAACTGGATTGCCGCGAGAAAATTCCATTTGAAGCTCGCAAAATTTACAGGGCAAAGCAAGGCGCAAGACCCACCCAGATGTACTACGCAAAGCGCGGCATAATTACTCCCGAAATGCGCTATGTTGCGGCTCGCGAGAATATCGCCAGATTAAACGCCGCTGATTTCTCCTCAAAATATCCGCGAAATAGCTTGCAGTTTCAGCATCCGGGAATGTCTTTTGGCGCGTCCATACCCGACGAAATAACTCCGGAATTTGTGCGCGATGAAATTGCGAGG
>URYY01000109.1 GCA_900552245.1 uncultured Opitutales bacterium | reverse complement strand
GGTATACTATGCCAGACTGAATAGGTGAATTTATTTTTAGCTTTAAAGGCGGGCTCTTTGAGCTCGCTTTTTTTGCGCATATAGAAGTCTGAAGTTAAAGCCTAAAACTTAAAAACTCTTTTAGAAAATTATACTTTTGCCCTTAAATCGGATTCTTTTGGCTTTGCTTTCAAATTTAGGCTTTGGAATAATTTTTACAAGTTACACTTTTAGTTAAAAAAGCGCTCGTTTTAACTTACAAATAAGCTTGTTTTAGAGGTAAAAGTCGTTAAAAATGCGCGGGTGAATTTTTTTAAGACATACAATTTGTTTATCTACGCTTTGCTGTGCGTAATTTCGCAGCAGCTTTGCGCGGATGCGGGGGCAGGGGTAACTTCTTCATCGTCAGAAAGTAAAGATACTAAAATTGAAGATTTTGGGCTCCTTAAGAGGCGGGAGGCCGAAGCGCGTGAGCAAAAAAGGATAGTTCTTGAAAATGCTAGGCAAAAAAAGTTAGCTCAGCTTGAAGAGGCGGAGTCGGCGCAAAGCCGCAATTTATCGCGCAAATTGCAGGAAAAGCAAAAAGAGGCGGATACAAAGTACAAAAATCAGTATTTTGCAAATCTAAAAGGCGCAAAACCCGTCTTAACTGCCGATTTGCCCGTTGAGTACGACACCGAAAGCGGCATACTTCTTGCGCGCAAAAATGCAAAGCTTACAGACAAGCAGTTTCAGTTGAGTGCCGACGTCATAGGCTTTTCGTCCGCAGATTCTGTTGCCGCGGCAAGCGGAGATGTCAGATTCTCTCAGGAAAAACTGAGGTTTTTGTCGGACAATTTGAGTATGGGCATAAAGAATTCCTCATTTAAGTCGGGGCATTCGCGCTTTGGCTCAAACCCGATTTTTATAGAATCTAACTCGTTAGATTACACTAATAAAAGCTTCAAAGCAAAAGATTCCACCGTGTATTTTGGAGAGCCGGATACCTTTGCTTTAAATATGAAAGTTAAGGACATCGCCTATGACGCCAACACAAATCTTTTGGAATTGGACGATGTTTTGTTTAAGTTTGGTCCGGCCCCATTTTTCTACGTTCCCTATTACGCCCAGTACGGTCTGGACAGGCCTCCATTTGAAATTGAAAACCGCGTGGGCTACAATGGCGACTACGGGCTTTTGCTGCAAAATACGATTCTTTACACAGGACTTGGAAATGTTAGTCCGGGAATGCTCTTGGATTACTATTCAAAGCGCGGCTTCTTGGTGGGCCCTGCCGCCGACTACGATTATGAGAGCGACAATTTTGCAGTATCCGGCGAATTTCGCTCAGGCTACATAAACGATAACGGTGGCGCCGGTATCTTGGGCTTTGATTCCCTCGGAAAGCCGATTACAAATGACAGATACTTTATCGACTGGAACAACAAGATGCGCATAGGCGAGCGCTTCAGGTTAAATTCCGTATTAAACTACTGGAGCGACGAGTTTGTAACGCGAGATTTTAGAGAGAGCATCTTTGACGAAGACCAAGTTCCGGATAATTTCGCAGAGGCTACGTATTACGGCGATACCTACACTTTCTCGGCCTTTACTCGCTTTTTGCCAAACAGTTGGGAGGAGTCAGTTCAGCGCCTGCCCGAAATACGCTTTGATATGGCGCCCCTGCCTATTCTAAACACGGGCATATATCAAAATGCCTACGCAGCCTACGGCTATTACAGAAACGCCTCTAACGATATGCTTTACGATACCTTCTCCACCGATAGGCTCGACGCCTACTACGGTTTGGCTCGCCCGATAAAGCTAAATTCTTGGAGCTCATTTACGCCGGTGATAGGGGGAAGGCTAACCTACTACGGCAGCACCTTGGATAATAAGGGAAGCTACGTTAGAATGCTGGGGCAAGTCGGCTTTGACGCTCAGGCCGAAATTTGGGGGCTTTGGCAGGTGCGCAGCAAAACTTTGGGTATAGACGGCGTAAGGCACAATTTGCGCCCGATAATACAGTACCGATACATTCCTGCAGCTTCACAGGGAAGCGGTAGAATTAAGCCAATAGACGAACTCTACTTCGGAACCTATCCGTCGATTCTAGACTTGGGGCTCATGCGCAATACTGACAATTTGTACACGACAAATACTATGCGCTTTGGCTTTGAAAACGTATTCCAAACTAGAGATGAGAATTACGGCTCGCGCGAAATTGCTCGCTTAGATATTTATCAGGACGTAAATTTTGACCCCGCTCCGTACATAACCGACAAGTACGAGCGCACAAGCTATTCAGATTTGTATGTGAATGTCTCGGTCTCGCCCGCAAAGTGGATTACAGTAGGCGCCTACAATCGCTTTGATACAAACAACGGAACTTGGGCTGAAATTGACGGCTACGTGCGCATAAGCGATTCCGACGAATGGGCGGTTTACCTTGGAAATGTCTATCTAGACTCCATGATATCGCAGTATTACGCGATGGTTCAGTATAGAATTTCTGAAAAGTACATGGTAATGGGCAGGTGGAATTACGACGCGCGCCTCTCAAAGATGACGGACCAAACCTACGTCTTAAGAATGCGCATGGGCTACTCTTGGTACGTCGATTACATGATATCTTTCAGGAGCGGTTCCACGCGCGAAAACAACTTAAGCTTTGGGGCCCGTTTGAATCTCGTTACTTTCTAATCTGAGATGGAGACGGAAATTCAGGATAACATAATTGCCTCCGAATTTGATTTGTCGGTAAAGCTGCCGGTGTTTGAGGGGCCCTTGGATTTGCTATTGTTTTTGCTGAGAAAAAACGAGATTGACATTTACGACATACCGATAGAGCAGATAACAAGCCAGTATCTCGGCGTCTTGCGGACAATGGAGAATCTGTCGCTAGACATAGCGGGAGAGTTTTTCGTGATGGCCGCGACTTTGATGTACATCAAAAGCCGCATGCTCCTGCCAACCGACGAGCGGGCAAACCAAGCTCAGGACGAGGACGATTCAGATCTGGACCCGCGCTGGCAATTGGTAGAGCAGCTATTGGAATACAAGAAGGTAAAGCAGCGCGCCGCCGTATTGGAGGATATGATAGACGAGCGCCAGAATTGCTTGCCGCGCCTCTGCAGCGAAAAGGATATTGTCGACACAAAGCGCCCACTAAAAAATTCCGATAGAATTGAAATCTGGAACACTTTCAATAACGTACTTAGGCGGCTTGCCGAAAAGCTTGTCGAGGGCGAGATTGTGGGAGAGCACGTTTCGGTTGCCGACAGAATGGAGTTTATTCTAAATCTCGAAAGCGACGAGGTGAAGTTTTCGGATTTGTTTGAGAAGGGCAAGACCACAATATCGCTTTTGGTTGCCACATTCCTGGCGGTTTTGGAGCTTACGAGGTTGCGCAGGTTGGACATAACTCAAAATGAATCTTTTGGAGAAATTTATTTGAAAAAACTGCCCGAACATGTAGCAATAGAATCTCGGAAGGTTTCGGAAGATTCTCCGGAGACGGATCTTAGCGATTGGCAGGGCGAGGCTGAAAATGAAGTTGAGGGCGATTTAGACTCTGCTGATGGTGAAGTCTCTACTTTTGACAAAGTGGAATCCGAAGCTTCCGATTCTGAGGGCTCCTCAAATTCCGAAAATACCGGCAGCGAGGATGCCGAAAAAGATTAATTTCTCAATTGTGTAAAAGATGGATAAGAAAAAGGAAAGATCTTACTTGCTCGGCTTGGGCTTGGACTCTGACGGAGAAAAGCGCATAACGCAGGCCGAGCAGTTTTCCGTGATAGGTGGGACGGAAAAGACCCACGAGATGATGTCGGAAACCCTAATTAAAACTTTCGAGGATTTGAAGCGAAAGGGGAAAACCTTGGAGACTACAAACCCCGAAGAGTTGGGCGATATCATACAAAACAATATTCCGCGAGATTAGCCGCGGCGCTTACTTGGAGGTCATATGCTTTACTTCTTTTTGGGAATAGTGCTTCTTATTTTGGGCTACTGCACTTACGGCAGGTTTGTCGAAAAGGTTTTGGGGCTTGATCCAAACAACGATATGCCCGCAAACACAAAGCGCGACGGCGTCGACTTTATGCCGCTGCCGCACTGGAAAAATATGCTTATTCAGCTTTTAAACATCGCGGGTGTAGGGCCTGTGATAGGCGTTATAATAGGCATAAAATTTGGAGAGATGGTGTTTTTAATAATTCCCATAGGCAATATAATAGCGGGGGCTACTCACGACTTTATATCGGGCGTTATGTCGATAAGAAGGGGAGGTGCGAATCTGCCCGTTTTAATAAAGGACAATTTAGGGACAAATTACTTCAGGTTCTTTTCGGTATTTTCGGCGCTTCTTTTAATATTGGTAGTGGCTGTTTTTATAAATATTCCGGCGCAGCTTATCGACAAGAGTTTCCCGCAGGCTGAGATATTTTGGTGGGCAGTTGGCGGAATATTCCTCTACTATATAATGGCGACGCTCTTTCCCATAGATAAGATAATAGGCAAGATTTATCCGGTATTTGGCGCTATGCTAATAATAGGAACTTTTGCGCTCTTTGCGGCTTTGGTTTGGGGGCTTTTCTCAAATCCGGCTATGCTCAGCGAAAGCGAGACTTTTAAAAGCGTAATGTGGAGGGCAGAAAACAATCACCCGGTGGTGCCGCTTTTGTTTGTGACTATAGCTTGCGGAATAATATCGGGCTTTCACGCAACGCAGTCGCCCATTATTGCGCGAACCATGACAAGCGAGACACAAGCGCGCTCCGCCTTCTACGGAATGATGATTTTAGAGGGGGTAATTGCAATGATTTGGGCGGCCGGAGCACTCGCAATATACAACCTATTCCCCGAGACTTTCGCAATGAAGGCTCCCGATGTTTTAGTCAAGATAACCCAGTATTTTCTGGGAGAGTGGATGGGCTTGCTGACGGTGTTTGGCGTTATAATTCTTGCGGTAACTTCAGGAGACACAGCAATGCGCTCGCTCAGGTTGAGCACGGCGGAAATCTTTAAAATAAGCCAAAAGTCACTATTTAATAGGCTCATTGTATGCGCTCCTCTAATAATTTTAGTGGTGGGGCTCTTGGCCTGGTCTAATATTAGCCAGTCCACATTCAATCAGCTTTGGAACTACTTTGCTTGGGCAAATCAGGTATTGGCGGCCTCCACTTTGATGGCTGCAACTGTTTGGCTTTTTAGGCGCGGCAAAAATCCCTTCATAGCCTTAGTTCCGGGGATGTTTATGACCTTTATCGTGCTAAGCTACATAGTTTGGACTTCTCCCGCACACGGGGGGCCTTTGGGCTTTGGCTTAGAGTTAAACGTTTCCTACATTGTAGCAGCTGTTTTAACGGCATTGGCAGCCTTATTTGTGGGCGTTAAAGCCGTAAAATTAAAGGCTGAAAACCCTGATATGCTGGGGTGTGAAGATTGATAATGTTTTTATTTGTCAAAATTTATTTTTATTTATAACTTGTTGTTTGGACGGTAGTTGCTTTTGTGACTGCCGTTTTTTTAAAATAATTGTTGACGCTTTTGCGGGCTTGGTAAAGTATTGGGCGCGAAGACTGGTTTTTCCCTTTGCGCGGAAATCTTTTTCGGGCGGGGAAACTTGAGGGAATTGGGTGAAAGTCCCAAACAGTCCCGCTGCTGTAAGCCTTCTATAAAAGCGTCAACATTGCCACTGCGAGAGCGGGAAGGCGTTGGCGTGGGGAAGGGAAAGTCAGAAGACCTGCCGGCCTTGTAGGTAAAAAACTTTCGTGGGCTAAAGTTTTTGCAACTGAGAACATTGGACTTGGTGCAGGCTTGAAATGCTGGCGGAGTGTCATTCTACGCTTATTTTCGAGCCTGCATCATTTTATTTTACAAGCAAAAGATAATGGAAATTTTAGGAGTAAAGATATTAAAGCGCGACGGAAAAACTGAGGATTTTTCCGCAGATAAGATAAGAAGGGCCATAACAAAGGCCTTCAATGCAGGCGGCATTTTAAATGCCGAAAAATCAATAGATGCGATAGTTTCGCGCGTGGTCTCGTTTATAGATAAAGATCCGATTTCAGTCGAGGAAATCCAAGACATAGTCGAGCGCGAGCTTATGCTTTCAAATCCGTACATCGCAAAGAAATACATTATTTACCGCGAGTGGCGAACCGTCGAGCGCGACAAGCGCACGTCGATGAAGCAGACTATGGACGGCATAGTAAAAATCGAAAAAAACGATGTTAATTTGAGCAATGCCAATATGTCTTCCCACACTCCGGCAGGGCAGATGATGACCTTTGCCTCGGAGGTTACGAAGGATTACGCCTGCAAGTATCTCTTGGGCGTAAAATATTCGCGCGCTCACAAAAATGGCGATATACATATTCACGACCTCGATTATTATCCAACAAAGACTACAAC
This sequence comes from uncultured Opitutales bacterium, assembly GCA_900552245.1. Taxonomy (GTDB): domain Bacteria; phylum Verrucomicrobiota; class Verrucomicrobiia; order Opitutales; family Intestinicryptomonadaceae; genus Intestinicryptomonas. The sequence continues at coordinate 1,117 of URYY01000109.1, read as the reverse complement.
TTGCATTCAGTACGATTTAAACGATATTTTTGAGAGGGGCTTTCACACAAAAAACGGCAGCATACGCACGCCGCAGTCGATACAAAGCTATGCAACCTTGGCTACGATTGTCTTTCAGACAAATCAAAACGAGCAGCATGGCGGCCAGTCTATACCGGCTTTCGATTTCTTTATGGCTCCGGGGGTTCGCAAGTCTTTTGCAAAGCACATTGCCGTGCAGGCTGAATTTCTCTTTAGACTCAAGGGGCAAGCGGCGAAGCTTCCGGATATAAAAAAGGCGATTTCAAGCTTGGTAAATTCCATAGAATTAGATGCGGGTGCAAAGGCCGCTCTCTTGGAGGCCCTGAGGATTTTTTCGGCTGAACTTAGCGAGGGTGAACTTGAGGCCATATTGGGGCAAGCCTTGGAGAATACGAGGCGCGATACGCATCAGGCGATGGAAGGCTTTGTGCACAATTTGAATACTATGCACTCCAGAGGCGGTAACCAAGTTGTCTTTAGCTCCGTAAATTACGGCACCGACACTTCCCCAGAGGGGCGCATGGTTATTAGAGAGCTTCTGCTTGCAACCTCGGCGGGGCTTGGGAACGGAGAGGTCCCGGTATTTCCCATTCAGATTTTTAAAGTCAAAGACGGGGTAAATTTTGACGAGAGCGACTACGAGAAGGCCCTAAAGGATTTTCCCAAGGCGATGTCAGGCGAAATGAAGTTTAAGGCGCCGAACTTTGATTTGCTTTTGCTGGCATGCAAGACGACTTCGACTAGTCTATTCCCGAATTTTTTATTTTTGGACGCTCCGTTTAACAAGCACGAAAAGTGGAATAAGGACGACCCCAAGCGCTACATATACGAGCTTGCATCAATGGGCTGCCGCACGAGGGTCTTTGAAAATTTGCACGGCGAAAAAACTTCGCTTGGGCGCGGAAACTTGTCTTTTACGTCGATGAATATGCCGCGGCTTGCGATAGAGGCCGTGCGCTTGGCGGAGGAGAATTGCCCGAATGCCGACAAGCACGAGCTTAGGCGCGAGGCAAAGTCTATATTCCTAAAGTCTGTGCGCGATATGGCTGAACTAATCGCAGAGCAGCTGCACGACAGGTACGAATACCAGCGCACT
>URYY01000108.1 GCA_900552245.1 uncultured Opitutales bacterium | reverse complement strand
GAGGTTCAGCGGCATTCATCTCTATGAATACATTGTCTATATCCATAGCCCACAAGGCGGACATAACGTGCTCTATCGTATGCAACTTAACATGCCCCTGGGCGATTCCCGTATTCCTTACAAGATCGTCAACTAGCTCAATCGAAGGCTTTATTTCAGGCTTTCCATACAGATCCACACGCTTAAAAACTATGCCGGTTCCAACTGGCGCCGGCTTGAGCGTCATGGTGACGTCTGCGGCGGTGTGTAGCGATTTGCCATTTATGCTTACTTCTCTTAGTATTGTGCGCTGCTTCATTGTGTAATATACGATAAAATACACCCATAGGCGGTGTAAACAAGCTGAGTTATCTTCTCCGAAAAGACAATTCTGTCAAGATTTTTATAAGGCTTACAAATTTGAAACCGGCAAAAGTTGCTAGTTACCCGCCTCTCAGACTATGCCGCTATAAACGGACAATCGCCTACAATTTAGCTTCCCTGCCATCTTGGCTATTTTGCGGCAATTCAGGGGGAATATATTTTACAAATACATTGTCGCCCAATTCGACTTCCCCCTCTGAAATTAAAAACATCGAACAATTCCTGTGGCTTACACCCAGCTCAACTACGGTCGCAACCGGAGTCATTCTCTCATCGCATACGTAAAACACACTGCTCCAACCCGGCGGCATGCTGCGCGATGTTGAAAGCAAATACACGGCAACAAGCTTATCCTGCTTCCAGATGACATTGCCGAGCCTAAAATCAACTTCGCTTTCCCTAAAAACTTTCTTCTTTTTTTCAGGCTTTTTAAATTCCGTCAAAACCGCAGCCGGGCGTCTGGGCGCAGCAAAGGTTTGGACGCAAAACGCACCCAAACCCAAAATGCTAAGGATTATAAAACTAATCCTCCTTGCTCTTCTTAAACTGATCAAACCCAGGCCCTGCATTTCCGGTTTCAGCCTCAATAAAACCATGCAACTGGCGTTTGCGCGTCGGGTGGCGCATCTTTCTGAGAGCCTTTGCCTCTATCTGGCGTATGCGCTCGCGCGTAACGTTAAATTGCTTGCCAACTTCCTCTAGAGTGCGTGAGTAGCCGTCTTGCAAGCCGAAGCGGAGCGTGAGCACATTGCGCTCGCGCGGAGTTAAGGACGAGAGAACGTCCATCAATTTTTCGCGCAATAGCGAATAGGCCGTCATATCGTAGGGATTTTCGGCGCTCTTATCCTCTATAAAATCACCAAAATTAGTGTCGTCCGAATCTCCTACGGGGCTTTGCAGTGATATCGGCTGCTGAGCCATCTTCATTATGGATTGAACTCTCTCTACAGGCAACTGCATCTCCGCTGCTACCTCCTCCGGAGTCGGTTCGTGCCCCAATTCCTGCAAGAGCTGCTTTTGTATTTGCATGACCTTGTTGAGAGTTTCTATCATGTGCACCGGTATGCGTATCGTGCGGGCCTGGTCTGCGATGGAGCGCGTAATTGCTTGGCGTATCCACCAAGTCGCGTAGGTCGAAAATTTGTAGCCGCGGCGGTATTCAAACTTTTCAACGGCCTTCATAAGCCCCATATTTCCCTCCTGAATCAGGTCTAAGAAATTGAGCCCCCTGTTGGTGTACTTCTTTGCTATTGAAATTACCAGTCTCAAATTTGCGCGCACCATCTCGGTCTTTGCCTTGTGAGCCTCGCGCATATCGGCTCTAACTTCCTTAACTATTGCAACCAAATCGGCAGGCTCAATTCTATACATATCGCGAATCTGCAATAGCCTTTCGCGTATCGCCTGCTCGTTACCTATCCTTATCTTTTTTCCGCTCTTTTCCAAGGCGTCGAGCTTGTAGAGATAGTCCTCTATTTCTCTCAGGGTTGGAGCCAAGCCGTCCAAAAATTCCTCAAAGGCCTTTAGTTTGAATTTGTAAGCCTTGTAAACATCCTTTAGCTTTGCCTCCAAGTTCTTAAACAAAGTTAGATTTCGCTTCTTTAAGGTTGGCGATTCCGATTTTTCGTAATTCTGCCAAGCCTTCTCAAGCTTATCTTCAAGCTGCTCGGCCTCGTTCAAAGCCCTAGGGAGTTCGACATTAAAATACTTCTCGCGGCTGTCTATCTTTTTATCGAGAACGATTTTATCAAAGCGCTCTTCTCTGTTTAAGAGCTTCTTTGCCAAGTCTATCTGGAAGCGATTTGTGAGCGAAATTGAAAAGAGCGCTTTAGTAGCCTTGTTTTCCGCCGACTCTATCCTCTTTGAAATGGCAACCTCCTGCTCGCGCGAGAGCAAAGGCACCTGCCCCATCTGCTTTAGATACATTCTAACGGGATCGTCTAGATTGTCCGCCGCCGACGCCTTTACTTGCTTTTCCTCGTTTTCGGCATTCCTCTCTTTGTAATCGTCAACTTCGTCCGTATCCAGAATATCTACATCGAGATTCTCAAGTATGTTTATTATATTCTCGATTTCTTCGGGCGTATCCAAGCTCTCGGTCAAATTTTCATTTATATCCTGAACTGTCAGATACCCCTGCTCCTTTGACAAATTCACCAAGTGCAAGATTCTGTCGTTTAAGAGCTTCTTGTGCTGCGTAACCGGAACGCTCTCTACAACCTTATCTAGCGATGCCTGCTCTGCAGCCATTTTGAGCATCTCAATTTTCTGCGGCACGGCGGTCTTTGCAGTTTGAGGAGCATTTGTAATCTTTACGACAGACTTTGGATTTACAAGCTTAACAGCCTCTGTTTTTTCCGGAGACTTCTTCGGGGCGGCCTTCGCATCGACTTTTTTTGCGGGCGCAACTTTGGCACTCTTCTTTTGGGCTGCCGCCGAAACCTTCTTTTCTGGAGCCGCCTTTACGGGGGCCTTGACCTTGGGCGACGCCTTCTTTGCGGGTGCCTTAGATTCCTTCTTTGATATCGTTTTTTCCGACTTAACCTTTTTAGCTGTTTTGCTCTTTGTTGCCATATTGGAATTGCCTTTATATGATAAATTTAGTGTTTCTCAATAGTTTGCGGAGCTGACTTGACTTTGAGAGGGCCTCTCTCTTTTGCTGCGTATCGGCCTCGCCCGACTCCATAACCTTGGATAATCTGTCCAACTCCGCCTTGCAATAATTCTTATGTATGCGCTCAACGCACTTAGAGGCTATTGCCGACGGATTTTCAATTTCGCCAGCCGAATTTGCCAGTATCTCGTATGCCAAGTTTTTTTCGGACTCCTCTTCTATTTGTGATATGTCAAAATTCTCACCGTTTCTGTAATAAAAAATCAAACGCCTAAACAACCGCTCGCACGCCGAAGCGTCGCCAAACCAATCGGTGTCGACGATATTTGCCACTGACTGCGCGATGTCGGGATAAACTAAGCACACACTTAAAACATCATATATGGCGTTTGTCAATACTTGGCGTGAGTTCTTTTCAATCTTTTCGGGCTTTGCAGGCGCCGCTTTGCTGCGCGACATATAATCGCGCGCTACTGCCGAGTGCTCCGCCCCCAGACACTGCGAAGCCTCCCTCAAATACTCGTCCTTTGCCACGAAGGAATCCGTGCTATCAATAAGCGTGTAAATCTCCTCCAAAACGGCCCGCTTATCCGCAACGCTCGGATTTTTAAAACTGTCTTTGAAAACCTTGCTGAGAAAGCCCACCGCACTTAACCTTGAGTCCAATATTTTTTGCACCGCCGCTGCAGATTCATTTAATATTAGGGAATCCGGGTCCTGCCCCGGCGGAATTATCGCAACAGAAGGCTCTAAGCCGCACTTCAAACAAATCGGCAACACTCTCTTTGCAGCTTTTTGCCCTGCGGAGTCGCCGTCCAGCATCAACACCACCTTCTTTGCGTGCCTTGCCAAGAGGTTAAACTGATTCTCTCCAAGAGCAGTACCCTGACCTGCCACAGTGTTTTCAAAGCCCGACAAATACATTCTGAGGGCGTCAATCTGCCCCTCAACCACTATGAAAAATCCCGCCTCAAGCGCCGCTTTGCGCGCCCTGTGAAAGTTAAATAAGACCGCATTTTTCTTAAAAATCGGAGTTTCAGGCGAATTTACGTACTTGCCCTCCTCGTAGTCCATATCGCTAGGCGTAAGCGGGGTCTTGCGCGCACTAAAGCCTATGACCCTGCCCTGAGTGTCGCATATCGGAATCATCAAGCGCCCCCTAAAGCGCTGCATGAGCGATGAGCCGCTCTTTGGCTTAAAAAATAAGCCCGACTCCGCAAGCGCTTCAAAAGAGTATTTTCTCTCCAATTTCTTCTTGAATTCAGCCCAATCTATTGGAGATACGCCTATTTGCAGATTCTTCGCGTCAGCCTCGCTAAAACGCCGCTCTTGCACCCAGTATCTGCGCGCGCACTCCCCCAAGTCGTCGGCTCTGAAAAACAGCTCGCTAAACCAAGCCGCCGCCTCTGCGTTTATATCGAAAATCTGCTTTCTCAGGCTCTGGTTTTGCCTAGATTCATTGCGCGAAGACTTCTCATACTCCATGGCAATTCCAAAGCGATTTGCAATAAATTCAACAGCCTCCGGAAAATTTAAGGACTCCTTGGTCTGCACAAACTTAAAGATGTCTCCGCCTTGGCTAGTGCTAAAGCAATAGTAAAAACCCCTGTCCGGATATACAAAAAAGGACGGGGTTTTTTCGACGGTAAAGGGACTTAAGCCTTTAAAATGGGCTCCGGAACGCTTGAGGCTCACATACTGCGAAACTAGGTCGTATATGTTCACCCTATTTCGTATGTCCTCTATACAACTATCCTTAATTTTAGGCATTCGGTGTATAGACAAGCAACTCTACTTTGTTGTTTCAGTATTTTTTTCGCTTTCGGACTTATTTTTTTCGGCCTTGTCATCTGGCTGTGCAGTTTCAGCTTGGGCTTTATTATCTTCCTGCTCTTTATCCGCCTTCTCAACATCTGAGCCACTTTCTACTGAAGCTTCCGCCGCTTGCACCTTACCCTCGCCGCTTGCACCTTCTATTTTTGAATCGGAGGCTTCGTCAGTATCCTGCTTCGCGGATTCAGACTTAGCACTTTGCTCAAGTTTTCCCTGCTCGCTCGGGAAATCCACATCTTCCGCAGGTTCCAAACTCTCGGGAGAATCAAGCTTTTGCAGCTCCTCAGTGGCCTGTTGCCTCAGAGGATGCTCGCTGTCGGCGAGCTTAAAGAATTGCTCGTAGGCGTACTTTGCCTCTGTCTTGTTGCCCAAGACTGCGTAAGTGCGCGCCATGCCAAGCATAATTTCGCAGTTATTCGGGAACTTCTCCTTTGCCTTGTAAATTTCGTCCAAATAGGTCTCATTATTTAAGATTTTGCCTGCGGTGCTCAAGTAAAGGAGCGTTTCTGAGACGTCATCCGGAGAATTCCTCATGGCCTCGCGAGCAGCGTAAAATGCGTCTCTATTCTTACCTTGTGCCGTGTAACTTTTTGATAGGCACCTCCAGGCTTCCGACGAACTCGGCTTCTTTGCCACCATATTCTGCGCAATCTTCTCTGCCTTTGGGAAATCCCCCTTGGCAAAGTTTTCGTCAAACTCGTTGCGCTGGCGCTCTTCGGGAGTCACGACAGGCTCTGCGACCTCCTCTATCTGCTCCTGCTTTTTTACCTCCTCAGAAGCTTTTGCAGCCGCCAATTTTTCCTCTTCAGCTTTTCTTTTTGCCTCGGCTTTCGCCTTTTCCTCAGCTAAGCGCTTCTCTTCAAGAATCTTTGCCTCATTTGCCTTCTTTATGGCTTCTTGCGCGTCCTTTAACTTCTGATTGTAATCTGCTAGCTGCTTAGTTAGATCCAGCCAGTTTGAATTTAGAAGCTCGGGATTTATCTTTGCAAGCTCGTCGTGCGCCTTTTGTAGAGATGCCATATCTTTTTGATTTAGATACATCTCAATCATAGCTGCATATATTACAGAGCGAGTCTTTACATTTTCGGGCAAGGTCGCACCCAAGGCAGCCTCGAGCCAGCGCTTTGCCTGCGGATAATTCTTTACCTTTACATAGAGCGAGCCTATACTTGCGGCCTCGTCAGATGTCAAAGAGCGCTTTGAAGCCTTCTGAAAGGCGTGGTAGGCATTTAAGGCCTCCTCAAACAAGTCTTGTTTCTCAAGGCAGATTGCAAACTTTTTTAGCGCAAGAGAGCTGTCCGGAACTTTATCTATGTACTTTCTGTACGCACCTGCGGCAGCCGGATAGATTTTGGCCTGCTCGTAGGCGGACGCCGCGTTTAGATACAAATCCGGATTGGAACCGTCCAAATCTCCGGCCTTTTCAAAGTACATTCCGGCCATATCGAACTTCTTGTCGGCGGAATAGGCGTAGGCGAGAGTCTCAAAAATCTTTGCGTTATCGCCGTATGTTGACAGGGCCTTCTCGAGAAATTCTATCGCATTTGCGTACTTCTCTTCAAAAATCATTGTTTGAGCAGTCTTAACGCTCTGGTCTATTTCACTGAGCAAGCGCGCCTGCCTCTGCTCCGGAGTCTCCCTAGAGCATGAAAACAAAAAAAGCGCCAAGACTTGCAAGAGCGCAAAAAATATAATTCTAAATCCGAACTTCATTGCTTGCATATTTTAAGATTTCTATTTCTATAATTCGGTCAATTAAAAATCTAATGGAGGGTTTTATTTCACATTACGGCAAACTTTTCAAACCATTATTCAGTTTTTTTGCTCATTTTTTGCGCAAAAAGGCGATTTTTTTTGCTGTGATTGCCCAAGTTTGCACTTTAGAGCCATCAATTGCCGAGCTTTCCGCTTACAGAGCGGCAAGTTCGTACGTGTTTGAAACAAACTTAAAAAATTTCGACGAAAGCTCCTACGCCTCGGCAGTATCGGCACTTTTTGACGCGTTTGAAAAATCGGCCGGAAAGCGCATAGAAAAGTCAAAGCAAGGGAAAGTCGGCATGAAGGTATATACAAATTCCGGCCCGGGCCTCGCAACTCCGCTTGCGCTGGTTAAAGCCGTTATAAAGGAGCTGGAAAAACGCGGATATTCAAAGCGCGATATGCGCATAGTCGATATGGACAGAAGTAAATTGCGAGCTTCCGGCTTTCTTCCAAAGTATTCTCAACTTGCAGAGGGCGCGGCCGATAATTTCTGCGGAGTAGCAGTAGTTGACATAAACTCAAAAAAATACTTCAGCAAAGACTGGTTCTACGATAACCCCCTAATGCCTCGCGAATTGAAATACACTCTGGAATATTCGCCAAACGCACCAAAAAACGCCCGCAAAAGCTTTCTGCCTGTGCCTCTGTTTTTGAGTGTCGATTTTTGGATAAACCTGCCGGTTGCAACAGATATGGAAGGCATTGGCGTATGCGCGGCTCTGGGCAACTACACAATTTGGAATATGTCAAACAACGAGCGCTTTCTGTCGGCGCCTGCAAACGCACCGGTTGCCGTGGCGGAAGTAGCGGCGATACCGGAACTCAACGAGAGCTTGATTTTTACAATACTTAGCTTCGAGAAGTACCAATACGTGGGCGGCAGTGTCTTTAACGCGGCCTTCACTGCAAGCGAAAAGGAAATTCTGCTTAGTGCAAATCCCTCAATACTGGACTTTATCGCGCTCGACTTAATAAATAGG
>URYY01000107.1 GCA_900552245.1 uncultured Opitutales bacterium | reverse complement strand
CCGCGACCTCCGGCGTGACAGGCCAGCATTCTAACCAACTGAACCACCACCCCTTAAATTGAAGTGTCTAATATCTCATACACGCACTGTATTGTCAATTAAAAATTGAAAATTATTTTGTAAAAAAAAGCTAACTTGCTAAAACTAAAATGACTGTCCTTGAATATAAAGTTCTTACAAAACCCAAGCAAAATACAACAATATTTAGAATAAAGCGCAAGCTAGCGAGAAATTAACTTTAAAGCTACATCAATGGCACTCCCAAGGCTTTTTTCAGATGCAACTCCCCTGCCGGCGATGTCAAATCCAGTACCGTGATCGGGGCTCGTCCTAATATATCTTAGACCCATGGAAATATTAACGGCATTGTCAAAATCAACACTCTTAAGCGGCCCCAACCCCTGGTCGTGATACATGGAAACCGCCGCATCAAACTGCCCCAATATAACCCTGTTAAAAACCGTGTCCGGAGGAAGCGCCATGCTTAAATTCGGGAAATTGCCCCTTAGCTTTTTTAAGACCGGATTTATCACATCAATCTCCTCGCGCCCTAAAATGCCGCCCTCTCCCGCGTGCGGATTTAACCCGCATACCGCTATGCGCGGCTCGGCAACACCCCTTAGTTTGCTCGCAAGAGTTGCGGCCGCATTAACAGCCCGCGTTAAATTCAATTCATTTATGGAAGTCGGAACCTCAGAAAGCGCTATGTGCCATGTTACGAGACTCAATATCAAATGCGCACCGGAAAAACACATGACGGCGTTGCCACCCCAGCGCGATTCAAAAAATTCAGTTTGCCCGACGAAATTAGGGTCAACCCCTTTCATCCATATCTTGCTTACAGGAGCCGTAACAACGGCCGAGCAAAGACCCTTTTTACAGGCCTCAGCAGCCTCAGTAAGCGCATCAAATGCCAACTTTGCCCCCTTGTGCGAGGGATTCCCAGGCTCAAAAACCACTCCGCTTCCAACGCTGACTTTACCGACAGAATCCGGAAGCCTATTTAGAAATTCAGAATGTGCAAAAACGACAACATCAGATGCGGCCACAGGATTTTTAGAAATCCACTTCTCTATAATTTCTGGCCCGACTCCGCAAGGGTCCCCAATTGTAAGAGCAAGTTTTTTCATAATTAAAAACCCGCTTACAGCTGCTCAAAGTCCTTGCGCCTCCTAGGCGTGAGGAAGTGCCGCCCCTCAGGAGCGTCTGTAAAGAAGCGCACAAACTTCTCGCCCTCCCTCGATTTGACCAAACCTCCGTCCAAGGCCGCCTGAGCATTCTTGCGAGGATTGCCACCTGAAAATATCGCAGCATAGAGCTGCTTTAAGTTTGCTATGGCCTCTCTGGGTGTCTTGCGCCTCATAAGCCCTATCAAATTTAGCCCCGCCATATCGTTTCTCTCGTAGGCGTTTACGTACGGAGCAATGTCCTTTGAAAAAGCAGAATTGCCGCTTACCATGCAGCCGCAGCCTATGCGAACCTTCTGGTGCACCATAACCCCCCCTGATATGAAAGTATCGTCATCTACGGTAGAGTGCCCGGCGACGGCCGAAAAAGATGCAAGTATAACCCTATCGCCCAAGCGAGTATCGTGCCCCAAGTGGGAATTTACCATCAAAAGACAATCTTTGCCCACTATCGTAGATTTACCCTCAAACGTGGCCCTGTGGACAGTCGTACCCTCTCTCACAACAGTCCTTTCGCCTATTTCAGCGTAGGTCGGTATTGAGATGTCAAAGTGCAAGTCCTGCGGGAGTCCGGATATGGTGCAAAACGAGCAAATCTTGCAATCCTTCCTCAAAATCGCCCCTGGGCAAATGTGGGCATAGGGCTCTATAACCACTCCATCTTCTATTATAGTTTCGCCCTCAATGACGGCGTAGGCGCCTATTGTAGCGCTATCCGCCACCCTCGCTCTTTTGTCTATTACTGCGCTTGGATGAATATTTAGCATAGATAAACTTTCTATATTCTGCAACAAAGCTATATAAAAAGAAGCCCGTTTAAAAGAAAAATCTAAACTTACGCAGCTTTTTATTTTTTTATAAAAATGTTGAAAGATTTTACCTTTGTATCATAAATGTAAGGCAACTGTATAAAATTGAGATGGACTATATTTACGAAAAGATAGTTAGACCCGCATTCTTTAGGCAAGATCCGGAGAAAATCCACGACCTTGCAATAAAGGCAATGCAATTCGTATCCTCCGTTGCCCCGCTTAGAATAGCGCTAGAAAAGTACAATCTTGTGCGCGACGAAAAACCAACAAAGGTTTTCGGAGTCGAATTTCCAAATAAAATAGGCTTGGCCGCAGGCTTCGACAAAGACGCCCTCGCATGGCGAGCAGCCGCCGCATTCGGGTTCGGACACCTCGAAATTGGCACAATTTCAATGCACAAGCAGTCCGGAAATCCCAAGCCGAGAATCTTTAGATACCCCAAGGACTGCGCAATAGTAAACTCTTGCGGTTTTCCCAACGACGGCGCGGAGGCCATAGCTGCACGACTCAGAAAGGTCTGCTCCAGCAAGACAAAGCGCATTCCTCTTGGCGTAAACATAGGTAAATCCAAGGTAACTCCGCTTGAGGATGCCGCAAAAGACTACATATTCTCATACAATGCACTGGCCGAATTTGCGGATTTCTTCGTGATAAACGTAAGCAGCCCAAATACGCCGGAACTGAGAAAGCTGCAGGGGGCCGCCTATTTGCCTGAACTGCTAAAGGCCATAAAAAATGCCGATGCAGACCGCGCGGCAAAATTTGGAATACCAAGAATTCCCATCCTTTTAAAGATAGCGCCGGATCTTTCGTTTAGAGAGATAGATTCCATACTTGAAATCGTAAGCGAGCTAAAAATAGACGGCATGGTTGCGACCAATACAACCATAACCCGCCCGCAAAATATGGACTATATGGTAAAAACCGGAGGCCTCAGCGGTAAGCCCCTATTTGGCAAGTCGCTCGAGATAGTCTCTTACATCTGCAAGAAATCAAACGGCTCGATACCGGTCATAGGTGTGGGCGGCGTAAGCGATACGGAGTGCGCAGCAAAGATGCTCGATGCCGGAGCAAGCCTTGTGCAAATATATTCCTCCTTCATATTTAACGGCCCCTTCTTCGCGCGCGAACTTGCAAAATCGCTTGCCTGGAGAGGCGGCCGCGACTGGGTCTAAAATTTTTAACAAAAAACTGTATACTAAAAAATGGCTAACCCTACAGACATCAGAAAAAACAATGTTATAATGTACAACTCGACGCCGCACGTTGTGCTGGCAATGTCGCACGTAACGCAAGGCAGGGGCAGAGGTTGCGTTCAGGCAACGCTCAGAAACCTATCCAGCGGCTCTTCAATGGTTGTAAAATTCCGCTCTAGCGATACGGTTGAGTTTTGCCACACCACAAACAAATCGCTCGAATTCTCCTATGTGGACGGCGATGTTTACCACTTTATAGATCCCGAAACTTTTGAGGACTACGCCCTGCCCGAAAGCTTGCTCGGCGACGACAAAAAATGGCTGGTCGAAGCACACTTATACTCAATTTTGTTTGTAAACGGCAACCCCGTCTCCCTGGATTTGCCGGCAAACATAGAAATCAAAGTTGCCGACGCCCCCGTTGGTATTAGGGGCGATACCTCCTCGGCTGCGACAAAGCCCGTAACTTTGGAAAACGGAGTGGTAGTGCAAGTTCCACTTTTCATCAAAACCGGCGACGTTCTCAAGATACGCACCGAAGATAGCTCGTACATAAGCAGAGCTTAAGACTATGCAAGACTTGGCTGCAAACGGCAAAATCAAGGCCTCAGATTTGCGGGCTATTCTGGAATACGTCCCGCTTTACAGAGACCAGATATTTGTAATCTCGATAGACGGAAGCGTAATCGACTGCGAAAACTTTTCCAATCTGATTACAGATATTGCCGTCTTGCGGAGTCTAAACATAAATGTGGTAATAGTTCACGGCATAGGCAAGCAGCTAAAGGAGCTTGCCTCGGCCGCAAAAGTGGAGCTTTCCGACGCCTACGGGAATAAGCCCGTTGACGACGAAACGCTAGAACTTGCGCGCCTTGCCTCGGCAAAGGTTCTGCAAAAGATTCAGGAGGCCTTTGCAGTTTTAAACATAAAGTGCGCCTCGACAAACGCAATACGCGCCACGGAAGTCGGCATCATATCCGGCGTGGATTACCAGCACGCAGGGCGCATTGAAAAGATAGACACCGATATGCTAAGTCAGCTGCTTGCGCTTGGCATTATCCCGATAATTTCACCCATAGCGGTAAATAGGCGCGGCAAAGTTTTCAGGCTCAATTCCGATAGGCTCGCGGCGGAGACCGCAAGCGCGTTAAAGGCTTCAAAGCTCATATTTATGACCGTTACAAAGGGGCTTGCCGTCGGCAATGAAAACGCGATTTCCGTACCGCTTGACAAGGTTGCGGAGCTTCTTGAAAATCGCAAGGACGAAATTGATTCCAGAGTTTTTGACAAGGTTAAGTATTCGGTAAAGGCTCTATCGACGGGCTATCCGCCGCGCGCGCACATTTTGGACGGCCGAGAGTTTGCGGCACTATTAACCGAAGTATTTGAAAAGGTCGGCTCAGGCTCTATGATTTATGCCGACGAATACCAGAAGATCAGACCCGCCAGCGAATCGGACGTAAACACAATTTACAATCTCTCGCAAAGCTCCACAAAGGAGCAGAATTTGGTGGCCCGCTCCATATCGGAAATATCGGAAAATATAGACAGTTACTTCGTGTACGAAATGGACGGCAGCATCATAGCCTTCGTAAGCCTCTTGGATATCTCGGACTCATGCGCGGAACTTGCGTCTTTGCACGTCCAGCCCTTCTACCAACACCATAAGGTCGGAACAACTATGGTTGACTTTGTGATAAAGACTGCGAGGGAAAGGGGATATAAAACGCTATTCTCCCTCTCGACAAAGTCGGCTCCCTTCTTTACGGACGTTTGTAAATTTAAGGAGGTAAGCCCCAAGAATCTGCCCGCTAAGCGCTATGAAAAATATTTAAAATCTAAGAGAAATTCGAAAGTATTTGAGTATCCCTTGGCTTAGGCTACCTTTGTTTGGCGATACCTTTTTATGGTTTATTTGGACGCTGCAAGTTTTCAGCGTTTTTTTTCGTGCGTATGTTTCTTTATATTGCCTATTTAGATATTAAATTCCACTAGCTCCTGCGAGTCGGCAGAAGCCATAGTTTGCTTGCCAAAAAATTTGTCAAAACGCCTTGCGATAAAATTTAAAGCCAAGAAATTTTAGTATATAAGCCTGTCTGAAAACATAGCGAAAAATTCTCCAAAATGGGCAGTGTAAATTTGCAAAGCTAAAATCGAAAAGTCCGCTAAAATTTATCGCACATGCTTTCTTTATATAAATGCTTCCAGCAAGTTTTGAGTATAAATCGGTATATTAAAGTTGCAAAAAAAACTCCGTATAGTATATAGGAGCCAGTGTTTGCTTTTTGCGGCTCGCCGAGTGCCTGCAGCGCGACATTATGGCGCTAATAGCTGTGCAAAAATGTCTCACAAAAGCTCTGCAAAATCGCAACAAGCTAGTAATCAACAAAATTAAAAATAGGCACACTGCGTGCTTCAAAGGAGTTATGAATATAAACCCAGACAAACTCACAGAAAAGACGATTGAGGCTTTGAATGCGGCTCAGAATTTGGCTCAGCTAAAGGGCAACAGCCAAATAACATGCATTCACCTGCTATCCGCCTTGGTATCTCAAAAAGACGGCGTAGTGGGGGCGCTTTTAGACAAAACTTACGGTCTAAAGAACGCCTTGGAGTTGGGTCTAGATAGGCTTGTGGACGCCCTGCCCTCGCAAAAGGGTCAGAGTGCGGAAGTCTATGCAAGCCCCGCTTTTTCCAGCGCACTTGCGCGTGCGGACGCCATAGCAACGTCCATGAAAGACGAATTTATTTCTACAGAGCATCTGTTTTTAGCTATTCTTGAGAATCCGGAACCTGCGGATTTGGCTGCGCTTTTAAGGGCAAACCAAATCACGTACGCCGGAATGCTCCACCTGATTAAGGAGATGCGCGGCAGTGCCAAAGTTACTTCCAAGAATCCGGAAGATACTTATGGCGTCTTGGAAAAGTATGGCACGGACTTGGTGCAGCTGGCTCGCGAGGGCAAGCTAGATCCGGTTATAGGCCGCGATGACGAGATTAGGCGCGTAATAAGGATTCTCTCTAGAAAGACGAAAAACAACCCCGTTTTGATTGGCGAGCCGGGTGTTGGTAAAACTGCAATAGCAGAGGGCCTTGCGCAGCGAATAGTAAGGAAGGACGTTCCCGAGAATTTGCGCGATAAGACCGTGTTTGCGCTCGATATGGGTGCGCTTATTGCGGGTGCGAAGTACAGGGGCGAATTTGAAGAGAGGTTAAAGGCGGTTCTAAACAAGGTAAAGGAGTCAAACGGTCAGATAATCCTCTTTATAGACGAGCTTCACACGATAGTTGGAGCAGGCAAGACGGAAGGATCCATGGACGCCTCCAACATGCTAAAGCCCATGCTTGCAAGAGGCGAGCTCAGGTGCGTGGGCGCGACAACTCTTGACGAGTACCGCAAGTACATCGAAAAGGATGCCGCTCTTGAAAGGCGCTTCCAGAGTGTGTATGTGGCGCAACCTAGCGTTGAAGTTACAATAGCGATTTTAAGAGGTATAAAAGAGAGGCTCGAAACCTACCACGGAGTTCAGATCTTGGACAAGGCGTTGGTTGAGGCCGCGACGCTATCCGACCGCTACATAACGGGGCGCCAGCTGCCCGACAAGGCAATAGACCTAGTTGACGAGGCCTGCGCTAGAATCAAGACACAGATGAATTCTATGCCGGCGGAACTCGACGACTTGATGCGCAAAGTCATGCAGCTTGAAATTGAAGAGGCCGCCCTTTCCAAGGAGAAGAATTCGGAGGACAAGGGCCGCTTGGACGAAATTAAAAAGACTCTCGCCGACTTGCGCGAAAAGACTGCGGCCTTGAAGGCCCGCTGGTTGGAGGAAAAAAACACGGCAAACCTCGCAGGCAAACTCCGCGAACAGTTGGAGCAGGCAAATATCAGAATGGCGAAGGCCGAGCGCGAGTACGATTTAAAGACGGCGGCAGAAATTAAGTACGGAGAAATTCCAAAACTTGAATCCGACTTAAAGAAGGCTGAGCTAAAGTCGAAAAAGGACGACAAGCTCGTTAAGGAAAACGTCGGTCCTGAAGAGATTGCGGACATCGTAAGCGAATGGACCGGAATTCCGGTGAGAAAGCTTGTCGAAAGCGAGCGAGAAAAGATTCTGCACATGCCTGAGCTTCTGCACAAGCGCGTAATAGGTCAGGACGAGGCTATCGAGAGCGTTTCTAACGCGATATTGCGCTCGAGGGCTGGCATAAAAGACCCGAAGCGCCCGATCGGTTCCTTCTTATTCTTAGGACCCACAGGTGTCGGAAAGACGGAGCTTTCCAAGGCGCTGGCAGAAGCGATGTTTGGTTCAGAAAACGCGCTGATCCGCGTGGACATGTCGGAATATATGGAAGGGCACTCTGTTTCGAAAATGATCGGCTCGCCTCCGGGCTATGTCGG
>URYY01000106.1 GCA_900552245.1 uncultured Opitutales bacterium | reverse complement strand
GGGGCAGCGCAGACGCGAGCCGAGCGCAACTTCAGAATATTGGGCGAAAACGTTAAGTGCGACTCCGCAATACTTACTAAATCATCGGGTTCCATCACTCACGATGTGCGCACAAAGCAGGTTCACTCTGTAGGTAAAAGCCACAGCAACGTACTTGTGAAGTCCATATTGGACGGAGAGTCAAAGCTTGCGTTTATGGGGCTAATTGATGTTTGCGAGGCTGCTCAGAAGACGGAAACTTACCAGAGTTGCAGGGCGCTATTGCTGTCTAGAAAGGCAAAGGCCCAGGCAAGTCCCATTCTTGAAATTATGGCAAACGACGTCTCTTGCTCTCACGGTTGCGCGATTGCACGCCCCGATAGCGAGCAGATTTTCTACATGAAAAGCAGAGGCCTATCCGAACACGAGGCTCAGGCTCTTTTAATAAACGGATTTGCAAACGAAGTCTTGGACAGAATTTCCGATTCGGAATTTAAGAGTGAAGTTTTGTCCGGGCTATAAGTTTTCCTTGTGGCTTACTTTGCAGGAATGCGAAGTTTCGCTTTAAAGTTTCTGTTAAAAATTTTTATGCGCGGATTTTTAAGCTCCGCGCTTTTTTGTGCGCTAAAAGGCGGCTCTTGCGGTTAGCTTTAGTTGAAGTGACTGTTTCTTTAAATTTCTAAATTTAGCTTTAGTATCTTGTTTTAGAAGTTCGCTTCTTTTGAATTTTCAGAGCAGTACTGCTTCTTTTACGAGCAAAGTATTTGACAGGGCAATTTAGCAAACTAGACTGGCAAGTCAGATCTAATTTGAACCAAAGTTAATTATGAGAAAACTTCTTCACATAGGAATTCCCACCAAGGAAAAACACCCTAACATGAACTACGTTCCAAGCATGAAGCTTGCGATAACTAACCCCGATGAAAGCGCCCACAAAATAGAGTGGCTCAATTTCGATTTTGATTCGCCCATGCCAAAACTCTTGCAGGAGAGCACGCACTTGGCCTATCAGGTTGAAAATTTGGAAGAGGAGCTAAAGGGTGCTAATATATTGGTTCCCGTTACGCCGCTTTCCGAAAATATGAAGCTTGCCTTTATTGTCGAGGAAGGCCTGCCCATAGAGCTTATAGAAATGAAGTAGCGTTATATCCGGAATTTAGTCTTGCGCGCCGCACTTTTGTGAAGGCGCGTTTTTTTTAGCAAATTCTAACCCATGTAGCGCTAGAAACTTGCAACTACAATGCAAAAAATATTGCAAGCCAGTCGAAGCAGGCTGCAGACATGGAAAATAAGTGCCAGATCGCGTGGGTAAATTCCACGTCCTTTCTAACGTAAAAGCAGATTCCAAGCAAGTCGAAGGCAGCCGCGCACAAGAGGGCAAGAACGCTTTTTAAACTTAAGAATGGAAATAGAAAAATTACCGACATTCCAAATAGTATGTACATTGGAATGGACCATTTTTTGGTGCCGTCTGCGCTCACAAAGAATTTTAAATAAACTCCCACGAGAGAAAATATAAAAACTAAACAGATAAAAACTGCTTTAAATGTATTTGCCGCCGAAGAAAGTAGCGCGAGTGCCACATATATTCCAAGCATCATTACAAATATTGCGGAGTGGTCCAACTTCTTAAAGAAAATTTTGGCTTTTCCACTTGAGGCGTGGTATAGCGCCGAAGATAGAAATGTGAAACTCAAAAGCGCAGAAAAAAGCAAGGCCGAAAGTTCCGCGAAATCTTTATCCGAACTCTGAGCCTTAAAAAATATAAAAAATGAGGCGGCTATGGAAATTAAAAGCGCAACAAAATGCGTTAGAAAATTTAACCTCTCCTCCCGCTGCGAATAAGTTCCCGTCTTCATTTAGCTATATCAAAGCGCAGGAAAATAGCACCGAGAAAAAGTGAAATACCGTTCCCATAAGCACGAATGCATGCCAAATTGCGTGTGTGTAGCGGCGCTTCTTTTGCACGTAAAAAATGACTCCGAAAGTGTACGCCAACCCCCCCAGCGTAAGAAATACAAAACCACTCGTTGGCAGCGCGTAAAATAGCTTGTGTATTAAAACTATAACACCCCAGCCCATTCCGAGATACAGGCCTATGGACCAAATCTTTGTTCCATTTGGCCCTGAGCACAACTTGAGTATTGTTCCCAAAACGGCAAGCGCCCAGATTACTCCAAATATCGTCCAGCCAAGCGCACCCTTTATATTTACAAATAAAAAAGGCGTGTAGCTGCCGGCAATCAAATAGTAAATCGCAATGTGGTCAAAGCGCTTGAGTACGCGCTTCAAGGATTCGCGCCGCGCGGCATGGTAAAGAGTTGATGCTAGATATAGAAGAATTATAGAGGCTCCAAATATTGAAGTGCCAACCACTGCCCAGGCGTCTTGGTATATCGCAGAAAACGTCGCAAGTATCGCGACTGCCGCAACGCCAAAGGCGATTCCAACACCGTGAATAGACGCAGACCAAATTTCTTCAGAGCGGCTGTAAGAGGCAATCTGTCTTACTATCTTTTCCATTTTATAAATCCCTTTTACTCTCTTTTATGTTTGACTCTCTCACTATGTAGGCAGGGCGTCGCTTTGTCTCTAAATAGGCCTTTGCCAAATACTGGCCAATCACCCCAAGGCACATGAGCTGGACTCCGCTTAAAAATATTATTACGCACATCATTGAGCTCCAACCGTAGGCCGAATTGTGGTACAAAAGCTGCCTGACAATTATAAATACTATCGCAAATGATGATAGTATGCAAAGCAAGACCCCCACAACCGACGCAAGCGCAAGCGGAACTGTGGAAAAGGCCGTTATGCCGTCTATTGCGTACAAAAAGAGCTTGCGCATGCTCCACTTTGTATCCCCGGCAGCGCGCTTTACATTGGCAAATGAAATCCACTTTGTCTTGAAGCCGACCCACTCGTATATGCCCTTTGTAAAGCGAGTGTTCTCGGGAAGAGACATTATGGCGTCTGCTACTTGGCGCGTCATTAAGCGGTAGTCGCGCGCGCCCGATACCAGCTTTACCTGCGACACACTATTCATTAACCCATAGAATAAATTTGCAAATAGCGACTTTAAAAGGGCCTCTCCAATTCTATCTTTGCGCCTAGTTGCAACACAGTCGAAACCTTCATTTAATATGGCGCTATACATCTGGGGAAGCAGCGACGGAGGGTCTTGCATATCGGCGTCCATTATTGCGATGTAATCTCCCTTCGCAGCCCTCAAGCCTGCAAGAATAGCTCCCTCCTTGCCAAAGTTGCGCGAGAATGAAATGTACTTTACACGCTCGTCGCTTAGGGCAAATTCCTTTAAAATAGCTAGTGTCTTGTCTTTGGAGCCGTCTTCCACAAATATGATCTCATAGTTATCCAATTTCATTTCAGCTAGCTGCCCCTTTAGAGCGTCCAGAAAAATTTTGAGAACCTGCTCCTCATTGTAGCAGGGCACCACGAAACTCGATAGCTTTCCTTTGAGATCCAAATCCATTCGCAATATTTTAACTCCTAGTATTATTTCAATTATTTTTGCGCGGTCAACAATCTTTTATATCGCTAGTTTTATAAGTGTGCTAAGTAGCCAATTTTACTTAAAGCTTGAGCAGTCTCAATTTGAATATACCGGAATAATAAAAGCTATCTAGGCTGCATTAAGCAAAGCCGCGTGTTGCTCTGCCGACAAAGATAATTTTTAAATGTAGTTAATCAAATAACTATCCAACTTCGCAAAAATCGCTTTTTCTCAAGTGGGTACTGCCCGTACTGCCAATTTTATAAAATATTAAAAAAATGGCTAACATTTAATTTTTTGAATGTATACTTTTGGTATTTTTGCCGAATCTAAAACAAGGTGTGTAATTCTTTCAAATCGCTTAGCGCCTACATTTAGGTAGCTTGTGGGATTTTTGTTCTGGTGTGTACTCTTACGAGAATTTTACTGTAAAATCAAAGAGCTAAAAAAAATCGTTTAAATAGTTGAAAACTTCGTTGGAAGGTGTAGGATTCCTGCTATATTTTTCTTATGGGAACATCCGTACAGACTGATTTTTTGGAGAAGCAAGGCTTCGTTTACTCGCGGCTAGATGCCGTAATCAATTGGGTTAGAGCAAACTCAATTTGGCCCCAGCCGATGGGTCTTGCGTGTTGCGCAATAGAGCTTATGGGTGTGGGCGGGTCACGTTTCGACATAGCTAGGTTCGGCGCGGAAGTTATGCGCTTTTCGCCCCGCCAGAGCGACTGTATGATAGTTGCCGGAACTGTAACCTATAAGCAGGCGGGCGCAGTTAAGCGAATTTACGATCAGATGGCAACCCCCAAGTGGGTGATAGCCATGGGCGCTTGCGCGTGTTCCGGCGGAATGTTTAGGTCTTACGCGACCTTGCAGGGGCTCGATAAGGTGGTGCCGGTCGACGTTTACATAGCCGGCTGTCCGCCGCGTCCCGAGGCTCTGCTGGACGGGCTTATGAAGCTTCAGGAAAAGATAAAGACCGAGCGCTCAACAAAGGGGCTTTTCAAAGCCCAGTAGAAAGAAGTTCTATCTTATGACCTCCGAAAATATTTTAAAAGCTGCACCGTTCCTAAAAGTTAGAGAGGGTGGAAAGGATTCTTGGGCGTCTTTTAACGTTGAGCCCGAAAGGCTTTTGGAAGCCGTTGAAATTTTGAGGCGCGAGTTTGCCGTAGATTCGCTCGCAGACCTTGCCGCCATAGACATGGGCGAAGATTGCGCAGAGCGTTTTGGGGTTGTCTACCACTTTTATTCGCACTCTCGCAAGGGCTACGTCAGGTTGGTTGCAATGTGCAAATCTTCCGCTAAGCCCGTCTTGCCTACGCTATCTAATGTTTTTAACAACGCCAACTGGTTTGAGCGCGAGGCTTTCGATATGATGGGCATAGTCTTTGACGGGCACAGAGACCTAAGGCGAATATTGATGTGGGACGCCTACTGCTGGAATCCGCTGAGAAAGGATTTTCCGCTTGCGGGCAGGGAGGCTCCGCTTCCGGATACCTATGAGGACGCCGTTGGAGACGATCCGATGTTTGTAGTGCCGGCGCCCATGGAGGGCGGGCCCTTTGCGAGCAAGGCGGGGGCAAAGTTTACGGCTTGCAAGGAGCCGCGTTCGAGGGAAAAAATTTAAATTTCTACCGCCATGAAAGAAGAAAAGATTTTGGAATTCAAAGACGCTGCAAGCGCAGCCGAAGCCGCGGCTCAAAACTATTCTGAAGAGCAGATTGGCGAAAAGATGGTCATAAATGTCGGCCCGTCGCACCCCTCGACCCACGGCGTGTTGCGAATGATTATGGAGCTGGACGGAGATGTCGTTACAAAGTGCACGCCCGTAATTGGCTACCTTCACAGAGGCGACGAAAAAATTGCGGAGAATATGACATACAATCAGTTTATCCCATACACTGATAGGCTGGACTACCTCGCTCCGCTTTCAAATAACATAGCCTACGCGCTCTGTGCAGAAAAGATAGCCGGCATAGACGTTCCGGAGCGCTGCAAGGCAATAAGAGTTTTGTGCTGCGAGCTCTCTAGAATCGCAAGCCACTTGATTGGCGTGGGCGTTTATGGAATGGACTCGGGCGCATGGACGGTGTTTATGTACGCCTTTACTCAGCGCGAGAAGCTCTACACTCTCTTTGAGAGGTTAACAGGAGCTCGCCTGACCTGTTCCTATGCTCGCATAGGTGGGCTTGCGCGAGATATCCCTGAGGGTTGGCTTGGAGATGTCGCAAAATTTGCAAACGATTTTCTGCCCGCGTTGGACGAGATGGACGCACTTTTAACGCGCAACAGAATTTTCTTGGACAGAGTTGAGGAAGTCGGCGTTATAAGCCCCAAGGAGGCTTTAAATTGGGGGCTTACGGGAGCAAATTTGCGCGGAAGCGGAATTGCTAGCGACCTCAGGAAAGACGTTCCCTACTTGGGCTACGAAAATTACGATTTCGATATACCCGTAGGTTCTCACGGAGATTGCTACGACAGGTGGCTCGTCAGAGTGGAGGAAATGCGCCAGAGCATAAGGATTATAAGGCAAGTCATAGATAAGATGCCAAAGGGGCCGTGGCATATAGACGACCCGAAAATTTTTGCTCCGGAAAAAACCGACGTGCTCACGCACATGGAGTCTCTGATACAGGACTTTGTGCTGACAACTCAGGGGCCGCAGATACCGGAGGGCGAGGCGTATTTTGAGATAGAAAACCCGAAGGGGGCGCTCGGTTTTTACATTCTAAGCAAGGGCGGCGGCGTTCCTTACAGGGTAAGGATTAAGGCTCCGTCCTTTGTAAGCTTGAGCATACTGCCAAAGCTAATGGTTGGGCATCACTTGACTGATATGACGGTAATTTTAGGCTCGCTGGACTTCGTCTTGGGCGAGTGCGACAGATAGAGGCTTTGTATGGAAATTTCACCCCAAATTGACAAAAAAGTTGACGAGATTATAGCGCAGTACCCCGTAAAGAGGTCGGCCGCTATGATGATTATGCACCTGATACAGGAGACGAACGGCTACTTTGACGATTCCGCAATAAAGTACGCGGCGCAGAAGTTGGGAGTTCAGCCCGTTGTAGTTTACGGAATGCTTTCTTTTTATCCGATGTTTAGCGATAAGCCTCGCGGCAGGGTGCACATCAAGGTTTGCCGCACGCTATCTTGCGCGCTCGCGGGCTCTATTGAACTTGCAAATAAAATTTCAAAGTTGATAGATTGCCCGATAAACGAGAGCGAGGGCGTTTACACTCTAGAATTTGTCGAATGTTTGGGAAATTGCGTAAAGGGCGCGAATGTTCAGGTGAACGACAAGCTCTTTGAGAATGTAAAGCCTGAAGATGCAGAGGAGTTTGTAAAAAAAATAAAGGCGCTCGATGAAAGTGGAGAGCTTGCGCCCAGGAGCGCATTTGAAGCTCCCTACGAGGATATCAACTCTCCAGCCTACAAAGGATAGTTTATGCCAGCTCAGGAAACACGAATACTTTACCGCCACATAGACGCTCCAAATTGGAACCCGACTATAGATTGCTATCTGCAGGACGGCGGCTATAAAATTCTTGCCGATACCGTAAAGCGCAATCAAGAGCAACTTTGCGCCGAGGTTTTAAAATCCAACATAAAGGGGCGCGGCGGCGCGGGCTTCCCTATGGGTATGAAGTGGAAGTTTCTGGATAGAAAGAGCGGCAAGCCCATCTATCTAATCTGCAATGCGGACGAGTCTGAGCCCGGCACTTGCGTGGATAGGGAGATAATTTACAAAGACCCACACCAACTTATAGAGGGCATAATGTGCGCCTCTTACGCTATAAACGCCAAGCAGGCATTCATATACATAAGGGGCGAGTACATAAACGGCTACAGAGTTCTGGTAAAGGCCATTGAAGAGGCTAGGGCGAAGAATTTTGTGGGTAAGAATATTTGCGGAAGCTCATTTAGTTGCGACATCACAGTTGTGCGCGGCGCAGGCTGCTACATTTGCGGCGAAGAGACCGGTTTGATATCCTCTCTTGCAGGCAAGCGCGCATATCCGCGCATAAAGCCCCCGTACTTTCCGGCGGCTATGGGCTTGTACGATTGCCCGACGGTTGTAAACAATGTAAAGACCCTGTGTTGGGTGCCGATTATTTTTAGAGACGGTGGAGAGGCAGTTTCAAAAATAGGCTCTGCCGGAGATCCGGGAACTTATGTTTGGGG
>URYY01000105.1 GCA_900552245.1 uncultured Opitutales bacterium | reverse complement strand
CTCTCGATTTGCTTCAGGCTATGAATACCGGCCACTCGGGCTCTATGTCAACAATACACGCAAATTCGCCCATTGACGCCTTGCGGCGAATGGAGACTTGCGCACTAACAAGCGGGGTTGAGCTTCCGCTTAGCGCTGTTAGAATGCAGGTTGCATCGGCTATAAATTGCGTAGTGCACACAATGCGCCTTCCCGACGGTTCGCGCAAAATAGTCGATATTTCAGAAGTTATGCCGCTTAATAATGGCGAGTACCAAATGCGCCAGCTTATGAAGTGGAAGACGGAATCAATCGCCCCCGACGGCGCGGTGCGCGGGCATTTCAACATCTGCAACAAGCCCTCTTTTGCGGAGGACGCAAGAATTATGGGAATAGAGCTTCCGGAGTACGATTGAAAATGTCCTTCTTCTTTCCGGGAGAGCTCATAGGCGCACACAGGCTCGAAAAGTTCGTGAAGAGTTCGGAGAATTGCGAGCTTTGGATTGCGCTTTCCAGCGAAGGTAGCTACGAGGTTTTAAAAATATTTACTTGCGATTGCCCCGATATGCGGCGGCTTTTGCGCGTGGCGGATATTCTTTGCAATAGCAAAACTTTGGGGCTTGTAAATTTTAGCGATTTTGGAAAGAGCGAGGCCGGATTTTACTTTTTTGCAAGCAGATACCAAGCCGGTGGAAGCCTAGCGGAGAAACTCGCAAAAACTGGCACTCTAAGCGGGGGGCAGACGCTTAGAATGTTAAGGGGCGTCTTGCAAGGTTTGGATAGCCTGCATCGCCTCGGAATAGTCCACCGCGACGTTAAACCCGCAAATATATTTATAGATTCGGCTGGGAACTCCGCTTTGGGCGATTTTGGAATAGCGAAAGTTGCAGGAATAGATGATATTGAGGGAAGCGTCTTTGGAACTGCCGCATACATGTCGCCGGAGCAAGTTAGGGACAGCTCAAAGCTCAGTTTTAAGAGCGATTTTTTTAGCCTTGCGCTCACTGCTTTTGAGTGCCTTGCGGGGCGGCGACGCTACGGGCAAAAGGAGTATGGAAAAGCCCTGAGGGCTGTATTGTCGGAGAGGGGACTTAGTGAGGGCGAACTCGGCGCGCTTGGGGGCGCTGAGCTTTTCAAGGTCTTGGCAAAAATGATGTCGCCTTCCCCGGAAGCTCGCCCGGATTCTGCGGCTGCAATTTTATCAGAGCTCGAGGGGCTTTTAGATGAGCCTATTCTCTGACTTTTGCGCCACTTTTTGAAAATGCAGCTTTATAAACTTCCCACCTGATTGAGCGGGCGGACATATCGCTTATCCAAGCGTTGGCGTCTTTTGCATTCGCAAGTTCGAAAATTTCGCTATCCGTCATTCTAAATAAAAGCGCAAGTGCCTCAAAGTTGGCGAGCTCAAGTTTTGCGCGGGATTTTTTCAACTTTTGCGATATATAAATTTCGCGGGCAAATGCAAGTATCGCAGGGATAAGTGCAATTAGTGCAAGGGCTATTTTCCCAAGCGCAATAAGAAGCGCCCACAAGCTTAAAGAGGCAAAAATTGCACAGGGGATTTGCCACTTTCTAAAGAGATTTCCCGCAAGTTGCCTGAATGCGTTTTCTTCGGTTTTGCGCGGAAAGTACTCGCAATATACGGATTCCGCAAAGGGCAGCTTTGCCGCATGGCACATCTCGTGGGCGAGAATTTCAGCAGAATTTTTCTTATTCGGGTTTTTTAGGAATATGGCGGGCAGATATCCGTCAAACTCATACAATATTCCCTCGCAGAACGGCCCGGTATTCTTCTTTGAAACGCGCACGGGCACCCATTCCGCCCGAAAGCGGTATAGGCGCCAAGTTATCGCAGAAGCTTCTGAGATTAGTTTGGCATCAACTTTATCAAAGCCTAAATACTCGCTATCATAGCGCGATTTACCCTCTTTTATTTCGCAAAGCGCATCATTTAATTTTGCAAGGCGCAGGCTAAAATCCGCCGCACTTTCACCCTTGTTTATAAAAAGTCCGGAGGCGTCTAATTCCAAGAGGGCGCGGATTTGCCTCTCTTTATCGCCCGATTTTAATTCGCCTAAAAGCTGCTCAAAGCTCATGGAATGGGTAGGGATATGATGGTTGCTATGCGCTGGTAAAAGTGCACTATTTGCTGCCCTATAACCCCGAACTCTCCGCCGAGCCAAGAACTCTTGTAAATGAGCGCAGAGGCTGCAAATACAAGTGGCAGTATTGAACATACAAGCAGCGCATACTCAAGCAAAACCGCCCTCTTTTTTATCAACTTTACCTGCCCTTTATTTTGCCTTGCCATAGGCGCAAACTATCTCCATAGGCTATTTACTATAGGATCTCCCGGAATACCATTTGATAGTATTTCCGACCTTACCCTTTGCATATTGCCGGAATCGACGGGGTTGTACTTTTCCCATATAGAGTACTGGCTCTGTCGGAACTTTCGCCACTTTTTAGCAAAGTCATCCAACTCGCCCTTTGATACGCTTCCGGGGCTTGCAAAGTAAAAGTAGGCGGCCTTTGCCACAAAGAACTTGCGCCCTTGCGGGTTCTGCTCGGAGATTTTAGTTAGCAAACTCAAGAGTTGTTCGCGAGACTTTAATATGCCTTCAGCCCTGCCTTTAAGCTCGGCTATTTTGCCCTTTAGCATCCACTTATTCACCGGCAAGCTAAGCCAAGCCAGCGCTTCGTCTGCCGATTTGTAAGCCTCAAGGAGGGCCACACATTGCGGGTGGTACTCTTCGGGCAGGAGAGTGTCGTTTGAAAATACATTCGTCGAAAGGCTTGGAATCTGCGATATTACATCGTAGAAATACTTAAACCCGAGCAATCTGTCGTATTCGTCGGCAAAGCCCGACTTAGACTTTCTGAGGGGCGGGTTCTTTAGGCTATTAAAGGAAAGCAGCTCGTCCCAAGTTGCCTGAGAGTTAAATTCTTTAAATAGCTCCGATTCCGCAGAGCTAACTCCGAGATTTGAAATTATGTATTTTAATGAATCTATATTTTTAATTATTAGCTCATTTCTCGATACAAGCTCGCTTCTCAGATTAGATACTGGCGCGTAGTTTAGACATTCGTCTGCCGATATAAAGTCTATATCGCGGTCGATTTTATCAAAGTTTAAATTGTAGAAGTTTTCCTGATTCTCTTTAACTTGGTCTATATTGCTTCTTATTTTTCTGAGCAAATCCCCCGCGTTTTGCGCCTTCATGCGGACTCCTCCCATGGATTCGTGCTCTATTGCCCTAACTTGCTCAAGCACCTTTGAAAAATCCGCGCTCTCCCAGTTTACTCCGTTTAAGAGACTATCCAACTTTGCCAGGTTTGCGATGTTCTTTTTTATGTCCGAAGCCTTTTGCTCTATGAGCTTGCACAGGGGCTTTAGATACTCTGGCGCAGATTTTGCAAAGTCGGGCTTTGAAATTTCGCTTGCCTGAAATTTTGAAAGCTCAAGCTTCATTCGCTCGGGCGGCAAGTCCGTGTCGGAAAGCACTCCGGAGAGGGCGTACATCTGTATGAGGCATGTCTTTGCAATGGCGGCCTCGCGCAGATATTGCGCGGCGTGGGTCTCGTTCCAATTCCAATCGACTTGGTTATCGAGATTCAAAAGCCCTATGCAGGCAGTCGCCTTTGTCCAATTTGAGTTCTCCAAGTAATTTTTAAAGTCGTTGTAAACTTGAAAAACGGTCTCGTAGCGGCTCAGCGCGTCCTTGTATTCCGGGTATTCGGCCGCAAATTTTTTGAAGTCGCGCGAGTAGGGCAGCTGTGAAAGCGCAGTGCGCGCACCCGCAAAATTGTCACTTTTTAGCTGTTGGTCGTACTCACCCAATACGTTTTCCGAATTGGGTGTAAGCGAGTAGAATATCCAAAATATGGCGGTGCTTGCAAGCAGGGTAATTAGGATTGCCAAAAGCTTTTTGGAGACGTTTGTGCGCGTGTGTATAACATTTCTATCCAGAAAGCGCAGGTCGTAAAAGGCCACTGAAATTACGTCGGAATCCATGAGCATTCGCTCGGTCTTTCCCATTTTTGCGCCGTTTACAAAAGTTCCATTTTCGCTATTTAAGTCGCGCAGCCAGGTTTCGCCGTCGGGTGCGATTTTTAACTCCGCATGATGTCCGGATACGACGTCGTCGGGTATTACTATGTCGTTATCCCTGGCTGAGCCTATCTTTATCGTAGCTTTTTCAAGCCGCACCATTTCGCCTGCTCGGTCGCCGTTTAGAAATTCAAGCCTATGGACGTCGCAGGGTCTATCGGCATCGGAATTGGCATAGCTTACGAGAAGCTCGCAGTCGCCTATTGCAATGCGGTCGCCGGGTGCGAGTTTGCGCTGGCTTGCGAGTTTGCCCCTGTATCTAAAATTTTCGCCCTTGCAGGCAACTATGCTTGCGTCTCTCGGCCCCAGGTGAAGCTGAGCGTGGAAATCGGCTGCCGTCTTATCTTCGGGCGGAATCACCCAATCGTTCTTGGGGTCGTGGCCTATCGTTACGCACTCGCCCATTTGATCGGTTTTTTCGGAAAATACGAGAGTCCCGCGGCATCTAAATTCAATTAGGTATGAGTATGAGCGCTTTGCGGCGCTTCCGGCACCGCCTGTATTTGCGTCCTTATTCTTTGATGAAATTTTCTCGCCTTGCATTATTCTACGCTCCAATCATTTTTCATTATTCGCGTGTAGCGGTAGTCGTCGAGCGGCTCAAACTTTTCCAGGCACTCGTTTAGTATGCGCGTCATTTCGGCGCTGTTGCCCTTCGTTTGAAAGTCGGAATACTCCAGGCATTTGCGGGAGTACCAAATTTTCTGCTGGGCTCTAAATTTTTCAAGCAGCGCTTCTGCCGCGTCTATAAGCGGTTTTTCGCCCCTCTTGTAGGCCTGCACAAACAGGCTTTTTAGCATCAAGTCTATGTCTTCCCAAGAGGCTATTTCCATGTTCTTTCGCAACTCGTGGTTCAATGTCTGAAGTATTTTTGTCGAGTCGCCCGTCAGGGGCTTTTCGGGAATTTCCCAGTGAAGGCGCACTGTGGAATTTGCTACCGACATGCAGTCGTAGCCGTTTAAAACTCCCGATGCGCGCCAGTATTGCGACGATGGAACCTCGCGCATAAATACAATCTGCCTATCCAAAAAGCGCATGTAGCACGCAACGCCCCTCCAAGACAGGCCGTTTGCCTTGCGGGTGTAGTCTATGCGCGTGTAGGGGTAGCCGTTGTCGCCCTTGTTAAAGAAATCTTCGCGCGCAAGCGATGTAAATTTTAGCTCTCCGCTCTTTTCAACTTCCGCAGCCCACTTTTCAAAGCTTTGTTGGCGAGTCTGACTATAGCCGTCTTTCAGCTTTGTGGCTTTAAAAACTATGTGGAAGGGCACGTCCAGATTTTTGCCTATTGCCGTCATGAGCTCAAAGCTGCCCTCTTGCGACTTTTCCACCTTGTTTGGCGAGTTGGGGTAGTATATTAAGAATTTACCCTTGTCTCCCAAATCTATCCTAAATTCACCGTCGTCGTAAACTCCGGAAACTTCGCCGGGCCAAGTTGCGGGATTTTCAATTCTGCTTTCGGACACATAGTAGGCAAAAGCCAAAATTGCTATGGCTATGATAGCGCCTAAAAATAGCGTTAGCTTTCTTTGGCGCGCTATCGACTTGTTTGCGCTTCTCAGATCCTCAAGTTCGGCCGCCGATGCGTAGCGGGTGTGGACGCTATCTTGGCTATCGACGCTCTCCGCACCCGGAACTAGTGTGGCCTCCCCCATGTTTTCAATGCTTGGCACCTGCCCAAATGCGGGGCTTTCCAAGTAGCGCTCAAGCACAAAGGCAAGCGATTTGCCGAGCCTTACATCGTCGCCTTTCCTGAGTTGAACGTCGGCGCCCACGGGCACGCTCTCTCCCCTTACAAACACCTCAGATGCTCTGTTTCTAAGCAGAACTTCAGAGTCGAAATTTGGCAGCAGCGTTATGTGCTCGTCCTCTATACCGCTTTCCGAGATTCGTATATCGGCGTTTGTTGACGAGCCTATCACAAGCCCGGAATCGCCGAGTGCAAAGCTTCTTCCGGCTAAGTCTCCACTTATAAATTTAATCTTGTATCTCGACGCCTGCATAGTGAATTAAAATAGCGAAACTCCCGCTTCCTTCATTCTTAGGTATATTGGGGTTAAAATTATTATAAAGACCGCCGGCATTATAAATATTGCCATGGGCAAGAGCATAAGCGACGGCGCGCGCTGGGCCTTGCATTCGGCCAAGGCAAACCTCGCCTTTCTCATTTCCTCTCCCTGAATTTCCATAGTTTCAGTGAGCGGAGAACCAAGTTCCGTTCCCAGCTCTATGGCCGACACAAAAGAGCTAAATTCCTTTATCTGCACGCGCTCTGCCATATTGCGCAGCGCCGCAATGCGGTTTACGCCCAGTTCCATTTCGTGCAGCATGTGCAGAAATTCGTAGCTGAGCGGCCCAGGCTCGGCTATATTTACGTAGAAGCGCACCGCCGCCATAAAGTCCAAGCCGCCGCGCATTGCAGATGAAATTAAGTCTATGGAGTAGGGCAGGGTTTGGAGTATCTTTACGCGCTTTTCGTCGGCAAGCTTGTCTATCTGTGTCTTTGGCGAAAACCAGCCGAGGAAGGCTCCCACAAGAGCTCCAACCGTCATGTAGGCTACCTCGTCTGAAATGGCAAAGCCCATTATCGCAAACAGTAGAGCGAGCGCCACCGCCAGAAATATCTGGGAGCAATACACGGTTTTTGCCGAGATTTTTAGCGCGCAAAATTCGAGCTTTCGCCCCAAATCATCGGCACTTGCAGGCGATAGCTTAAACGCAATAGACGCAACTCCAAACTTCTCCATAACCCGCGCAAATGGTTCGGCAACTTGCAGCATAAAGGGCAGCTGCTCGTCCAAATTTTTCGTCTTTTTAACTTTCACGGACTTATCCGACATGCAGTACAGCACTGTCGGTATCATAACCGCCATAAAAGTCAAAATGTACACAAAGTATTCTTCCATTCCCTAAACCTTTATATCCACTATCTTTCGTATGACTAGGTAGCCTATTAACTCCAGCGCAAGCATTGCGCATATCGCGCACCAACCCACAGCCGTCGTAAGAAGCGGCATCATAAGCTCGCTATTTACAAGCAAAAGAAGCAGGAAGGCCGCAAGCGGAGCAAGCGACATTGCAAGCGCCTCAAATCTGCCCTGAGCAGTGAGGGCCATTAGCTTTTGGTGGAATTCCGTGCGCGCCCTTATCGTCTGAGTTATGCGCTGTATGACGTCCGCAAGGCTGCCTCCGGATTGCGTGGTAAGCCTTATTGAAACTATCAGAAGCTGCAAATCCTCGCTCGGAATTCTCTCGTACATTCTCTGCAGAGCCTCCGCCAGTTCAAGACCAAGCCTGTATTCTCTTATTACTACCGTAAGCTCCTCTTTCATCGGGCCTTCGCAGCGCTTTGAAAAGGCCTCCAATGCCTGCGGCAGCGCTTGCCCCGAGCGCAGGGCGTTTGTTAGACCCATTGCCAGATCGAGTATGGAGGCCTCAAATTCAATAGCTCTCTTATTCGCCTTTCTTGCAAAGTGTATGCGCGGGAGCTGAAAGGCCAGTGCAAATACCGCCGCCGCCCCGCCAAATATTGCAAGCGGATTGTAAACTTCGCAGAAGAGCAAAATTCCGACAAGCAAACCCGCCGCCAGAATTCCTGCCGATACCTGAAGCTGCCTCAGCCTTATTTTGTCGATGAAGTGGTAAACTCCG
>URYY01000104.1 GCA_900552245.1 uncultured Opitutales bacterium | reverse complement strand
TAGAAGTTAGCGCCTCGGATAGCGACATATATTTAAGCCCCTCCTTTATGGCCTCGCTAATAGACGAATTTTTGGAAAAGCATAGAATTGAGCTTGATATGCACGCGGCCGACTTTTTGTCGAGCGGCTTTCACTTTGGCTTGGATTCCATAATACAGCAGGCTGGCAGAAATTTTGTGGGCGATATAGCCTATCGAGTGTCGGGCAAACCACAACCATCTTGGAACGAGCATATATTTTCGGTGTGTACGGAAATATCGCGCACGCACTACGAGCTTGCCGAGGCCTGCGGCTCTATAATGCTTGCGCCAAAAGATGTGGTGATAGAGCCTCACGCGGTTAGGTTTTCCGCAAATCCAAAGCTCGGCGACGTGCGCTCAACGCGCAAGCTCTTAGAGCTTACCAAAGACGGTATGGCGCTGCATAGCGATAGCGAAACAATATTCGGGCTTTGCCGCCCGCCAAAGAGACTATCTAAGTCTTACATACGCTTTGACATAGAATTTTTGGGCAAGCACAAGTGGCAAATTTCCTATTTGGGTAAGCCTCTCATTACAGTTTCCTACGGCATACCGAGGCCGCCGAGTTCGCCCTTTGAGGCTGCTGAATTTGCCGACGCGCTTAAGAAGGTATTTGGGTTTAAGTCGCCCAGAAAAATTGAGAGGCTTGTTGAAATCATACAAGTTGCAATGCGCGAGAAAAAGGGAACTCTACTTGTGTTTTCAAAGAAAGCCAAGGAGGAGGCAAAGCGCCTTTCCTCACAGTCCACTCTGATTGCACCAATTGCGCTAAATAAGCAGCTTCTTTTGAGTTTAACGCCCATAGACGGCGCGCTTATGATAGACCAAAATGGTATTTGCTATTCTATCGGCACTATTTTAGACGGAATGGTAACTCAGAATGGAGATTCCGGCAGGGGCGCACGCTACAATTCGGCTGTAAAATACATAGACTACCGCAAGGCTTTAGGCGAAACTTGCATGGCTGTTGTAGTTTCGGAAGACGCAAACGTAGATATTGTTACCTAAGCGCTTTTGACTTGAATTTTACAGCGCAAAAATGGGGCGCAGGCTGCTACTGCGAGTGTTGTGTTTTGCTCTTTTTTTGCTCGCGCACGACACTTGTAGCGAATTTTCGCTTCGCAAGTTAATTGCGCATTTACTTAAAAAATGTTTTAAACTTTTGGCAAGATGTCCTGTAAGTTGTCGCGCTCGGATTTCTTTAACTTTGCCAAGACCTCGCCCGCAAGGTAGCAAGAGCCCGTGCAGACCACGCATTCGCTTTCCAAAATAAGCGGCGAATTGCAGGAGCTAAAAATTTCATCTACGCTCGAATAAATTATCGGCGGGTGTTCCTTGGGCAGGCAGCTTTCAAGTTCCTGCAAACTCAGCGCTCTGTCTTCATTGACTTCGACAAACGCAATTTTTTCGGCGTAGTTTGAAATTACTTTTAGGAGGGGAATTGCCCTGTCTTTACCGAGCACGCCGCTTACGATAAGCGGCTTCTTGCCGCCGTTTTTTTGCAGAAGTAAGGCGAGATTTTTTTCAAGCTCAACCGCGCACTCTGCGTTGTGCGAGCAATCTAAAATTAACTTCTTTCCGTTTGGCAAATTTATATTTTGCCAACGGGCGTCCCATGTCGTTTTTAAAAGGGCATCGCGAGCCTTTGCCTCTGAAAATTCAAAACTCTTTTTTGTCTGCGATAAGACTTTGCAGATTAAGAAGGCAAGAGCTGCATTTTTCTTTTGGTAGTCGGCCTCAAAGGAAGTGTCAAACTGCGGATTTTTTGTGTAGAAATCTTCCAGCTTGTAAAGCGGCGCATTTTTTTCGCGCGCGATTTTTTCAATTTCAAATTGCGCTTCAGCCGGCAAAATTCCGCAAACAATTGGCGTATTTTGCTTGATGATTCCCGCCTTTTCGCGGGCGATTTTTGCGAGAGTATCGCCCAAATATTGCGTGTGCTCAAGCGAGATTGTAGTTATTGCGCAGATGTCGGGGCTAACTATATTACTTGCGTCAAGCCTGCCTCCAAGACCCACTTCCAAAACGGCAAAATCGACTTTTTGCTCCTTAAAATAGCTCAGAGCCATTGCCGTAATGTATTCAAAAAATGTGGGGCTAAGCTCGGGATTTTCGCGCTTCAATTTTTTGGCGGCAAGTTCGAGATTTTCAAATATTCGCACAAAGTCGCTATCCGAAATATTTTTTCTGTTAATCTGTATGCGCTCGTTTATCTCTATTAAATGCGGCGAGGTAAATAGCCCGACATTGAAGCCGTGTGCTCGTAAAATAGCCTCGCAGAATGCGCTCGTAGAGCCCTTGCCGTTTGAGCCTGCTATGTGGATTATATTTAAGCTATCCTGTGGATTGCCTAATAAGCTCGCAAATTTTTGCATAGCTTCAAGCGAAAATTTTGAACCGCCCGCGCGCAACTTAATTATGCGCGAGGCAATTTCCTGCTTCTTATCTTGCATTTATATGCTTGAGGATTTCGCTTTTGAAATGGCGTCCCAAACAAGCGAAGATGCTCCTAAAATTGCGGCGTCAGATTCGGGCAAGTGGGAGGGCAAAACCTTTATTTTCCCACCCTTCCAAATTGGAAGCAGAGAGGCTTCCATGGATTTTATAGTGGGCTCTAAAAGCAGGTCTCCGCTCTTTGCGGGGCCGCCGAACAAAAATATTGTTTGAGGGCGCGAAAAGGCCACGAAACTTGCCAAAGCCCTGCCGAGAATTTCGCCTGTCTTTCGGTATGTCTCTAGGGCCAGCTTGTCGCCCCCTCTTGCGGCCTTCTCAATCATAAGCGGGTTTACCTCGTCCCAAGTTTTGCCGCTTAGAACGCTCTTGCCGTTAAATTCGCTCATAAGCTCAAAGAATGTGCGCTTTATTCCGTTTGCCGAAACGTAGGTTTCTAGGCAGCCGCGATTGCCGCAGTTGCAGAGCCTGCCGTTTGGAACAACGCACACGTGGCCAAGCTCGCCGGCAGAACCGTCTGCGCCATACAGCAATTCTCCATTTACGACAATTCCGGAGCCGAGCCCTGTGCCTATTGTTATTGTTATAAAGTGTTCAAGATTCTTTGCGCCTCCATAGATTTTTTCGCCCAAGGCTGCGGCGTTTGCGTCGTTTGTAAGGTATATGTGCCTTAGCCCGAGCTCGTTTCTTATTGATTCAACTATGGGCAGATCTCCCTTGGCAAAATCGATGTTCGGGGCGTTATCTATCGTACCCTTGTAATAGTTTCCGTTTGGTGCACCTATGCCTATTCCCGCACATTCGCCGTCGACCGATTGCATAAGCGCCTTTATGTGCACGACCAACTCTTGTATGTAAGATTCGTAGTCGTGAAAATCCGTAGTGTTAAATCTGTCGTGTTTTAGCACATTCGCGTTTATGTCCACAACTCCGAGTTTAGTGTTCGTGCCGCCTATGTCTATGCCTATGGAATACTTCATGGTGTAAAAATTTTTTCGATTTACTGTAAGGTTAAATTTTTTTAGCGCAAATATTTTCTATTTCAAGAGCTGCGATTTTTGCCGTAGTCCAAGCCGCCTGGAGGTTGAAGCCTCCGGTAAATGCGTCTATGTCCAGGCACTCGCCCGCAAAGAAAAGCCCCTCCGTCTTTTTAGACTGCATGGTCTTAAAGTCTATATCGGCAATATCGACGCCTCCGCAAGTTACAAATTCGCCGGCGTTTGCCGCGCGCGATACCACAGTCAATTCCAAGTCGGATAGCGCCGACAAAAGCTTGGCTTGATTTTCCTTTGAAAAGTGCGCCCAGTCCAAGTCTTGCGGAATTTGAGCTCTATCAAGCGCAAAGAGCCAGTAGCGCTCTGCAACTTCCGGAAAGCGGAAATTCTTTACAAGCTTCTTTGCCTCTTTATTCCTTGCCCGCACACAAAATTCGCAGAAGCTTTGCGCACTTGAAATAACGCTTAAGCTAAGCTTAAAGCGGTAGTTTTTTTCGTAAAAAGCTCTTGCGCCCAAAGAGGACATTTTAAGCACAGCAGGGCCGCTTATCCCCTCGTGCGTGATGACTAAGCCTCCGGCAGTCTCAAAGTTAAATTCCTCCGACTTTAACGTGGCGTTATCCAAGCTTAGCCCCGCAAGCGACAAAAATTTTTTGTCGCCCAGTGCAAAAGGAAATAGAGAAGGCAGTGGCTCTATAAATTTGTGCCCAAGTTTTTGCAAAGAATCCTTTAAACTCTCATTCCACCTTCCGCCCACTGCCATCAAAACGATGTCTGCGTATATGGCATCGCCAGATTTTGCGGATATTAAAAAGTTTCCGCTAGGCGTCTTTTCAAGTGCGCATACTGAAAAATTTTTTACAAGGCTTGCTCCGGCTTTTTGAGCCTCGATTTTTAGGCAGTCTATTATTTGCAAGCTTCTTTGGCTTGCCGGGAAAATACGCCCGTCGCCTTCCGCTATGTGAGCAACCCCGCGCTCTTTAAACCACTGCAAGGTCTGCGGCATTCCAAAGCGCATGAAGGGCTTTCTCAGGCTTCTTCCGCCGCGCGGATAGTTCTTGATAAATTTTGAGATGTCGCTTTCCGCGTTTGTGAAGTTGCATCTTCCGCCGCCCGATTGCGCGACTTTTCGCAAAATTTCTCCGCCGCTTTCAAGAATAGTAATATCGGCGCTTTTTATATTTGAAGCCGCAAACATTCCCGCAGCTCCCGCTCCTACTATTGCAACTTTCATTTTTTTAGCCTCGAGAGCTTTTCGCCTATAAAGTTAATCGAATATAAAATTGCAGAGAAAAATACCGCCGGAAAGCACAAGAGCCACGGGGCGTCTTCCATGTATTCCGCTCCGTCTTTTACAAGGCTTCCAAGCGAGGGTAGGGGAGCCTGCACGCCCAGCCCCAGAAAACTCAAAAAGGCCTCTAGCAACATCACGCTCGGCATCGTAAGTGCCGCACACACCGCCACGGCACTTGCCAGATTCGGCAGTATGTGCCTTAGCATTATGTTTGCATTTGTCTGCCCCATTGATTTTGCGGCCTCGACAAATTGGCGCGACTTTAATTCGAGCGTCATTGAACGCGCAATCCTTGCCATCGTAAGCCACTCAACCGCTCCTATTGCCACAAATATAAGCCACACAGAGCGGCCGAATACGAGGGTGAGTAAAATTACAAAAATCGTAAAGGGAAGCGCGTAAATTATATCGACTACCCTCATCATTATCGCATCGATTTTCCCGCCCGCAAGCCCCGATACCATTCCGTAAAATAGACCTATTGTTATCGCAACCGCCGTCGCTAAAAGTCCGACTAAAAATGAAATTCTACCGCCGAAAAGCATTCTGCTAAAGAGGTCGCGGCCGAGCATATCGGTGCCCATTATGTGGCTAAGCGATGGGGCGCTTGCTCCCAAGTCCATATTTTGCGCTTCGTACGGATAGGGGGCTACAAAGTCCGCAAATAGGCAGATTAAAAAGGCAAATAAAAGAAAGCCTAGCATGAGCGTTCCCGCCTTGCCCAAGTGCGCATTTAAAAATTTGACTATCGCTTTCAGATTCATTCCTTCAAAAGCGCCTTTGCAATTTTGGGGTTAATAATCGCCAAAATTACATCGGCGATTAGGTTAAATAAGAGTATGAAAAGCGCATAGACGATTACGCAGCCCATGACCATCGTGTAGTCGTTGTCAAGCGCACTTGATATAAAGAATTTTCCGAGCCCCGGAATTTGAAAAATCGTCTCAACAACAAAAGAGCCCGTCATCATTCCGGCGGCGGCGGGGGCGACGTAGGCTACGACGGGCACAAGGGCGTTTCTGAGCGCGTGTACATAGTAGATTTTGAAAGTCGAGCAGCCCTTTGCCTTTGCCGTCCGCACATAGGCTTTTGAAATTTCCGAAAGCATTGCAGAGCGCGATAGACGCGCAATCCAAGCCGCGTAAAATAGCCCTAGCGTAACGGCGGGTAAAATGACATCTCTTGCGCTCTCCCAACCCATAGCGTTAAAGCACTTAAGCTTTAGCGCAAAAATTAAAATTAGGACGGGCCCGACGACAAAGGAGGGCAGGCAGATACCAACAAGCGAGAGCGCGCCTATCGCCTTCCCCGAAATTCTATCTGCATTTGCCGCCGAAAATACGCCCGAAAATACGCCGACGGAAAGCGCAAATAAAAGCGCCCAAAAGCCCAGTTCTAGCGATACGGGCGCCTTGTCGGCAATTAGCTCGTTTACGCTCCAGCCCTGGTATTTGTAGGAGGGGCCCAGCTCGCCGTGCGCTAGGTTTTTTAGAAATTTTACATACTGCGTTCCGAGGCTATCGTCGAGTCCGTAGTATTCTTTAAGCGCCTTTCTAGTTTCCGGCGGAAGCGGCTTTTCGGCATCGAAGGGCCCGCCGGGCACGAAGCGCGCCATAAAAAATGTAGCGGTAATTATTATGAAAAATACGGGGATAGCCTCCAGAATCCTCCTTAAAATAAAGCGCATCATTTTTCGAGCCTTTCCAAGTCGAAATCGACGTCTTTATAGTTGTGGTAGTCTAGGGGATTTGAGCCCCAGTTTTTAACATAGGGCTTAATTAGAAATACGCGGCTGTAAAAGTAAATGGGAATTACGGCAAAGTCCCGCAAAAGAATTTCCTCGGCTTTTGCGAAAGCTTGCGCGGAGTTTTCGGCGCTTGTGCGGCTTGCAATGTCAAGAGCCTCGTCAAATTTCTTATTCTTGTAGCGCGAGTGGTTTAGGGCGCTATCCGATTTAAATATTGTTAGGAAGGATTCCGGCGAGGCGTAGTCGGCAGTCCAGCTTGCGCGCGTAATAAAAAAGTCGCCGACTTTGCGGGCGTCGAGGTAGGCGGGCCATGAGAGGTTGTAGAGCTTGACGTCTATATTTAGGCCGCTTTTCCACATAGCCTGTATGGCCTCCGCTATCGGCCTGTGCTGTTCGGAGGTGTTGTATGTAATTGTAATTTCCGGAAAGCCCTCGCCGTTGGGATAGCCCGCTTGCGCGAGAAGTTCGCGCGCCCTCTTTAGGTCTTCCGAGAGCTTAAACTTGCACTCGTAACCCGCCTGCGATTTTTCGGGAACAAAGCTTAGGGCGGGTTTTTGGCCGGCTCTCAAGAAGTTGTCTATTATAGCCTGCCTTGAAATTGCAAGCGATAACGCCTCTCTTACTCTGACATCGTCAAGAGGCGGGCGCGATAGGTTTAGCGCGTAGTAATAGACGCCCAAAAAATCGGAAATTCTAAGGCTTTCGGGCGTCTCTTTTTTTATGGATTCAATTCTGGTAGGGGCTATTGAATCCGTTATGTGGAGCTGCTTTGCCCTGAAGGCGCGGTCCTCCGTATTTATGTTTGAGATTGGCAGAAATTCTATGGAGCTTAGCTTGATTCTTTCAAAGTCCCAATAAAATGGATTTTTCTCGACTAGCACTTTGTCGTTTATGCGCCACTTTGAAAGCTTGAAGGGCCCGTTTGTGACCGCCGTTTTCTCCTTCATCCAAGAGCCGTTGCGAATATCCGCGCAATTTGTCTTTCTTAAAACGTGCTCGGGAAGCGGGAAGAAAGAGCAGTGGTAGAGCAGATTTAGAAAGTGGGCGCAGGGTCTTTCAAGCTCTATTCTTAGCGTCTTTTCATCTATTGCCACGGCGCCAAGTGCGTCTTGCGGAAGATTGCCCTTGTGTATCTTTTCGGCATTTTTTATCGGGTATAAAAAGTTCGCGTACTCCGACGACACCGCGGGGTTTAGCGAGCGCTTAAACGAGAAAACGAAGTCCGAGGCCTTCAGGGGCTCGCCGTCCGACCACTTTGCATTCTGCCTAATTTTAAAAGTGTAAACTCCATCTTTAAAAGTCCAGCTTTC
>URYY01000103.1 GCA_900552245.1 uncultured Opitutales bacterium | reverse complement strand
GCTCGGCGGGGCTTTCCTTCTTCTCGTTCGGCTTTGATTTTATAAGCCAGCACGCGAGTTTTTCGAGCTGCGGGACAAATCCTATCAAAAT
Organism: uncultured Opitutales bacterium; assembly: GCA_900552245.1. Taxonomy (GTDB): domain Bacteria; phylum Verrucomicrobiota; class Verrucomicrobiia; order Opitutales; family Intestinicryptomonadaceae; genus Intestinicryptomonas. Next base: position 7,793 of record URYY01000103.1, on the reverse strand, counting down.
TACTATGTTAGTTGCGTTAAACATTGTGTGGAATAGCGCCAACTTTTCTGTAAGGCCTATGTACTTTAGCTTTTCGGGGTCTCCTGCAGCCTCGGCTATAGATTTAGAAAAAGAGGCGTCGACAATTCCGGATATCGCAGCCGTAAAGTATTTGAATACAAATAGCATCCATATAACGCCTATCACGTTAAAGCAAAGGTGCGCTATTGCCGCTCGCTTTGCGTTTGTGTTGCCCGTAGCCGAGGCAAGTATGGCAGTTATTGTAGTTCCAATGTTTTCGCCCAAGACTATCGCAGCCGAAAGCTCAAAACCTATCCAGCCCTTTGCCGCCATAGTCATTGTAATTGCCATGGCAACCGATGACGACTGCACTATTATTGTAAGCAAAATACCAAAGGCCAAAAATATCAGCACCGATAAGAATCCGTAGTTTGTGTAGCTTCTTATCCACTCGAAGAGTTCCGGGTGAGCCTTTATATCCGGCACCGAGTTTTTCAGAAATTCTATGCCCAGGAACAAAAGTCCAAAGCCAATTAAAAATTCGCCAAAGCTTTTGAGTGTGGATTTTTTAGAGAATGTCACAATCATTCCTATGCCGACTACGGGAACGGCGATGGAAGAGAGCGAAAACGTAAAGCCAAAGTAGGCTATAATCCAAGCAGTTACGGTTGTGCCGAGGTTTGCGCCCATTATTACGCCTATTGCCTCTCTGAGCTTCAATAGCCCGGCATTCACAAAGCTTACAACCATAACCGTAGTAGCGGAAGATGATTGTATGGCGCTTGTCACAACCAAGCCCGAGAACACCCCCTTGAAGCGGTTGCCCGTCATAGTGCTCATTATGGCGCGCAGTCTCTCACCCGCCATCTTTTGCAAACCGTCGCTCATCAGCTTCATTCCAAATAGGAATATACCGAGGCTGCCTATAATCTGAAATAAGGTCGACATAATTAAAAAAAATACCCACTCTACTCTACAAAAAACTTAATGTTTGTAAATTTAAAAACGCCGTGCATAGTGGATTTTATATATGAAGACTATACTGATATATTCGGGCGGTTTAGATTCCACGGTTTTGCTCTACAAGCTTGCGGCGGAGGGGGCCATAAGCGAGGCAGTCTCTGTAAATTACGGGCAGAAACACTCTGTAGAATTGGAGATGGCTGCCGCAAATTGCAAAAAACTTGGCATTAAACACACTGTTGCGGATTTGTCTAACTTGGCGCCCATATTTGGAAACAGCGCCCTTACAAACCCCGATGTAGAAGTTCCTGACGGTTCTTACGCAGTCGATAATATAGCCGTGACCGTTGTGCCGAACAGAAATATGCTGCTTTTGTCTATAGCTGCGGCAAGGGCCATGGCAAGCGGTTGCGACAGTGTGGCATACGCAGCCCATAGCGGCGACCACGCACTTTACCCGGACTGCACTTGCGAGTTTGCAGATGCCATGGCAAAGGCAATAGAACTTGCCGACACCCGCAAAATAAAACTCTTGCGCCCATTTATAAATGTATCCAAGGCCGACATAGTGCGCTTGGGTGCCGAACTAGGCGTAGATTTTTCCCTGACATGGAGCTGCTATAAGGGAGGCAAGTTCCACTGCGGAAAATGCTCAACCTGCACAGAGCGCCGCGAGGCCTTCAAACTTGCCGGGGTTACAGACCCTACTATATACGAATCTAAAGTCTAAAAAATTAAAAAAATCGGGCTCATCTTGTAAAAAAATCCCCCAAAAAAATACGGGGGATTTTAAAAGCCGCCTATTTGTATATTGCCCAGTGTGTTTGCAATGTAGTTTGTCTTGGGTGCGCTTGCCTCTTCTTTGGTGAGTGCTCTGGAGGCGGGCTTGTCAAATGCTTGGGATATAACTTCGTTTTTTAGGTATATGTTCTGCGTAAAATCCGGCGACTCATCAACCTGCACTAAAGCAATTGAGTCAAGCTCTCTATCTTCGGATTGCAATATGCTTGAAAGCAAAAAACCAACCGCAAACAACAGACAGGCCGAAAGCGATATCAAGGACAACTTAAAGCATCTTTTAGCCGGTTTTCTATCTTCATTTACAATGCAAAGTAGCATCTTATTTTTCAGTTGAGAGTCAAACGCTTCCCACTGAGCCTCGCTCGGCTTTTCAAATCTCTTCAATTTTAAAAGCTCTTCAAGTTTCATGGTTACTTTATATACTCCTTCAACATAGATTGCAACTGCTGCTTTGCGTAGTAAAGCCTGCTTCGCACAGTCGCTTCCTTTGCTCCTATAATTTCGGCTATCTGTGCGTGGCTTAAGCCCTCTATCTCGTAGAGTACAACAACAGTTCTATGCTCTATTGACAGATTTTGCAGAGCTTCGTTCAATTTTTCTCTCAATTCGTTAATTATTGCCGCCTTGCTACCGCTAAAGCCCCTAGCCGTGAGCTTCTCTACTAGTTCTGAGTTTGAGACTTCGTCGTCTAGATTTTCAAAGCTAAAAAATCTGCGCAGCCTTCTCTTTTTTAAGAAAGTTATGGATTTATTTACCGCGATTTTGTAAAGCCATGTGTAAAATGCAGAGTCTCCCTTAAAAGATTTTATTGATGTGAGAGCCTTTATGAAGACATCTTGCGTGAGATCCATAGCGTCTTCCCTGTTGCTTAGCATGTTGTATATGACGCTAAAAATCCGCTCTCTGTATTTTTTTGTGAGCACTCCAAAGGCGTGCACGTCGCCCGCCTTAACTTTCTCTATTATGGCGGCGTCAAAATCGGCGCTCTCGCAGATTTTATTTTCATCTGCAGAGTCTGCATATTCTGCTGCTTTTGATATCGCGTCCATAAATATAAAAATATTAAGCGGGGAATTATTGTTTATTCATTTGAAAAATCAAGCATCTTATCAAATTAAAAATATTTTAATCGCGAAAATTCAGACTCTTGCAAAGCGCATAGACGAGTGCGACAAGCGCCTTATAAAGAGTCTAACGCTCCAACTGACACTAATATTTTTCTATTGTTTCAATATATTAATATTTGATTAAATATTTTAATTCGGCTCGCTTGCCCTGTGTATCTCAATTTAAATAAGATGAGGGCTTATATTGCCTAAATTCAAAGTTTTATTTTATAGCCTAAATTCGCTTTTTACTTGCCTATTTTTTCAGGAATTTACGTATCTTTGGCCTGCCTTGAACTGTGATAGATTTTAAGCCTTGTAAAACAATGGTCCACTCTTGCAACAAAAAAGGCAGAACCTAAGCTCTGCCTTAAAATTTTTAATTTTCCAAAACTCTTTCGAAGTAACCAAATTAACGCTTTGAGAATTGGAAGCGCTTGCGTGCGCCAGGCTGGCCGGACTTTTTGCGCTCTTTGGCTCTGCCGTCGCGGGTAATGAGGCCCGCCTTCTTCAAAACAGTGCGCAAATTTGCGTCCATCTTCTGGAGCGCGCGAGCTAAACCGTGGCTTATTGCACCCGCCTGACCGGAGGAACCGCCGCCGCTTACCTTGATATCGGCGTCAACCGAAGTTTGCATGCCCGTTACAACCAAGGGGCGCGTAGCTGCCGTTACCAATGCGTCCGAGTAGCAGTACTCGTTCAAGGGCTTGCCGTTTACAGTTAGGTTGCCCGTGCCATTGGAAAGTCTAACGCGCGCCGACGAAGTCTTTCTGCGGCCTACTGATGTAAATACTTCTTTTTCGCTCATCGTAATAAAAAATTAGAAGTTAAAGGGTTTGGGTTGCTGAGCCTCGTGCGGATGATTTTCACCGGCATAGACGTGGAGCTTTTTTAGCATAGCGCTTGCAAGCCTGTTCTTGGGAAGCATTCCGCGAACTGCGTTTTGTATGATGAATTCCGGCTTGCGCGCGCGGAACTCGCTGAGCTTTACATACTTTTCGCCGCCCACATAGCCCGTGTAAAACATGTATTCCTTATCTGTTTCCTTCTTGCCCGTGACGCGGATTTTCTCTGCGTTTATAACTATGACATGGTCTCCGCAATCAACGTGCGGGGAGTATGTCGGCTTATAGCGACCGCGCAGCACGTTCGCAATTTTTACGGCTAAACGTCCGAGGACCTGATTGCTAGCGTCCACAACGTACCACTGCTTTTGTTCTTCATTCTTGGCTACTGTCGTTTTCATCTTTAAGAAAAAAGAGGAAAATTACCCCTTTTATTCCTTTCGTCAATACATTTTTTATATTTTATGGATTTTAAACGGCAAAATTTGCCGCACTTTTATGTTGTCGCACCTTGCGAATCTCAGTCCTTACATGAAGGCAGGCAGGATAAAGCCATGGCTATCTCCTCCTGCTGGTAGTCGTAATTTTTGAGGTTGCCCGCAAAGTACTCGATGTAGGCTGCCATATCCAAGTGCCCGTGTCCCGATAGATTGAACAATATAGTCTTGCTCTCTCCGGTCTTTGCGCACTCTCTAGCTACGTCCATAGCCGCCGATATCGCGTGTGAGGATTCGGGAGCCGGAGCTATACCCTCAGACCTCGCAAACAAGACGGCGTCTCTAAACACGTCGAGCTGCTGGACTGACACCGCCTTCATTAAGCCCTGTTTGTAAACATTGCTCACTTGCGGTGCCATACCGTGATACCGAAGCCCGCCTGCATGCACTGCAGGAGGAATGAAGCGACTTCCGAGCGTATACATCTTCAATAGGGGAGTGGTGCCCGCTATGTCTCCGAAATCGTACGCATATTTGCCCCTAGTGAGGCTGGGGCAGGCGGCAGGTTCTACGCCTATAATTTCTACGTCTCTGCCGCCGCGCAGCTTTTCGCCCAAGAACGGGAAGGCTATACCCGCAAAGTTTGAGCCGCCGCCGCACGCGCCGATTACTACGTCCGGATAGTCATTTGCCATCTCCATTTGCAGGAGGGCTTCCTGACCTATTATCGATTGGTGAAGCAATACGTGGTTTAGCACCGAGCCCAGACAGTATTTCGTGTCTTTGCCCAGTATCGTCTCCTCTATTGCTTCGGAAATTGCTATGCCCAGAGAGCCGCGGCAGTTTGGATCTTTTGCCAGTATCTCGCGGCCCACTTTTGTCTCATTGCTAGGGGATGCTATTACGGAACCACCGTACAGCTCCATTAGCGCCTTTCTGTAGGGCTTTTGGTCGTAGGAGCACCTAACCATAAACACGCGGCACTCCAGGCCGAATATGTTGCAAGCTTGAGCCAGGGCCGAGCCCCATTGGCCGGCTCCGGTTTCGGTCGTCACTTTCTTTGTGCCGCAACGCTTGTTTTCAAAGGCCTGAGCCAGTGCGCTGTTCGTCTTATGCGAACCCGATGGGCTTACGCCTTCATACTTGTAATAAATTTTTGCCGGGGTCTTCAGAGCTTTTTCCAGCCTGCGCGCGCGCATTAAAGGTGAGGGGCGCCAGTTGCGCATTATGTCGCGCACGGGCTCGGGAATCGGTATGTAGCGCTCTTTTGAGAGCTCTTGCTCAACTAGCGTCTTTGCCAGTATTTTCTCCAATTCCTCGGGCTTTACTTCCTCTCCTGTTATGGGATTTCTGCCCAAGGGCGTTTTTATTGGCAAATCGGCCTCAATGTTGTACCAGTATTTAGGTAATTTGCTCTCTTCAAGAATGTATTTTACAGTATCAGACATCGTACAAATTTTCTATTCTCCAGCCTGCCCAGCCTGTTGCTTTTGGGCCGCTGATGTTCTCATATCAAAGGTAATCGTCTCGGGAATCTCGCTTAGAGCTGGATTTGCCGGCGAGTATGGCGGGTACGAGACAACTTGCGTAAATAACTCTTTGGATTGCGCTATGGCTGTTATTTGAGTTCTCTTTGGAAAGTATCCGTCATCAGTTGCCTCGACCTCTATTGAAATTGGTGTCTTGCCTAGCGAAAAGGAATTTACTATTACTTCCGCTCCCTGCGGTATGCTATCTACAAATATCATTCGCGTGGGGTTTTCAACCTCGCTTGAACAGGCCGAGAACGCAAGCAGGGGCAATAGCAAAAACGCTTTTAAAAAATTTTTCATAATTGCTTACAGCGATTTTAAGTAGTCTTCCCTATCCATCAATTCCTCAAGCTCCGCAGGGCTTGTTAGCTCTATTTTTATAATCCAGCCCAGACCCTCGGGATCGCTATTTAGAAGTTGTGGAAAATCTTCGAGCTGTTCGTTTACCGCAACGATTTTTCCGCTTGCGGGCATATAGATGTCGCTCGCGGCCTTTACGGATTCTACTACGCCAAAAGATTCGCCCTTTGCCAGAACCTTGCCGACCTCGGGCAATTCCACGAAAGTGATGTCGCCCAGCGACTCTTGCGCGTGGTTGCTTATTCCTACAGTTGCCAAACCCGCTTCGTCGAGGCTAATCCATTCGTGATCTTTTGCGTACTTAATCATAAAAATTTATTTTTAAACTCAACTTCAATAAGAGATTCTCTGACTTTGGCAAACAATTCTTTTGAAAAATTGCATTTTTTTGCGATGCACGAGCCTATGGGCGCATTCAAAATGGGCGACCACGCTCCGGAGAGGGCTCTCGCAACCTTTTCTTGCCCGCAAAAAATTTCGGCGCCACTTCTGACCATGCGCCTGTCTAAAACTTTAAAAAATAGGACTTGCCGCTCTAAACCGGCGCTTTTTTCCTTCAAGAGTTTATCGCGCCCCGCGAAATCCTTGTCGAATTTTACCGCCCAACCTAGCCCGGCCTCGAGCGGATTTATGTCTTCGCTAAGTTCGTGGCCGTACAGGGGGTATTGCGCTTCGAGGCGCAGGCTGTCTCGCGCGCCCAGCCCGCAGGGCTTTGCTCCGGCGTCTAATATTGCCTTTGCCAAGGTCTCGGCCTCGGCATTTTTTACGAGAATTTCCACGCCGTCGCTGCCGGTGTATCCGGTTCTGCTTATATACAGATTTTCGAACCTTAAAAAAGAGAAGCGACTTAGGGCTGAAAAATCCTTGTTGAGTGATTTTTCTAAAACTTTGTTAGTATCGGGCCCCTGAAGGGCAAGTAACGACCAGATGTCGGATTGGTCCTCAATTTTAACTTCAAAATTCCTCTGCTCTTTTACAAAACTTAGACGCTTAAAATCGCGTTTGATATTTGCCGCATTGCAGACTATGAAAAATACTTCCGGATTTAGCTTGTACACGAATAAATCGTCCAAGGCCCTGCCTTCATCGTCGCAGAGTATTCCGTAGCGCGCGCAGTTGTCTTTGAGGGTAGTGTACGAATTTGTGAGCGCGTAATTTAGAAAGGGCAAAGCATCTTTGCCGCAGACTAGAAATTCCCCCATGTGCGAGACATCAAATACTCCGGAGGCTTTTCTCACAGACATGTGCTCTTCAATTATGCCGGTGTATTGCACAGGCAGCGTCCAACCCGCAAAGTCCACCATTTTGCCTCCTAGCGATTTATGTAAATTAGCAAGTGCAGTCAATTTGCCCATAGGCTGTCTAGAATTTCAAAAATAGGCCCGCTTTACAAGAATAATTTGCTCTTACACTCTAAATACAGTTTCTCTTTAGGAGCTATCAGATGCAGGGGTTGCAGTGATAAGTCTATCAATCGACTCGTTTGCCTATCTATGAAATACTAAAGGTTCTCCGCGATAAAAGGATTGAAGATTCTCGGCGTTATGCGAACTGGTAAAGCGTTTGCGGACTTTACAAAAGAGCTGCGATATTTATACGGAAAGCGCAACTTTATGAGAACGTATTAAAACATGGCAAAATCGCATTTCAAACTCTGCTTGCGCTTTTCCGATGTCAATTGCCGCAAAATATAATTCGCTCTACGTCAAAGATTGTGGAATGGGAGAAAAAAAAGAGGGCAAAGAGAAT
>URYY01000102.1 GCA_900552245.1 uncultured Opitutales bacterium | reverse complement strand
GGCGGCGGGCTCGACTTCAAGCGTGTTTTGATTTGCGCTTGTAAGGCCCTCGAAAAGCGCGCTTAAAATTTTGTATTCAGAAAGTCCCGTAACCAGATTTGGGTCGAGGTTTGAGGGGTCGGCGGCGTTTCCCAAAAGCAGGGTCTTGTTGCGCGCGGCAAGTTCCGCCGGCGGCTCGTAGTCGAAGCAAGCCGAAAGCGTAGCGCAAAGTAAAACTGCAAAAACGCGCGCAATCATAGAAACTTCGGCACGGCGGCTATGAGCTTTTTTGTGTATGGGTGTTTCGGATTTCTACAGAGTTCCTCGGCCTCATTTTCCTCGACGATTTCGCCGCCTGTCATAACTATGATTCTGTCGCTTATATGCTCAACTACGGCGAGGTCGTGGGCGATGAATAGCATAGTCAAATTCAAGTCTTTTCGCAGGTCTTCCAAAAGATTTATTATCTGCGCTTGCACAGAGACATCCAGCGCGCTTACGGGCTCGTCGCAAATTATAAATTCGGGCTCTACGGCGAGAGCGCGCGCTATGCCTATGCGCTGTCTCTGCCCGCCGGAGAATTCGTTGGGGTATCTGTCCATCATATTTGCGCTTAAGCCCACGCGCTCCAAGAGTTCTGCGATACGCTTTTGCTTTTGCTCTTTTTCAAGCTTAAAGTGTATGTCGATTGGCTCCGATATTATGTCGCGCACCCTCATTCGCGGATCGAGCGAATTGTAAGGGTCTTGAAATATCATCTGCATCTTTTTTCTGTATGGCAGAAACTCCGCGTTTGAAAGCCCACATAGCGACTTGCCCGCGTACAAAATTTCGCCCGAATGCACGTGAGCAAGGCGTATGAGCGCGCGCCCCGTCGTAGTCTTGCCCGAGCCACTTTCGCCCACAAGGCCCAAAATTTCGCCCTTTTTAATTTTAAAGGAGACGTTGTTTACCGCCTTAATTTCAGCCTTTGGCTTTGAGAACAAGCCGTCGCCCAAACTAAAGCGGACGTTTAAATTTTTAACTTCAATTAGAGGCGCAGTCATTTGGAAAGCCTTTCAATTTCTTCGTAATTTATCGACTGCAACTTTTCGCGCTTGTTTCCGAGTTTTGGAATGCAGGCGATTAGCGCCTTAGTGTAAGGGTGTTTGGGGTTTTTTAAGACTTCTTCCGTCTCGCCGCTTTCTACTATGTTTCCCCTAAACATAACGATAACTTTTTCGCAAAGGCCGGATATGATGCCAAAGTTGTGGGTAATCAGCATAAGCGCCATTTCGCGCGAAGTTCTAATTTCTTTTAGGAGGTCTATTATTTGCTTTTGAATCGTAACATCGAGGGCTGTGGTGGGCTCGTCGGCGACCAATAGGCGCGGGCGGCAGGCGAGGGCCATGGCAATCATTACGCGCTGCTGCATTCCGCCTGAGAGCTCGTGTGGATAGGCCTTGTAGCGCTCCGCGGCGCTTCTAATTCCCACCCGCTCCAGACTCTTTACAACTTCCGCTCGCACGTCCTTTACTTCGGGGCGATGCAGGCGCACTGCCTCTGCTATCTGGTAACCTACAGTAAAGACCGGATTTAGCGAGGCTGAGGGCTCTTGAAATATATAGGATATTTCCTTTCCCCTAATTTTTCTCAAAGCCTTTTCATCGGCGCTTAAAATATCAGAGCCCTCAAAGCTGATTTTGCCTGAAATTTCGCAGGCGGGCGGTGGAGGAAGGAGCTTTGTTATGGACATGGCTGTCACTGTTTTGCCCGAGCCGCTCTCGCCTACAACCGCGACGCTTTCGCCGGCTTTGATTTCAAAGCTTATCCCTTTTACGGCTTCGGTAGTTGCGCCGTTTGAATTAAATTTAATTTTTAAATTTTCTACTTTAAGCATGTTGGGGGAGCTTTTTGGCAAACATAAGTTCGTTTGTTTCGCCTATTCTTTTGTAGGAGAGTTCGTCCATATTTTTTTTGAGAAGGTAAACGCCGAGGCCGCCTATGTCGCGCTCCTGAAGAGGGGCGTCTAGATCGGGGGCTTTCGCATCGCAAAGGGGGTTGAAGGGCTTACCGGAATCTCTTATATACGTCTTTAAAAATCCGTCTTGAATTAGAACTTCAAGTTCGACCTTGCCATCTTTGTCGCCATCGTAGGCGTAGGAGGCGACGTTTGTAAACATTTCGTCCACGCAGAGGTTTAGCGCAAAGGCTATGTCTTGGGGCAGGGCTTCGGAGTCGCAAAATTCCTCCAAATCTTTTGCGACATTAAGCATCTCGCGAACGTCAGCCCTGTACACCTTCTTCATAAACGCGCACTATAATGTTTGGAGGGCTGCTTTTTGTCAAGGTTGGCTTTTAAGAGCTTCAAATTCGGGGCGCTTGAAATTAGATTGGGGAATCTTTTTTGCTTACATTTGTCTCCTCAAAACATCTATAAACTGAAATATTAAAAGCGATATGAAAATTCTTGAAAAGTATCAGATTTATTGTACATTAACTAGCACTTCAGAACCGCTTTTACTTTGATGAATTTTCAAGACTAAGATAAAAAATGAAGAAATTAAACTTATTGCTTATAGCGTTTGTGTTTTTTGCATGCGGTGCGTTTGCCGCAGATGCTGGCGATATAAATGCCCCAAAAGCTGCCGAGCTTTACAGAGAGGCCGCCGAGCGCGGATTTGCGGAAGCTCAGTTTAACTTGGGAAATTGCTATCTCAACGGCTATGGAGTGGAAAAGAATCCAGCAGAAGCCGTGAAGTGGTGGAGAAAGGCCGCCGAGCAGGGGCATGCGGGTGCTCAGAATAAATTGGGCTTTGTATATATGGAAGGTGTAGGAGTAGAGAAGAATCCTGCAGAAGCCGTAAAGTGGTGGAGAAAGGCCGCCGAGCGCGGGCATGAGGAGGCTCAGGGCAATTTAGGGGTTGCGTATATGCAAGGTCTAGGAGTAGAGAAGAATCCTAAGGAGGCCGTGAAGTGGATCAGAAAATCTGCCGAGCAGGGCGATATAGGGTCTAGTCTAAACTTGGGGGCTTTGTATTTCAACGGTATAGGAGTTGAAAAGAACTTATCGGAGGCATTGAAGTTGTTGAGGAAATCCGCCGAGCAAGGCAATGCGGAGGCTCAGAATAAATTGGGAATTGCGTATTTTAAAGGCTATGGAGTCGAAAAGAATCTAGCGGAGGCCGTAAAGTGGTGGAGAAAGGCCGCCGAGCAGGGCTATTTGGAGGCGCAGGCCCTTTTGGGTAATGCGTATTGGTTTGGCGATGGAGTGGAAAAGAATCCTGAAGAGGCTGTGAAGTGGTATAGAAAGGCCGCCGAACAAGGACATGCTGTGGCTCAGCATAACTTAGCTGCAGCTTATATAGATGGGAAAGGTTTGGCGAAGAATGCCTTGAAGGCTCACGCTTGGCTTATCTTGTCCGCAAAGGGAGGGTGTAAACAAGCCCAAGAATATTTGGCAAAGTCTGCCGAGAAGAATTTGACAAAGGAAGATCTTAAAAAGGCGCACGAGCTTGCAAAGAAGTACGAACGCGGCGAGTTTGACTAATCAAATCTAAAGTACGCATTTTGCAAAGCGGCAATAATAAGAGGATTATTAAAGCTGCGAAAAATTATTCTAATCGGAATCCGACTCTGAATTTGCTTTGCTAAAAACTCTTATTCCTAGATTCCTTATCTATGCCGCATGCTAATGTTTTTTGCGAGAGCTTTGAGCCTATAAAAATTTTTCGAATCGCAAACCTTGCTCCTGCGGAATGTAAGCGCACTTGGTTTTTGCATTAGCCACATAGCCTTTGCTGCAAGCGCAATCCATTGAAGATAAAATGCCCGCGACTAGCCTATCGATTTTAGCGTATCACACAAGCGGTTCTTAAGCCGCTTCTTACTTGCTCGCTTGCTTTAGAACTTCGCTTATGATTTCGCAGGCGCCGTCCATATCGGCGTCTGTAATAGTCGGGTGTACAAGCAGCATAAGCGAGGTTTCGCCAAGCTTGTAGGCGTTTGGCAATTCCTCTTTCGTCTTGCCCCAGCCCCTGTCTAAAAAGCATTTTTCAGCCGACACGTTCCAGCATGCGCCCGCAAAGCAGGGGATGCCCCTTGCAGAAATTTCCTTTGCAATTCTATCGCGCGACCAGTCCGGCTTGAGCTCTTCGGGCTTTACAAAGCAGTAGTATTTATAGAAAGCGTTTCGCATGTAGCTAGGCGTCTCTTGAATGCGTATAGCCTTGAAATTTTTCAATGTTTCGCTTAGCTTTGCGGCGTGCTTGTTTCTAATTTCAATCCAACTTTCGAGCTTGTTTAGCCAGAGGATTCCTTGAGCGCAAGCAACTTCGCTTAACCTGTAATTTGTGCCGAAAGATTCGATGAGCCATCTGAAGCCCTCCGGATGCTTGCGCTTAAATACCGCGTCGTAGCTCTTGCCGTGGTCCTTAAATTCCCACATCTTGCGCCACAGGTTTTCGTCGTTTGTTGTGACCGCTCCGCCTTCGCCGCAGGTTGTGATAATTTTATCTTGGCAGAAGCTCCATGCGCCTATATCGCCTATGGTTCCGACAGACTTGCCCTTGTAAAGCGCGCCGTGGGCTTGAGCGCAATCCTCTATAACTTTCAGATTATGCTTTCTTGCAAGCTCCATAATTTCGTCCATCTCGCAGGGCATGCCTCCGAGGTGAACTGCAATTATGGCCTTCGTCTTTGGCGTTATGCATTTTTCTATAGTTTCGGCCCTTATGTTTTGCGAATTTAAATCGACGTCCGCTACAACTGGACGCGCACCGCGCATTACGGCGGCGCTTGCCGAGGCCATAAAAGTTCTGCAAGTCGTTATAACTTCATCTCCCTCGCCAACTCCAAGCGCATATAGCGCAAGTTCGAGCGCAAGGCTTCCGTTTGCAAGCGCTATTGCGTATTTCGCGCCCGTTATATCGCAGAGCTTCTTTTCAAATTCCAAATTTTTTGTGCCCGTCCAGCGGTTAACTTTCCCGCTTCGCATGACTTCCGCAACTGCGCTTATGTCGGCCTCGTCAAAATAGGGCCACTTCTTAAAATTTTCGAGATTCATTTTAGTCGTTAAATTGGGGCTTGTATTCGGGGACGTACTTCAAAATTAGACGCTTTAGCGAATTTGAGTCCGAATGATTGGCGTATTTTTTTATGTCTGAAATTATGTCTAGCACTTCGTCGTACGATGGGTTTGGAGCTTCAAATCCGAATATGCGCGGGTGCTTTGTCTTTGTGAGGTGTTCGCTTTTGTGCATTATTTCCTCAAAGAGTTTCTCGCCCGGTCTAAGCCCCGTTATCTTTATCTCTATATCGACGTTCGGCTCAAAGCCGCTGAGCGATATCATTTGGCGGGCGATGTCGATTATCTTCATGGGGTTTCCCATATCAAGGACAAATATTTCCCCGCCGTCTGCCAAGGCTCCGCATTGCAACACTAGTCCTACCGCTTCCGGAATCGTCATAAAAAAGCGCGTTATTTCCGGGTGGGTAACCGTTACGGGGCCGCCTTTTTCTATCTGTTTTTTAAAAGTCGGAATTACGCTGCCGGAGGAGCCCAAGACATTCCCAAATCGCACCGCCGCAAAGGCCGTAGTGTTGCCGGGTTTCGTCTGCATAGCCCTTATGCACATTTCTGCAAGGCGCTTTGTAGCACCCATTACGTTGGTAGGATTTACGGCCTTGTCGGTTGAAATTAAGACGAACTTTTTTACTTTGGCTTCAGAGGCGCAGTTTGCCGTTATCCAAGTTCCGAGCGTATTATTTTTTAACGCCTCTCCAGGTTGCGATTCCATCATCGGAACGTGTTTGTGCGCCGCCGCGTGGAACACGATTTCCGGTGAATATTTTGCAAAAACTTCGCGCATTCTATCCTCGTCCGTGACATCCGCTATTGCGCAGCGTATGTCCACTCCCAACTCCATAGACAAAAGCTCCTGCTCAACCTGAAACATCTGCACTTCGCACTGTTCAAGCAACACCAGTAAAGATGGATTCCTAGCTGCAATTTGCCTGCAAAGCTCGCTGCCTATGCTGCCGCCCGCTCCAGTTACCAAAACGACCTTCCCTCGGACCATCTCGCGCAGCGCCGCACTTTCAAGCTCAACGGGCTTTCTGCCGAGTATGTCCTCAATTTCTACATTGCGCACTTTGGACATAGTAACTTTACCGCTGGCAAGCTCTTCAGGGGAGGGCACTATGTTTACGCTCAAATTGGCCTTTCTAGCGTTTTTTGCAATCTCGCCAATCTTATGGCGCGGCGCGCTTGGCATCGCGATTATGAGCTTATCTATGGAATATATATTTTTAAGCGTTCCAAAATTCTCCGGAATTGCCAGCACGTTTAGACCCATAATTGAGCGCCCCTGCTTTGACTTGTCGTCGTCCAAGAACAATACCGGACTTATCCCTAACCGCCGCCTACCCAATAGGTCTGCGGCCAGCGAACAGCCCGTATCTCCGGCTCCGACTATCGCAATTCTCGCGTTTAATTTTTTGCCGTCCGATTTTAAATTGCGCTCGTTGTATATTCTAAACAAAATCCTAAATCCGCAAATTCCAACTAGCGACAATATGTAATCCATCGCTATAATTCCCCTGGAATTTTGTATTACATCTATCATTGTAAGCATCAGTATTATGCTCTCGGCGATGCTTATAGATAGAAATATCTTCACCAAATCCGGCATGTGGAAAAACCTGAGTAGGCTTCTGAATTGTCCAAACACCGCAAGTAGCGCAAGCTTCAGAAATACTATGAATACGAGCGACAGATAGAAGTCGAAGTGGTTGGTTCCATCGAGAGCTTTTTTTAAGTCGAAGTCAAACCTCATTGCGTATGCAAAGAGATAGGCGGAGACTATTATCAACCCGTATAAAGTGGCGATAGCCAGTATTCTAAAAGAGAAGAATTTTCTGAAAGCTCCTTTGTCCATTATATTTGAATTTTGCAATATCAAGCGCCTATTGCGGGCGAAACTATCATATACAAGAGCCAAATCTTGCCAAAATTTGCGTTTTTTTCAATTAAAATTTTATTTGGCAAAATCGCGGACATATTTTACTTTCCCAATTTTAAAAATTTGGCAATGTGTGATTTTTCAAAAGTAATTATTTCAAGAGAACAGTTGGATAAGAGAATATCCGAGATAGCGCGCGATGTATCGGGCTGCTATGCAAATGTTGCAGATAAGGACAAAATCGCCTTCATTTGGCTTTTGGAGGGGGCCCGCAAGTTTGCGGAGTCTTTAGTTGCAAAAATCGATTTTAAAGTTGAAGTGTATTCTATCAGGGCGTCCAGCTACAAAGACTTGCATGTCTCTTCAGGCAAAGTTGAGATATCCGGAGAGCTTCCGGATTTGAGTGGAAAGCGAGTACTTCTTATAGACGATATTCTCGATACGGGCCTTACGGCAAAGACACTTATTGCCGAGTTAAAGTCGCGCGGTGCTAGCGAGGTGAAAACTTGCTTTTTGCTAAATAAGATTTCTAAAAATCGCGGTTCGGTAAAGCCCGACTTCCAAGGCTTTGAAATTCCGGACGAATACGTCGTGGGCTTTGGAATGGATAGCGCGGGGCTCTATCGCGACTTGCCCTACATTTGCGTATTGCAATAAACCCGCGTTTGTGCGAGATAAATTCCAACCAAATTATAAAACTAAGCTATATGAAAGTTCCATTTAATAAGTTGTACATAAGCGGCAATGAATTTAATTACATGCATCAGGCCGTCGATAGCGACCATTTGCACGGCGACGGCAAATTGACCGCCGCCTGCCACGAGAAATTGCGCGAGCTTACGGGGGCAAATCTGGCGCTTCTTACGACTTCCGGGACGGCGTCTTTAGATATGGCGGCTCTGCTTTGCAATTTGTCGGAAAAAGACGAAGTGATAATTCCGAGCTACACTTTTGTTTCGACTGCAAACGCCTTTGCATTAAGGGGCGCAAAAATCGCATGGTGCGACGTGCGAGAAGACACCTTAAATATTGACGAAACTAAGATAGAGGCTCTCATAAACGAAAATACC
>URYY01000101.1 GCA_900552245.1 uncultured Opitutales bacterium | reverse complement strand
GCGTAGGCTCTTGCCCCCTTCATTTGATGAATGTCGCGCGACCAGATTCCAAAAGTGAAGAAATCCACAATTTCGGAAATTCGCTTTGAAAGCGTCACTTTTTCTTGTTTTTGCTCGTTATTTTTCATAGGCGCTCAGAGGTTTAGCCTGTAGGCAAGGTACATTAAAATTGCAATTGACGCAACGAGCACCAACATGGATTTTCGCGGCGACATTTTGAAAGTAAGCAGGCTTAATGTTAAAAAGTAAATTAGCGCAACTGCGGCATTTTCGCATTCGTAGGCCGTGTAGAACATGTAGGCGTAAAAACCGGCAAAGAAGCCGCCGAGGGTTCTTATAAAGTTAAAAGGCGTAAAAAATGCGGCTGAGAAAATCAAAGTCGGCAGAAATACGCAGGGCACCGCCTCCCAAAAGCGAGGTTCTTTAAATAGCCAGAAAGCTATGCTTGAAATCGCAAAAAAAACGCCTATGCAAGCGGCTGAGGTTCGCCTTGCAATTTCTTCAAGCTGCGCTTGCTTTACGAGCCTTTCTATAACTTTTTCGGCTCCCGCCTTGCCTTTTGACGTCTCGCTTTGCATAGCTACCTCACTCTGCTATCGGGCCTTCCTGGGTTTTCGCCCCAGCCGAGCTTTGTCCGCAAAATATAAAAGTGCGAGTGCTCTTTTGCCTGCAAAAATTTTACGGTTTGCCTAGGCACGCTAAAGCATATGCTCTCGCGCATATTCCAGCCCTCTACGGGCTTTCCGTCCGCAATTAGTATTGCGTTCGGGTTGTGCACCTTTGCCTTTAGCGTCATGGAATCGTCAAAAACTATGCTTCTGTGGGTCAGCGTATGCGGGCATATGCAAGTTAGCACGTAGGCTCTCGCCTGCGGGTAAATCAAGGGGCCTCCTGCCGACAGATTGTAGGCGCTTGTGCCTGTGGGGGTTGAAATTATGAGGCCATCGCCCACAAAGTCGGCAACGTATTCGTCGTTTGCATACACCGAAACTGTTAGTATTCCGGCGGCGTTTGAACTTTTTATGGCAAATTCATTTAGCGCGAGTTTCTCGCAGCCGCAAGATGTTGCAGAAATTAGCGTGCGCACGCTCTCTTGCGCTTGCCCTCGCAAAATTTTTAGAAACTCCGCGTCTTCTATGGCGTCGGTAAAAGTCGCCATAAAGCCCAACTTGCCCAAATTTACGCCGAGTATGGGAACGCCGTATTTCACGGCGCCGTCTAGGCAGGCAAGTATGGTTCCGTCGCCGCCAATTACGCAGCATAACAGGGCTCCATCAAAAGCTCTGGGATTTACCGGATAGACGTGTTCTTCGGCGCAGTCAAAGCCTTCGCTTTTGGCTAGGGCAGACAGGCGCCTGCACATATCTTGCGCGTTTGGCTTGTCGCGGTTAACCACAAAAAGAATCTTTTTTCTGCCTAATTCCACGCTAAAAAATAATGTAAGAGTCGCTCGCGTTTACAATATTATTTTTAAAAAGCGTCAATTTTGTGTTGAAAGATGCACTTTTGAATATTGTATATACGGGATAATTTATGGCAGATGTAGAAAAATATACACGTGAAGATATTATGCGTACAATCGCGCAACAGCCGCCATTTATGTTTCTAGACGGCGCCGAGATATCGGCGGAAAAAGCTTGCGGATTCTACACAATAAGGGGCGACGAGGATTTTTTGAAGGGGCACTTCCCCGGCAATCCCGTATTCCCAGCTTCTATAATGCTGGAGGCACTTGGGCAGCTTGCCGTTGCGTATCTTTTGAAGTTTGACTTTCTAAAAGACGGTACGCACCCCGATAAGAATAAGATTTTCTTTACCTCGACAGACGGCGTTCGCTGCCAGCGCATCTGCCGCCCGGGCGACAGGCTAGATTTTGAAGTGAGGGCAAAGCGAGTCCGCTTTCCCATAGGAATGTTTGAGGGCAGGGTGACTGTGGGCGGAGAGCACGCGGCCTACGCAGAAAAAATTTCGCTAACTTTTGATATTGTAAAATGAGTAACAGAAACGTCGTTATAACGGGGCTTGGATTTGTAACAAGCATAGGCAATAGCAAAGCGCAAGTTTTGGAAAGCTTGCAAAAGAGCATATCGGGCATAGAGCTCTACGGACCCTTCGATGTTCCGAATTGCCCTGTCAAGTGCATGGGGACAATTAAAGGCTTTAAGATTGAAACCACTGACCCCGAGGATTGGGAGTATCCGTCTGAATATTCCATTAGGCGCGACGTTTTGCGCGGATTTTCTCCGCACTGCCTCTTTGCATATTGCGCCATGAAGCAGGCGATTGCCGACTCAAAGCTTACGGACGAGGAAATTTCAAACCCATACACGGGCATGTACACAGCCTCGGCGGGTTCGACTTCCACCTTGTACAACAACATGCAAAAGCTCGACAAGGCCGGCGTTATGAGGGTTTCGCCCATGGGGGTTGTGTCGTCGGTAGTTGGCACTCTGTCTTTCAATTTGGTTTCCTGCTTTAAGATAAAGGGCGCTAGTTGCGGATTTGCCTCCGCTTGCGCTTCATCGTCGCACGCCATGGGCTTTGCCTATGATGAAATCGCTTCGGGCAGGCAAAAGCGCATGTTTGTAGTCGGCGGCGAGGACGGCGACTACCGCACAATTTTGCCCTTTGCAGGCATGCGCGCGCTCTCTGTCTCGCACGATCCCAAAAAGGCGAGCCGCCCCTACGATAAGCATCGCGACGGCTTTGTCGGCACGGGAGGCGCGGTTGTTGCGGTCTTAGAGGACGAGGAAGTGGCAAGGGCAAGGGGCGCAAAGATTTATGCGCGCTTCTCGGGCTGGGGTCAGGGCAGCGACGGCTACAACGTCGCAATTCCGCACCCTCAGGGCGACGGCTTGGCGCTAGCAATCCAAAACGCCTTTTCCTCCACTGGAATTTCGAGCGGAGAAATCGACTACATAAATTCGCACGCAACCTCGACCCAGATTGGCGACATTGCAGAGCTCAGAGCAATCGCAAAAACATTTGGGGAATCTCCGCGCGCGGCGATAAGCTCCACAAAATCGCTCACAGGCCACGGCTTATCGCTTGCGGGAGTTATGGAATCCGCCTTCTGCGCTCTTGCAATCGACGAGGGCTTTATGCCGGAAAGCGCAAATATTGAGGAGCTTGACGAGGCGGCAAAGCCCTTTAATATCTTGCGCGAAGTCAAATTTGAAGCTCCCAAGAAAGTGATGTCGCTAAGTAGCGGCTTTGGCGGCGCAAATACGGCTCTCATTTTTGAGAAGGCTTAAGCTTTGCAAGATGATATTTCTCTATAGGATAGCGTTTTTGCCCCTCTTTCTTCTGGCTTTGCCCTATTACGGCTGGCGAATGATACGAAGGGGTGGGTACTCAAAGGACTTCTCGCACAGATTTGGGCTTTTGCAGGATTTGCCTAAGTCCAAGAAAACTCGCATCTGGATACAGGCTGTGAGCGTTGGTGAAGTCGAGGCCCTGGCAAATCTGCTTAAGATTATGCGCGATTCGGGGCTTTTTGAGGTGGTCCTTACAACTACTACGAGCACGGGCTACGCAATTCTAAAAAAGAAGTATTCGGAATTTTGCTTTTACACCGGGATTTTCCCATTCGACTTTTGCCTTACAAACTACCTCGCCTACAATAGAATTAAGCCCGACGTCTGCGTTCTTATGGAGGGCGAGTTGTGGCCAGAGCACCTGCACAGGGCAAAAGCCAGAAAAATTCCGCTTTTGCTTTTAAACGCGAGACTTTCGGATAAGAGCTTTTCTAGGTATAAAAAAATACCCGCCTTTTTTAAAAGGCTTATTTCAAAGTTCGACTTTATAGCATGCGGCAGCGACTTTGATGCCGAGCGCTTCCTAAAACTTGGGGCAGACCCCGAGAAATTGAGCGTTACAGGCAATATAAAGTTTGACTCTTCAAGCCCTGAGGCCATGCCTGCCGAGCGCAAGGCTGAGCTTAAGCGGGAGCTTGGCTTTAAGGAGGATTCTCTAGTTTTGCTTGGTTCTTCTACTTGGGAGGGCGAGGAGGAAATGCTCTTTGATATAGCCCAAAACATAAGGCAAAAACATGGGCTGGACTTGCGTCTGCTCTTGGTTCCGCGCCATGCCGAGCGCAGGGCCTCGGTGAGGCAAATGCTCGAAAAAAAAGGTGCGGATTTTCACTTTAGAAGCGCGTCAAAGCAGGCGCCGGAGGGAACTCTTGTGTATGTTGCAGACACAACGGGCGAGCTTAAAATGTTTACGCAACTTGCGGATTTTGCCTTTGTCGGCAAGAGCATGCCGCCGCACAGGGGCGGGCAGACGCCGCTAGATTGCGCGGCGAGCGCCGTGGCGTGCGTCTATGGGCCGGAGGTGTCGAATTTTAGAAAGCTTTGCAAGTCTTTGGAAGAGGCCAAAGCCAGCGTAAAAGTTGAAAGTAAAGCGGAGGCGGCCGAGGCTTTGGAGAGGCTTGCCACAGACTCTGATTACCGCTTGGAACTTGGCCGCCGCGCGAAAGCTTGGCACGATTCAAATACGGGGGCAAGCGAGCGATCGTTTGAAATTTTAAAGAGATTTGCAAAGTGAGCTTGGGCGGGGAAAGCGATGTTTGAGAAACGCCCTAAATTAAAGAGAGTATTAAAGTTTTTGTTGCCCCTTTTGGCGCTTCTTTTTCTGTACGGATTTGTATATGAGCCCCATTTTTGCCTCGTTGTAAAAAAGTGGGAAATTCAAGCCGCAAACTGGAGCAAAAATTTAGACGGCCTAAAGCTTGCGCTTGTAAGCGACATACACATGGGCTCCTTTCCCTTTGAAAAGCGCAGAATGCGCAAGCTCGTAGCGGCTGTCAATGCCGAGAAGCCCGATTTGATAGTGCTTGCCGGCGATTTTGTAAACGGACACTGGTGGAATACAGATTGCGATTTAGATAGCCTTGCAGATATTTTAAAAGACTTAAAAGCTCCGCTTGGCGTCTTTGCCGTCACGGGCAACCACGACGAACTTTACGGCAGCGCAAAAATTATAGATAGCCTATCGAAAGTCGGTATCAAATTTCTCGAAAATGAAGGCGTAAAAATAAGCACAAAAAATGGCGAATTTTACATGGCGGGAATCCCATCAATGGCAAGCAATCGCTACCTAATAGCCCGCTCGCTTTTAAACGTTCCTAGGGGCGCAAGTTGCATATTTATAGTTCACGAGCCCGACTTAATGCCCGCGCTGCCGCTGAAGGCAAGTGTGGTGCTTTCGGGGCACACTCACGGCGGGCAGGTCGCGCTGCCTTTTATAGGGCCTTTGATTAGACCCGACATAATGGATTTTGGCGCAGCCGACGGGCTTTTTGTGAATTACCGCGGCATACCAATGCTCGTAAGCCGTGGAGTTGGAACAAGCAATATAGGCGTGCGCTTTCTCGCAAAGCCGCAGATTGAAATCGCTGTGCTTAGAAGCTCTAGAGAAAACTAAAAAGCCCCGCAAAATTTCGGGGCTTTTCGGGATTTTTCGGAGATTTTTATTAAAAATCTTCTGCTTAGCAAGCTGCTTATATTTAAACTTATATTCCCAGAAGCGACTTGTATTTTAGCATGAGCTTCTGCCTAGATGGGGCAAATTCCAAGGCTACGTTAGGATCGACTACCTTGTACTTTACTAGGTGCACGATGTAGTCTTCCATGCAAATCATGCCTTGGCGCGCGCCTGTTTGCAAGACATTGTCTATCTGGTAGATTTTTGCTTCGCGAATATTGTTTTTGATTGCATCGTTATTTAAGAGATACTCAAATGCTGCAGCTCGTCCGCCACCTATTCTGGGTATTAGAGTTTGCGCTAGCACCCCTATCAAATTGTCGGCAAGCATCATGCGTATTTGCGGCTGGTCGTCGGGCGGAAAGGCTCCGATAAGCCTATCTATAGTCGCGGGGGTGTTTCGGGTGTGGAGGGTTGTTAAAACCAAGTGGCCGGTTTCGGCTATCTGCATGGCGGCTCTCATAGAATCCAAGTCGCGCAATTCGCCGATTACAACTACGTTGGGGTCTTCGCGCAAAGTTGACTTAAGGCCGCTTGCAAAGCTTTCTATGTGCCTGCCAATCTCGCGGTGGTTTACTATGCATTTGTCGGAGGGAATTATGTATTCGATGGGGTCCTCCAGCGTTATTATGCGGCCGCGCTTGTTTTGGTTAATAAAGTTTATCATGCAACTTAGCGTTGTCGATTTTCCCGAGCCCGTAGCGCCCGTTACGATAAATAACCCTCGGTTTCTGGAGCATACGTCCATTATGCTCTCGGGAATACCTATCGCCTTTGGGTCCGGCGGATTTTGCGGAATTAGGCGCATCGCAACGCAAAGCCCCCGCTCGTCGCGGTATAGGGTGGCTCGTATTCTCATCTTGTAGGGTGTGGGAAAAGATATGGAGACGTCGTGAAGCTTTGCAAATTCAACCTTGCTGCGCTCGCGCACAGATTCGTCGCAAAGATCGTAAATTTCGTCGAAAAGTGCGTTCATTTGCGGCAGGTTTTCGTCGAGAGTTTGAATGTAGCCGTCAACTCTTGCCTTGACGGGTTCCCCCTCGCAAAAGTGTATGTCTGAGGCCTTAAGCTCCAGGGCCTTTACTAAATAGTTTCCAATTAGACTCATGCTCCGCAAGCTAAGACTTACTTTGCGCATCTTCAAGCAAAACTTGATTTTTTTTAAAACTTGGGAAGTTTTAGCGTTAAAATGCTTGTAAACGGGGCGCGAATTTTAAAAAATACGCCCTTATGGAAAAAAATGCTGCAATAGACATTTCTTATGTGGCGCAGCTTGCGCGCATAGAGCTGACGCCCCAAGAGAAGGAAAAATTTGCCGCCCAGCTGGGGCAGATACTCGGTTATTTTGAAAAGCTTTCAAAGGTAAACGTCGAGGGAGTTGAGCCGAGCGCCCACGCCCATGCAATCTACAACGTTTGGCGCGAAGACGTTGAGGGGCCGACGCTAACGCCCGAAGAGGCCATGTTAAATGCGCCCCAAAAGCGCGATAACCAGATAGTAGTTCCCAAAGTTGTGGACGAAGCTTAAACTCTAAAGGCTCTTAAAATGGACGAACTGATTTACAAAGACGTTTCCGAACTTTCAAGAATGCTTGCAAAGGGCGAGATTTCATCGCTTGAGCTTGCAAAGGCCTGCATAGAGCGCACAAAGCAGGTCGATGATAAGCTCAAGGCTTTTTTGAGCTTTGACGAGGATAGAACTCTCGAAATGGCAAGGCAAAGCGACGAGCGCCGCTCAAAAAATGAAACTCGCGGCGAGCTCGACGGCATAGTAATTTCACTAAAAGATATAGTTGCAGACGCCGGTCAGCCACTAACTTGCGCAAGCAAGATGCTCGAGCACTATATTAGCCCCTATACCGCAACGAGCGTTAAAAACTTGGAGGCCGCCGGAGCTGTTTTGTGGGGAAGGCTGAATATGGACGAGTTTGCCATGGGCTCTTCCTGCGAAAATAGCGCCTTTCAAAGCACTCGCAACCCTTGGGATATTTCCAGAGTTCCCGGAGGCTCAAGCGGCGGAAGCGCAGCAGCGGTATCGGCGGGTGAGTGCGTCATTGCGCTTGGTTCCGACACAGGCGGCTCAATTCGCCAGCCGGCTTCATTTTGCGGCGTTGTGGGCGTAAAGCCGACCTATGGGCTAGTCAGCCGCTACGGGCTTGCGGCCTTTGCTTCGTCGCTAGACCAAATCGGTTCATTTTCGCGCACAGTCAGAGACTCCGCCTTGTTCTTAAAGGCTGTGGCCTCTTACGATAGGCTCGACTCAACGAGCGTTAAAGTTGATATTCCAGACTACGCAAGCGCACTGAGTGCGGATTCTCTAAAGGGCAAAAAGATTGGCCTTCCCAAAGAGTACTTTGTAGATGGAATGGACTCGGAAGTAAAGGAAGCAGTCTTAAAGGCGATTAAGCATTGCGAGACTTTGGGAGCGGAGGTTGTTGAAATTTCGCTGCCGCACACGGAGCTTGCCATACCTGTTTACTACATTATCGCGACTGCCGAGGCCTCTTCAAACTTGGCTCGCTACGACGGCATACGCTACACCTACCGCGCTAAAGATGCGGAGGACATAATAGACGTC
>URYY01000100.1 GCA_900552245.1 uncultured Opitutales bacterium | reverse complement strand
TATCGCCATGCGTTATGACGGCGGTATTTTGCTTTTGTCATAGTGCTTTTCTTGCCCGAAAAATATCTACTTTACATTCTCTAATACGCCTGTCTAACTCCTTTAGCTTTTACTGGAGATTTTAATTCGCGTTTTAGTTTAAAGTAGTGTTTACTGGAAATTTTTGGAGACTTAAAGTTACCTAGAGCGTCTTCTATTGCTATTCCAAAACGGAACCAATGTTCACCTGAATCTCCTCCATCACCTCTATATGTAAAGGCAACACCTTCAAATTTATATGATATGACCATTACTCCACGTCCATTTGGGGTGAATCTTACATTTATGGTATCATATATTGATGTATTATCTGATTGTGCTGCAACCCTAATCGCAACATTGGGACCATCATTCGCTTCTTTAGATACAGTAAAAGATACGCTTCCTGACACATTAAAAAAGATGTATGAATTAGGAGCTGGTGTATATAAAAATTCGCTATTGTTAACAGGAGTAATATTGCTGAATGTAGCAGAAGTAATTGTATATACTCCCAAATAATCAATACACACTGTTGCATTATTTTCGCAATACGCCAGATTATTCCAGCCGTCTGGGTAGCCTATGAGGTCTTGAGAGAGCCACTTACCTGTGTCGGCGCGGGAGTTGCGCAAGAGGAATGCATAGACCAAGTCTTCGACGTAGGGTTTGCTTGTAAAGAACGATGATTTATCTGAACTATCGGCTCCAAAGCTCGTTTTGTCAATGGCAGAGTATCCGTTTTCTCCAACTCTGCCTATGCTTGTGCCCAGCATATCCCTGCCTCAGCTTTTTGCCCGTCGCTAGAGATTGACAATACCGGATTGCCGCCGCCCAGGTGGGGTTCGTTTATGTATTTGGTGCCGCTGCGCTCAATAAGCGCCAAGCCGTCCCACTCAAAAGTTTCCACTCCGCTTCCGCGTATGGCTTTCGATAGTTGACCCTTATTGTGGTATTCAAAACGAGCTACATTTAAAAAAAACTACATCGGAAACAGATTTAAACGCTTCCAATTAGATTCAGGTAAAGTAACCTTGAGGCTCCCAAGCGTCTTATTTCTATATGTTGGCAATATTATTTTTATAGCCTCCCCTCATTCCAATCTGCATATTGGCGTTGAGGTTTTAGCGAATAATTGCGACCTCCGAAAAATACGAATACTCGCGAATTGGAATTTGCGTCGCAATCCTTCTGTAAGCCATACAAGATCTCGCATTCGTATTATCCAAAACATGTTGCATAGTTTACTTTATACCGTCCTTAAATTTTAAAGTATTCAATGAATAAAAAATCAGCTTTTTTGTCCGTAATTATGGAGAATCTTATCTTTAATATTCTAATCCTTTGAAGGTAAAGAGTTCCAAAATTCTATAAGTCTGGGATCTATATTTTTCTCCTGCAATTCTTTCTTATACAGGGAAGCTTCGCTTTTGTCTCCACTTTTCATAAAATATGAATACAAAATATATTTAGCCAACAAGGAATCAGATTTTTTTAGCTCATTAGTTTCTCTTTCCGAGAGTGATACTAAGCTAAAAACTGGTTCATTCTGCACTAGTATTCCATTTACGTTTAAGATCCATACATACATCAAAGGCGCGAACTCTTCTGTTGAAGTTGCATAATAATATAGAAGCTCATTTAAGGTATGGGAATAGTGCTTGCCTCTAAATAATAACAGTTCATTTCGTTCTAAATATTCGGAGACGCGTTTATTTAACTCTTCGGCAAGTATTTTATAATTAGAAATAGTTACTCCTTGTCCTAGCACATCAAGGCCTAGCCATGCTAAAGAATCGCGTCTTATCTGCATTATAACTCTATCGTCTCCTTCTGAAAACTTTGGGAAGGGAGACGCTCTTGAAATAAAAATATCTGAAGCCCCAGTATCAGAGTATAAAACTACAAAAGTTGAGGCTTCACATGCTCGTAAAGGGTTATTTTTTGCACGATTTCCCTTAATTTCAGCTATTTTAGAACGAATGGACGATAAGAACTTATCACTTGCAGATTTCGAAGCAACAAACGAATCATTCCCCATAGACTTTGAGTAATATACGTTTTTATTCGTAATTAAGACTACAGACACATAGTCAAATTCCTTTGCTCCAAAATCTGTTATGGATAAAAGCTTTACCTCATCTTTTGACAACAGCCTTAGTATATTTTCGCAAGTCCTTTCAATTCGCGAAGGCTTAGAATCTGCGGATTTAAAATAATATGGATAGGCTTCTTTCAAGTTATTCAAATTCAACCCAATGTTTCCATATGTTTGATTTAAAGTTAAGTCTTCAGAAGCGTTACCTGCAAATAATTGCGTTGCCATCAATATTAAAACTGAAAGCGTTTTTAAACTAGATTTCACAATTTTCATATATGTTACTCCGGATTTACAACAACTTCTGGAAGATGTACACCACCAATAAGGTCCAGAAGCTCGTTTTGTCAATAGCAGAGTATCCATTTTCTCAAACTCTACCTATGCTTGTGCCCAGCATATCCGTAAAGATTGCCTCAGCTTTTTGCCCATCGCTAGCTATTGCCAATATAGGGTTACCTCCATAGTTTGCTTATTAAAGAATCCTTTTTAATGCGTAAACTGTATCGCTATGATCTTATAGATTAAAATACACATCTCGCATAGGCTATTGATACGAGATGAAAATCTCACCCCCAGGCAAAAAAACGATGGAAACGTCAATTTTAATTTTCGAGATATAGCATTTATAGCAGTACTAATAGAGTTTATTGCAAAAAAATGTAAAACCATCATCAGAAAACTAAACAATTAATTTTATTATTTAAAACTAATTATAGATTCACTTTGCAAGCATTACCATATTTATAAAAAATTGAATTTCTCAATAAGAAAAAATCAAAAGATATAAATACCGCACAATTCTATTTGACATATAGGTGAATAAGTATGGCAATCTCAATTGTTTGAGTTTAAATTTAAATCTTATCTTATGAAAACGCTTACAGCAACAATAGTATCTATATGCACATTCTCGCTCGCCTCACAGCTGATGGCGGGCTTTGTAGAAACAAAACAAGCCGGAGCTTGGTCAGACCCAAATGTCTGGAATTGGCGCAATATGACAACGGAAGCCCCGCAATATCCCAACACTTCAGACACTACGCAAATTACGCATGGCACGATAAAGAATGATGTCGTTGTTGATCTGGATGTGACAATGCCGCTTTTGTTTGTCTCAAGCCGAATAACCCTAAGCGAAGGCAAGACACTAACCTTGACGGGCTATAACAACAACTTTTTAAATATGCAGTCAGGCTCTGTGCTAGATCTTGTAAACGGTAAAGTTGCAATTGTAAATACGCCAAACAGCCTCAATTTCAACTCTCAAAATGTATCGTTTGAATTCGGCGGCTATGATACAAATGGGAACTTCCACGCGGCAGAATCCGGCGCCTTTGACATAAAATTTAGCGCCGACAACGGCTGGGTAGGTTTCCAAAGTAGCGATGAAAATTCCCACTTAAAATACTACCTAGATAATTCGAACCTATCTAAGGAAAAGCTCACAAATTCGGGTATCGTCAATATACAGACGGGTAAATTGGGCTATTTAGATAGTGCTGTAATGCTCGACCTTAGCAATGTAAATACATCCGAATTAGACCTTGGAACCTACTATGTATCGCTGATATCCTACGCTGCATACTATACCGGAAACATACAGGCTGAAAATATAAATGTAACTGCCACATTGGCTAAGGGCATGGAATTTTTGGGGCTTGAAATGGACGGTAATTCGCTATACGCAAAAATACAGGTAAATTCCGTTCCTGAACCTGCGACATACGCCGCTTTATTTGGCGCGTTTGCCCTGTTAATTGCGTTTAGAAATCGCAGAAAGTAAAGATAAAAAAAACACCTGCACGACCTTGAATGCAGGTGTTTTTTTGTACACACAAAATGCTTTAATGCGATACTAATTTGTGAGCTTTAATATCTAGCGCAAAGAGTTAAAAATTTATTGAAAAATTAAATCTAAGAGAAATCCGAGACACTTTGCGCCTCACTAGTCTAACAATAGCTAATTGGCTATTTTAAGTAAACTCTCAAGTTATCAGGATTCCAACAGGTCTTTCACTCAAATAAAAGAAAAATTAAATCCTTTGCGCTTATATTGCGCAAAATCTCGAGAGATCTAGAGTATTGCGCTAAATTTGCCTTTATGCAAGACTATGAGGAGGCGCGAAATACGCTCAAATTTGATGCTGCACTTAACATCTCTGCACAGAGCAAACTTGACGCTTTTTATAAAGCATCGCTTTCTTTAAGCAAATTTTGACGCCTCACCTTAAGTTAAAAGAAGGAGTTTTTAAGTCTGAGTGCAAAGAGTTTTTACATTCAAATAAACTGCCCTATTTTAACGGCTCTAGAAAAAACAAAGTATCTTCAAAATCCGCATAGGTCTATTCAAGTAGATTATTGGATTTCTTATGTTTTTAATATCCTTAACTAATCGAATTTTCGCATAGCATATTGCCTTACTTTCATAGGCGTCCAAGCGAACTTGCGTGTATTAAGTCTGCATAATTTGAGTGAAAAGCCAGCCTTTAAAAGACTATTAAAAAAGCATTACTAGTGGAGACTTACTATACCTCACACTTCTTTTATTGCAGCTCAAAGCCTAATCTTAGGACTTTTCCTGCCTAAAGTTTTGCGATAATTAACATATGCAATATTGCGCGATTATGCTGAGGCATAACTCACTTAAAGAGTAGGCTCAAAGCCTGTGCAATCTGCATCTAGGTTTTCGAGGACATAACAATTTCTTTTTATTGCGCCCATTTTGGCTTTTCCTAAGTCAATTATTGCTCGTATGATAATAACTTTTATAAACATACTTACTTTTGAAATAATTACTTAATTTTGACAACTATTATGTTGACACGTTTAAATAATTTGCTATTCGTACAACTTAACGGATTCTTGATATGGGCCTAGTATTTATTTTATTAGTTTTATTTGGAACTTCCCTAATTGCGCTGCTAATTGAAAGAAAGTTAAAGAGTGCGAATTTTTTAACTTTTACATTTAAAGTTGTGCCGGCGACATGTGCGTGCATGGGGCTTTCATTTATAGCCATTAGCGCCGCTTTGGGAAATACCCTGCTAGGACTTATGCCGGTGAAAGCATACGCGGCATTGAGCCTATTTTTACTCTTTTTAATTTTTATGTTCGGCCTTGTTTTTGTTTGCTACAAGGGCGGAGAGAGGGGATTTTCACTTTTAAAAGCTCTCTCTGCTTTTGGAGTTGGTTTTATTTATTCAACTTTAGCGCTAGTTGCCTCACTAGCGCTCGCTATCATTATAGAATTAAACACTTGGCGCGGAGTGGAGATACACCCCGACTATACCTGCGAAATCAACTACCAGCGCAGGGCCACTCTAACTACGGAATACAATATGAAAATCAGCTTTGAAAGCGGCAAGGAGTTCGGCCTTTTTGTGGACACTTGCGGGCACAGCAAATTCAAAGTTTACGAATTAAAAGACGGCAATCTGTATCTAAAAGACACAGCCGATATGATGGGGATATCCTATGTAGTAAACCCAAAGAATGATAAAGTTTACATGGAAATTGACGGTGGCATAGCCGAGCTAAAGTCCTCAGACATTCTTTGGGGAAAGTCGGGAAGTATAGACAGTGGCAAAGCTAGCTTTTACACCAAAGACAAAGACGGCCGCAATGGCGAGTATGAATCGGACATCTCCCCCTATCGCGAAGTTTTAGATACAGCCAAGCTTGCAGGCACAGTTTCTCCCGAAGGCTTTAAAGTTTGCGAGGAAGGCGGGCAAAAGAAGTGAGCGGACACAAGAAGCAGGCGCACAAAGGTGTGGCATCGCGCGGATAAAGCCCGCGGCGCAAAAGAATCACAATTATATGCAACTAGGGCTTACCGGAAAATCTTCGGGATAAACTTATGCGGTAAAAATTATAAAAATTTTGGAAAAAAATTAAAAAATTACCCTAGAATAAAATAAGCGATGAAATAAAACATGATAGAGAGATTTTAAGTGCGATATGAGGCTTAAAGACTGTTTGGAAAGAATCTTAAAGCATCAAAATTTGGCGGGCTTTATCGCCTTTGTTGCAATCGCAACCCTTGTTTTCGGACTGCAATATGTTACAAAGTTTCTGCCAATTTTAAACGAGTTAGTTCCTACGCACTGGAGTGGAGCTCCCGAAGCAAACGCATGGTCCATAGCCGGTGAAAGCTACGCATTTTCTCTAAAAGTCGCGCTTTTACTATCTGCTGCAATTTTACTCTTGTGCTTTATATTGGAGAAAATTTTTTACAAAAAATTAGATGGAATAAAGATTAGACCCTTTGCACTCGGCGTCATTTCATCGCTAGTTCTAGTTTTTTTCTTTGCAAGTTTAAACGAAGCTACTTGCGCCTCCCGCTTAAACGGCGGAGTTCTGACAAATAGCGCATTAGGAAAGCTCTATGCAATATTTGCCATCATCGGATTTTTACTATTGATTGCGTTAATCCTTAACCTGCCGCTTGCCGTTAGTAAGAATTTAAAAACAACACATACGCATTCCAAGCCCGACTAAATTTTGCGAAGTAAAAATCCGAGGGTAAAAAATTTTAAGCCAAAATTAAAATGCTCACCTAATATCTGTCCGCCCCGCCAAATAAGAACCTAAAAAAAGCAAAAAAAGAGGCTCGCCTCTGCGGGAACCTCTTTTGTGTTTTTTAACAAGCGCGCTTAATAGGTTATTAAAACTTGCGCCTAAATTTTCTGCAAGCGGCCAGACCCAAGGCGAGAACGGCAAAGAGAGCCGCGCACTCGGAGGGCTCGGGAATTGCCGAAGTTATCCAAATTTGACCTCCGCTTCCGCCGTTTCGCAATTCGTAAGTCCAATCTTCAAGAAGCGCTCCGCTATTGTCGTAAACGTTTAGCTGTATTTCGCCCAAAGCGATAGTGCCGTCCGATTCCAATACCATGTATTCGTCCAAGCTCAAAACTTCCTCAAAATACACGTTTAATACGGCTCCATCCTCCAAAACAACATCGCCGCCGCTCACACTTAGGCCGCCGTACCAAGATAGCGTGGAAGCCCCCGAAACGGATACTCCTTCCACCGCCTCTATAGACGCATTTTGAAGCTTGAAATTTCCGTTAAAAACGAGCTTTCCATCGGTATATATATTGCCGTCGAGAGTGTGGGTAGTAGAGTCGCCCTCCAAGGTCAGCGAACCCGATTCGTTTGCAATGGAATAGGCGCTACCCGAAAGCGAACTCGCGGATATAAAGGAGGAATTTTTAAGCGTAACTACGGCATTGCTTTCGAGAAATAGAATTCCCGCCGCATAGCCATTTCCCTTTGCGGATATATTTACGTTTGAAAGTTCGCCCAGATCGGAGTAATAAGCGAATATGCCTATCGTGTCATTCCCGCCGCTAACGCTTATGGTCGAATCGCTTACATTTCCCAAGACGCCGTAGGTTAAGTCTACTCCATAGACCTTGTTACTTCCCTCCGCGCTTATCCGAACGGAACTTAAATTTCCAATAGAATCCTCGTTATAAATCGCGGTGGCATTGGTACCGACAGCCCTCAAGGCGACGTTCCGAATATCGCCTATGCTTGAATTCCAATCGTTTCTAATTGTGTAAGTTTGACTCTTTCCGCCCTCGGCCGATATCGACACGTTTGAAATACCGCCTATTTTGCCGCAACCTGATTCCAAATTCCGAAAGACGAATTCCCCTCGGAAACGCTTTTCATTTCCGCCGACTCCGAAAGCCCTACAATGGCTCCTATAAAAGAATCATAGTTGTTTACTGCGTTAGTCGCTCCGGAACTTCCGGAAGAAGTTACGTTTATTTTACTTACAAAAATGAATTTCCCCTCGGCCTGCGAAGCGGCGCGAAGAAATATTCCCGAAACC
The DNA here is from genome assembly GCA_900552245.1 of uncultured Opitutales bacterium. Classification (GTDB taxonomy): domain Bacteria; phylum Verrucomicrobiota; class Verrucomicrobiia; order Opitutales; family Intestinicryptomonadaceae; genus Intestinicryptomonas. Next base: position 181 of record URYY01000100.1, on the reverse strand, counting down.
TCGCTTGAACTTGTAGCCGCAAAATTCATGCTTATATCCGCATAAATATCGCCAATTTCTACGAGGCTCGCCCCCTTTTTGTACATGCGAATACCGTTCACCTGGCTCAAGGAATCGCTACCGGTATAATCGATAACTACGCCCTCGCCGACGCCTCCCGTCATTCCGTATTCGTCCAAAA
>URYY01000099.1 GCA_900552245.1 uncultured Opitutales bacterium | reverse complement strand
GAAAGACAAATCTAAAAAATCAACCTATTCCACAACCTTTGGTGTTGACCCAAAAATCTCGCAATCTCAAAGAAACAAAGAAGCCGCAAGTTGTTGAACTTACGGCTCTTAAAATGGTGGGAGTACGCAGACTCGAACTGCGGACCCCTTGCGTGTCATGCAAGTGCTCTAACCAACTGAGCTATACCCCCTAACTGAAGGCGCATAGGCTTCTTGTAATTTAAAGTTTGCAAATAAAAATGTATCGCCGCGATTTTGCAAGCTTTATTTTTAACAAATCTAAAATTGTAAATCCCACGCACTAATTGTACCTGCAGCCGCGCAAAAACTAAATTAAAGCCCATCGGGAAAAATTGTTAAATTTTTAGGCAAGGAATGCAAAATATATCCCCCCACCTAAGCCCACAGTCCGGCTCCGTCACTAGTAAATCCCCAATCTGTTAAACTTTAACAATGCTTCCAAAAAGTAGTAGTCTGCATAGCTAAGCGGCACATCAACTTCCGACTTGTGCGGCAAAGAGCCAACCGAATGCTTTAAAATAAAATTGCAGTTCGTTCCGGGCTTTGCAAGATACGCGTCGCTTGAGAGTGTCCTAAGCTGAGTCTCGGCAGTCTGCAAGCAAAGTTTTGATAGCTTTCTATCCTTTGTAAGCTGGCTTAGGTCTATTAGAGCAGAAGCGATAATTGCAGCTGCGGAGGCGTCGCGCAAGCCATCTTTCGGAGCGTCAAAATCCCAGAGCGGAACTTTATCTGCGGGAAGATTTTTATGCTCCAAAATAAACTTTGCGATTTTCTCAGCCTGCCTTAGATAGGCGCAAACCTCAGTTTCGCGGTACATCATGACATAGCCGTATAAGCCCCACGCCTGCCCGCGCGCCCATGCGGAAGCGTCGCTTAAGCCCTGCCAAGTTTGCCTGCGCAGGACAGCCCCGCTATTTTCATCGTACAAAACAAGATGAAAGGAACTGCCGTCAGGCCTAAAATGATTCTCCATAGTAGTGTCCGCATGCGCCTTTGCCACGTCTAAGTAGGCCTTATTAGAGCTGATTTTAGAAGCCTTACATAGAAGCTCCAGATTCATCATATTGTCTATTATAACCGGATAACCACTCTTCCAATTCCAACTTTTTATTGCCCCAACCTTCGGGCTAAAGCGCTTTGAAAGCTTTTCGGCAGAAGCAAGCATTATGGGCAAAAGCGCCTTATCTTTAGTAAGCCTATAGGCGTTGCCGTACGAGCAATTTATCTGAAAGCCTATGTCGTGGTCAATCGGCGTATTCGCAAAGCTGAGCGGCTCTAATTTCTTTGTAAAAAGCAGTGCGAGATTTTTGACACTCTCATCTTTTCCGTATTCGTAAATATACCACAATGAACCCGGAAAAAATCCGCTGCACCACCACCCCCTGTCAGAAGTTTCGAGCTTTCCATCTTTTATGCTCCTTGGGAAGCGCCCTGAATCTTTCACAGATTCGGACATTGCAATATACTGTTTTTGCGCAAGGTCAAAAACGCGATTTGAAAGAGCTTTGAAACTCTCTTGCTTTGAAAAAGCGCTACTTGCAAGAGACATTGCAAAAAGCGCAAGAAATACTCTGAATAAAATTTTCATATGCCTAAGGTCTTGAAAATATAAAAGATAAAATTTTGCAATAATATTTGTCATTTATGTAAGCAATGGGACTTTTCCCGTTTTCACAAAACTAAAGCGCAGTCAGTTAAGCAAATGGCCTTAAAAATTGAAAAGGAGCCCGCGCCCTTCTATTGAAGCTGCGAAGCAAGGCACTAAGCGATATTTCGCCAATGCAAAGTAAGCAATTAGAAAGCTATTTAAAAAAATAATTCCAACAAGGAGCAAAAAAAAGAGCCTCCCACCCGGGAAGCTCTCAAAACTTAAAGATTTTTCAAAGCCTTAGCACTGCCCTATTTCAGCGAGCATCTGCTTAAACCAATCGGCGTTTACATTGAAGGGTTTGCCGCCCTTTATGCGCTCAAATTCTATTGCGCGCAAAACGTCGTTTTGGTCTTCGTCGTTTCCGATTACGCCGCCCTCGCGCTTCATGGCGCAATCTACAGCCAAGTCTACGCAACTTTTAATTAGGTTTAAGTCGGCCTTGTTAGAGGCGGCAGCCCTTGCAAAGTAGCCGCTCTTTTGAACGAGCACCTTCTCAGCGCCAAGCATTTCGGCAAACTGGCTGCCAAACCACTTTCCGGGATTTACAGCATCTAGCTTTACGTGACCAAATGCATCGCGCGGAACGCTCTCGCCGCGAGCTTCCATCTCGGCTATGATTGTGTTAACACCGGCGCCCTCAGATATAAAGATATTTACGCAATCTTGCTTATCCATAATCTTCTTTAGGCGAGCAGCTTCTTTAGCGATGTCAAAGTCCATTTCGGGAACAAATATTGCGTGCACATCGCGCGCAGCTTTTGAAACTCCCAAGCCTTCAGCCCACTCCGCCTTGTTTAGCATTTTGCGGTACTCAAGGGCGGTTGCAGCCGTAAGCCAGCCGCAATTCCTGCCCATAACCTCGTGTATTATAAGCATTCTCGGATTAGCGGTGGATTCGCTTACTACATTCCAGAAGTACTTTGCACCCTCCTCTGCGGCTGTCCAAGCGCCCAAGCTCTGGCGAATGGGGTAGACGTCATTATCAATCGTCTTTGGCAAACCGATAACCGTAAGTTCGTAGTTATTGTCCTTCAAAAATTTTGCCAAATCGGCAGCCGCCGTATTTGTATCGTCGCCGCCTATTGTGTGCAAAACGTCAACGCCGTCTTTTACGAGTTGGTCGGCCGCGACCTTCTGGGGGTCTTGACCCTCTTTAACCAAGCCGCGCTTCACGCAATCCTTAACGTTTGTGAGCTTCACGCGGGAGTTGCCTATCGGAGAGCCGCCAAATTCGCGCAAAACGTGCGCCTTTGCCCTCATGGAGTCGTCAACCTTGAAGCTATCACCCAAGAGAAGCCCCTTGTAGCCGCTCTTGTAGCAGATGATTTCTATGGAGGGATCAATCTGCGTATAGCGCTCGATTAAATCGCCTATGGCTGTTGAAAGGCAGGGGGCAAGCCCGCCGGCTGTCAGAATGCCTACTTTTTTAGGTTTCATAGTTAAATTCAAATTAAAGGCGCAAGTATGAACATTTCAACATCATAGGCAAGCATTTTGATAAACCCTTAGGGAAAGTTCCAAAAAATTTTTATTTTGCAGAAGATTTTTATTGATTTTAGCTTAAAGGCTATTACAGTCTGGATTCATGAAACTTCATAAATTCACATTATTAGCCTCAGTAGCCCTCTCATCACTTTTCTTAGGAGCATGCACGTCTGATACAAACACAGCTCATCAGAAAACTACGGCTTTCGGGCTTTTCACATATGAACCCGGCTGCTATGCCGTCGATAATACGACGACAGCGGCTGTCACAACCGACCAAGTTTGCGGTATGGAGCTTCCCTCGGGAGACCGCCTCCAACTTTTCTGGGGCTTAATCTCGATTGAAGACTATTAATATTTGCTCCATCTAGAGAATTTAGAGAACCTGCCCCTGTGGCAGGTTTTTTTGTGAGTTTTTTGATAGTCTTAAACTTAGTCGCGAATTTAGGCAACTTGAGCATCCGCAATATTTATATGGTATATAAAAGTCTTAGCACTTCAAACAATATAAGCCTTAAGCAAGGCTAATAAAAAAGGGGGCCTAGGCCCCCAAAAATAGGAATCTTTCGCGATTCTAGGCTCGGGAAAATAGCGACTTGCCCCTTAGTATGATATCGAGATTTGAAACCCTGCGCAAATTCGACAGTGCCTGAGCCGGATTTTTTGTAGCGCCAAATAGAAGCTGCGAAGTTAAAACCGAGCGACGAATCTCATCAAAGAGAGAGTCCCTGTAATCCTCGCCGCAAATGTAATAGAAGTTTTTCAGGTAGCACGAAAATGAATTATCGCCATTGTCGTAGGCCCTAATAGAATTTCTAGCTAGGCTAAACGGCAAGCTACCGCCCATTGAAGGAAGCACAATTTTTAGCTTTTCAAGTCCACTTAATTTATTTCCGAAGGCAAGTTTCGAGGCAAAAAGCCCGATTTCCGCGTCGCGGGCAACCGGATTTGATATGGGAGATGCAGCAGCCGCAAACAGCGGCATACCCAGATCTTGGGCAAGTTTTAGGATTTGCTCAAGATCTTCAAAGCCAAGTATTTTACCATCAATTTGAGTTGGAATTACAGCACCGAAAAATCCAAAGCTTTTCCCCGCCCTCTCAAGCTCGCTCAAGGCTGCAGACTTATCGAAAACAGGAAGCATAGCGCAGGAAAGTATCTTTGAGTTTAAATTGAGGCTCAATTTGTAGATATTTTCGTTCAAGCTTCCAGCAAACTTAGCGTCGCAAAACGCCTTAAAATGGGCGCTCTTTGGAACGCTCAATGCGCTTTTTAAGACGTATGCTTGCGACATCTCGGAAAGCAAAGCGCTCAATTCTGATTCGCTATCCGGAATTTCAGCTCCCGCGTTAAAAATCTCGCAAGTTTCATCTACAACCCTGCCCCTTGCGTTTCTAACTTCTTTTACCCCCGCAAAATTCTTTCTTGCGGCGTGTGCGCTTGCACTAAGTAAGGCAGCCCCTGTGGCGGCCTTTGCTAAAAAACTGCGGCGTGAAATTTTCATAATACAAATGTAAAATGTGTAAGCCGAGTTATGCTGGATACTAAGATAAAAATCCGCAAGAAGAATCCGACATCAATGCAAAAAAAGCTCCGGCGCGTCAAAATTTGAGAAAAAAATGCCCACAAGAGTAGAAAATTGTTGCTAAATTTCTAAATCGCCGCAAATTCTATAGGGATAAGAATTTTTATACATATATCCACACTGACGAAAAATTATGGAAGATAATACATTGGTAGGAAACGTGCTCGTTGCGCAATCCGGCGGACCGACAGCTGTAATTAACGCAAGCCTTGCGGGTGTTGTCACAGAGGCGCTCAATCACGAATGCATTGAGGAAATATACGGCGGACTAAACGGCATTGAAGGCATTTTAAAGGAAGAGCTGATAGACTTGGCTCAAGAATCTCAACAAAACATAAGGGGCCTGCGCTACACCCCAGGTTCCGCGCTGGGCACCTGCCGCTACAAGCTCACAAAGCAGAAGGATTTCGATAGGCTAATAGAAGTTTGCAAGGCGCACAACATACGCTATTTCTTCTACATCGGCGGCAATGACTCTCAAGATTCCGCCGACAAAATCGCCCGTTGCGCCGAGGAAAAAGACTGGGAAATGCGCGTTATAGGCGTTCCCAAAACAGTGGATAACGACCTTCCAATGACAGACCACTGCCCGGGTTACGGCAGCGTGGTAAAGTACCTCTCAACCATCATTCGCGAACTTGCGGCTGACCACGAGAGCATGGGGCAGCACGACTTGGTGTCGATAGTTGAAGTCATGGGCAGAAACGCCGGTTGGATTGCTGCAGGAACGGCAATCGCGCGCCGCAAGAACATGATGGACGACCCGCCGCACATCATACTTTTGCCAGAAGTTGCGTTTGATCCTGAAGCATTTGTAGCAAAGGTTCAGGACTGCCTATCAAAGAACAAGTACTGCTTGGTTGTGGCAAGCGAAGGCATAACAGATGCAAACGGCAATTACCTTGCCGCAAAGGATGTCAAAGACCAGTTCGGGCACTCCCAGTTGGGCGGAGTTGGAGAATACTTGCAGAATTTGGTAAACACATCGCTGCCCGGAATCAAGGCGCGCTCCTGCAAGTTTGGCCACGCACAGAGAGCCGGAGCCCACTGCTCGTCGCTAACAGACTCAAATGAGGCGTTTATGTGCGGGCAGGAAGCCGTAAAGGCCGCCGTAAATGGCGAGACAGGCGTTATGGTTGCACTCGTGCGCGGCGATACCGACAAGTATTCCTGCGAGACAATGCTAGTTGATTTGGGCGAAGTTGCAAACGTAGTTAAGGAATTCCCGAAAAACTGGATAGGTGAAGACAATATGTCGATTAGCTACCAGTTCATACGCTACATTCTGCCCCTGATACAGGGAGAGGTGCAGGTTCCGTTTGAAAACGGCTTGCCCGCCTATGTAAGATTGTCTAAGGAGATGGTAGAAAAGCTTCTGCCTCCATACGAACTTTAATCGAATTTAGTTTATAAATGGGCGTCGGGGGCTTGCTTCGGCGCCCAAAGTTTTGAAGATATGAAAAGAACACACACATGTAATGAATTGAGACTGTCCGACAAGGGCAAGGACGTGTCGCTCATAGGCTGGGTAGATACATTGCGCGACCACGGCGGCGTGCAGTTTTTGGATTTGCGCGACAGAGAGGGCATAACGCAGGTAGTATTTCACCCGGACAACAAAGAGCTCTTTGAGCAGGCTCAGAAACTCAGAAACGAGAGTGTCGTACAAGTTTTCGGAAAGGTCTGCGCGCGCGAAGAAGGCACGGCCAATTCAAATTTGCCCACCGGCGAAATAGAGATTAACTGCGAGAAGATGATAGTGCACAATGTCTGCGATATTCTGCCCTTCCCGCTAGACGACAATGCCGACAAGGTAAATGAAGACTTGCGCTTGCAATACAGGTACTTGGATTTGCGCCGCCCGCGCAATCTAAAACTTTTGAGAATGCGTCACAAGGCGGCAAAGGCAATTCGCGACTATTTGGATAGCCAAGAATTTATAGAAGTTGAAACTCCGGCTCTATTTAAGAGCACTCCTGAGGGCGCGCGCGAATTTTTGGTTCCGAGCCGCCTGAATGCGGGGCAATTCTACGCACTCAGCCAATCTCCTCAGCAGTACAAGCAGATGCTCATGGTTGCAGGTGTGGAGCGCTACTACCAGATGGCGAGGTGCTTCCGCGATGAAGACTTGAGGGCCGACCGCCAACCGGAATTTACACAGGTTGATATAGAGCTTAGCTTCGTAGAGCGCGAAGATATGTATAAGCTCATAGAAAACATGCTAAAGAAGGTCTGGAAAGATGTCTTAGATATAGACGTTCCAACGCCCTTCCCGCGCATGAGCTACTACGATGCAATGAACCGCTACGGAGTGGACAAGCCCGACACTCGCTTCGGCTTGGAGATTGAGGATTTTACTGAGACTTTCAAAAATTCGCAATTTAAGGTATTTGCATCTGTCGCAAACTCTGAGGGCGGAGCGATAAAGGCTTTCAACGCCAAGGGGCTTTCAGACATAACTCAGGGCGAACTAAAGGCTCTAGAGGACACTGCAAAGACGCTTGGAGCAAAGGGCCTTGCCTTTATAAAGGCTGAAAATGGAGCTTGGAAGAGCCCCATATTAAAGTTCCTATCGGAGTCCGAACAGGCGGAACTTAAGAGCCGCCTAAATATTGAAGACGGCGACATAGTGTTCTTTGCCGCTGCAAAGTGGGAGCAGGCCTGCTCTATCTTGGGCCGCATACGCCTGGAGGCCGGCAAACTTTTGCAAAAGCGCGGCAAGATTGAAATTCCCGCAGACAAGTTTAACTTCCTGTGGGTTATAGAGTTCCCGCTCATGCTCTGGGACGAAGAGCAGAATAGGTACGTTTCCGCCCTCCCCCCCTTCACCGCTCCCGTTGAAGAAGATGTGAAGTTCCTCGACAGCGATCCGCTCAAAGTTAGAGGCCAGCACTACGACATAGTTCTAAACGGAACCGAACTTGGCGGAGGTTCGATAAGGATACACCAGCCCAAGGTTCAGGAAAAGGTCTTTAAGGACGTGCTGAAAATTCCGGCAGACATAGTGGAGTCGCGCTTTGGATATATGCTTAATGCGTTTAAGTATGGAGCTCCGCCGCACGGCGGCATTGCGCTGGGTTTTGACAGATTGGTAGCAATTCTTACAAACCGCCCGAGCATACGCGATATAGTAGCCTTCCCCAAGACTCAAAAAGGGCAGGATTTGATGGCGCAATCGCCCTCGCAAGTTACCGAGAAGCAATTGCGAGATTTGTACATATCCGTAAATCTGCCACCGGAAAAGTAATTCAAAGGAAACTTTTATTTAAAACTCTGCGGAACTCCGCAGAGTTTTTTTGTCTGTATAAAAAAATGAACAGTAATTCAATAAAACGCTTGCATTTTTCTAAAAAATAGCAAACATACCTCTAACGTGTGAAAGCTTGATATGCTTACTACAAGATATCATGTTAACCCCCCTACTATATTGGGTCAACACCAAAGGTTGTGGAATAGGTTG
>URYY01000098.1 GCA_900552245.1 uncultured Opitutales bacterium | reverse complement strand
AGGGCAGCGAATTTCCAGTAGTGGTAATTCCGCTTCTAAAGCAGCACTTTATGATGCTTCAGCGAAATTTAATTTACACTGCCATAACTCGCGCCCGCCGCAAGGTCTTTATTGTTGGCGACCCATGGGCCTTCAATAGCGCGGTGAAGAACACACGCTCAAACCGCAGGCGAACCGCATTAAAAGAAAGGTTGGAATGTCTATAAGAATATACAACTCGCTCACAAAGAATATCGAGAACGAGAGCGTGTGCGCAGAAGGCTTTATGAAGTTTCTGTACGACACAAAGGCGGGGAACTTTCTGCTTTTTTCAATAGTTAAGCGCGCATTTTTCTCAAAGTTCTTCGGATTGTGGGCTGACATGCCCATAAGCAGGAAGGCCGCCTTAAAGTTTATAGAGGAGCACTCAATAAATACCGCCGAGATGGAGAAGGACCCGAGCCGCTTCACATGTTTTAACGACTTTTTTACGCGCGCGCTAAAGCCCCGCGCCCGCCCTATAAGCGAAGGCAAAAGCGATATTTCACTGCCCGCCGACGGGCGGCACCTGGCAATTGAAAATTTGAGTCTTTGCGACACTTTCTACGCAAAAAACCAGAGCTTTGACTTGGAAAAATTCTTAAAAAGCCGCGAACTTGCCAAGCGCTTTGAGGAGGGCTCCATGTTAATTTCTAGGTTAAGCCCCCTCGATTACCACCGCTTCCACTGCCCCGTTTCAGGAACATTGGAGGCTCGCAAAGCTATAAATGGCGCGCTTTACTCAGTAAGCCCAATAGCCCTAGCTCGAAAAATCGCCTACCTATTTGAGAACAAGCGCGTCTTAAACATAATAAGACTTAAGAGTGGCGCGATGTGCGCGATGGTTGAAATTGGCGCCACAAACGTAGGCAGCATTGTCGAGTTTGCAAAAATTGGCAAGCCCCTCAAGCGCGGCGACTGCAAGGGGCTATTCCGATTCGGAGGCTCCTGCGTTGTGACGATTTTTGAAAAGGGCTCGGCAAAATTTGACGATGAAATTATAAAATACTCAAAAGAGTCGATAGAGTATTACGGCCTTGTAAACAGCCGAATAGGAGAACTCAAAATATAGGCTATCCATGCAGGAATTTGTAAAAAAACTTCAAAAATTTAGAGATATATCCGTAAAACTTTCGGCCTCGGAGCGCTTTGAAGACGCCGAAAAAATGTGCGTTGCAGCTCTTGAAATGCTGGAAAGCTCAAGCTTTGCAAACACGGAGGGTGCAAAGAAGTGGAGCTATATGTTTAATTCCATGCTTGCCGATATTGCAATGTCGCAAAAGGATTACCCGAAGGCCCTTCACTTTTACACAGTCGCACTTGAGATACAGGCAGCCCTTCCAAAATCCGCGGCCTTTTCCTTTGCCCTAGATAACCTTGCAAAGGTTTACAAGGCGCTAGGTGACAATGTAAACGCCCAAGCCTGCAAGCTAGCAGCCCTCGAAAACCTCGAAGAATTTGCACCCGAAAGCAAGAATCTAATTGCCAAAAGATACCTTGAGTTAGCAAAGGATTTTGAAAACTCGGGCAGAGCGGCAGAGGCTATAGAAATCAAAAAAAAGGCAAACAAGCTCGCGCAATCTTAGTTTACGCTTGAAAGCCCGCAAAATATTTGGGAAGCTTTCGGATATGGCCAAAAAGATTCTAATTTTAGGTGCTAACGGTTTTATAGGCTCGTCGCTTTCGTGGGCTATTCTAAAAAATACCGACTGGGAGGTCTTTGCCTTTGATATGTCGGATTCAAAGCTAAAGAATTGCTACAGGTTCGGCGACAGGTTCCATTTCTTTGAGGGAGACATAACCATTCACAAAGATTGGCTCGAGTACCACATAAAGAAGTGCGACGTGGTTTTGCCCTTGGTTGCAATAGCAACTCCAAGCATGTATGTGCGCGACCCAATACGCGTCTATAACCTCGATTACGAGGCGAATATGGCCATAATAAAGACCTGCGTAAAGTACAAAAAGCGCATAATATTCCCCTCGACTTCCGAAGTTTACGGCATGTGCCAAGACGAGAGTTTCGACGAGTACACATCAAACTTGACCTTGGGGCCGGTGGCAAAGGAGCGCTGGATATACTCTTGCATAAAGCAGCTCTTAGACCGCGTCATCTGGGCCTACGGCAATCACGAGGGCTTGGACTTTACGCTATTTAGGCCATTCAATTTCATAGGGCCAAAACTTGACGATGTAAAGAATCCGCAAGAGGGCTCTTCGAGAGTGCTTACGCAATTTATCCACAACATAATAAACAACAAGCCTCTAAAGCTTGTAGACGGCGGGCTTCAGAGAAGAAGCTTCACATTTATAGACGATGCTATGTCCTGCATGTTAAAAATTATAGATAACAAGGACAACTGCGCATCGGGCAGAATCTTTAACATAGGAAACCCCTACATGGACTTCTCCATAAAAGAGCTTGCCGAAATGCTAATTGAAGAAATTGCAAAGTACGAAGGCTACGCCGATTGCGCCAAGAACGCAAAGGTAGAGGTGGTTTCAAGCGAAGAGTACTACGGCAGGTCTTATCAGGACGTAACTTTCAGAAAGCCCTCGATAAAGGAAGCCGAAAAGCACTTGGGCTGGAAGCCCACTACCGACATAAGAACCGCCATAAGGCTTACTCTCGACTACCACTTGCGCGGCAAGGACTACGAGTTGGAAGGTTTTGTTAAGTAAAAAATTCCGCGCCGCAAAAAAATGCGGCGCTTTTTGTTATGGGAAAGCTTGCGATAAAAATAGACGTTGACACCTACCGCGGAACAAAGGAAGGCAATCCTAAACTTGCGCAAATATTATCCGAGGCCGAAGCCCCCGCGCTCTTTTTATTCTCCCTGGGGCCCGACAACACCGGCAAGGCTCTAAGAAGAATATTCACAAAGGGCTTTGTAAAAAAGTGCCTGCGCTCAAACGTGGCAGGCAACTACGGATTAAAGACTCTGATGTACGGAACTCTCCTGCCCGCTCCAAACATTGGCAAAAAGAGCAAGGTGCAGATGCAAGCGATACGGGAAATGGGCTTTGAGTGCGGCATACACTCTTGGAATCACTTTAAGTGGCAAGACTATCTCTTTAAAATGTCAAAGGCTGAAATTGCGGAGGAATTTGGGAAGGCGCGCGAAGCCTTTAGAGAAATTTTCGGCCTCGATGCAAATTGCTGCGGTGCTGCGGGCTGGCAATGCTCGCCGCTTAGCCTTGAAGTTCAAGACGAAGCTAATTTAAAATTTTGCTCCGACACCCGAAACGGCGAACCCTTCATTCCCCAAATGGGCGGCAAAGTTTTTAAGACTCTGCAAATCCCCTCCACGATGCTTACGCTCGATGAAATGCTTGGCAGATTTTCGCTTGAAGAAATTTTAAGGAAAAATCTCGATGAGGTTGCAAGCGAAGGCATGCACATTATGACCATACACTCCGAACTTGAGGGAATGGCCTACGCGGAATACTTTGAAAAGTTCTTGAAAGCCGCAAAGGAGCGAGAAGTTGAGTTTGTATCGCTAAACGCCTACGCCGACGAACTCTTAAAAGACAGGGAAAAGCTGATCGTCAAAGAAGTAAAGCTGCTGCCATTTGAAGGCAGAAGCGCGCTTCTTGCGCAAAGCATTTAGGCTAAAATTCCACTCAAGAAACAAGCCTTGCAAACGAGCTTCAGCTTTAAGCTAGATAAAAAAATTGGCGCCCCGAAATCGGAAGCGCCGAAAATTTTTTTGCCGTATCAGAGTTAGTCGGATTCTTTTTCAGATATAAAAGACATTGCCGGAAGCCCGCGCTCGTCGCGCAAGCATACATTCGGCTTTGCCCAACCCGTCCACAAATAGCGCACGCCCTGAAGCTCCTTGGAGCCTCTTATTATTATGCTGCTTCTATCTATTTCAACTTTCTGGGGCGCAACCCACTCGCCGTCCTGCTTTACCTCAAAGCCGCGAAGCTCGCCGTCCTTTACAAGCTTGCCCTTAAAGGCCCAATACTTCACATGCGCGGTATCGCCCCTGTAATTTACTTCCTGAAATATGGGGCCGTATTGAATGTCGGGTATCTTCTTATAAATCTTATTTAAGGCCATATCGGCAATTCTGCGGCAGACTATGACCTTGTCGCGCGGGTGGTTATCCTTCTCCTCGCCGGTATCTATAGTGACAATCATATCTATGTTCTTGTATTCCTCAAAAACTTTGAATTGGTCCCAGCGGGTTTGCGCGTATTTCACGTTTTCCTGGCTCGGGAGCTGAACAAAGTAAAAGGGCATATCGGGGCGCTTCCACTCGTCGCGCCAAGCTTTTATCATAGTCTTAAACATACTTGCAAATTCTCCGGGAACGCCGGTTGAGTCAAACTCGCCCTGATACCACAAAACTCCGCGCATAGAAAGCCCCCTAAAGGGCGCAACCTTTGCATTGTAAAGGACTGAGGGCATATGCGTTGTTCCTCCCGGGCCCAATTTTGAGGGTTCGTTTGGCTTTGGGGGCCAGGGAGTTTTATCCGCCTTTGCCTGAGCTAGCTTTTCCTCGTATATCTTGTAGTCCTGCCTGTATTTTTCCATGGCCTTTTCATAGTCGTAGTGCTTACTTTGGCTATTGAAGTGCTTAAGCCACCTCTCAAATCCGGAAACGCCTGAGAGATATTCGTAAGGAGTCCAGGTAAACATTATAGAGGCGCCCTTTGCAGTCTGGATAACTCCGACGGGAACGTCCAAAGCCCTGCGCAAATTCTCGGCAAATATGTAGGCTACACCGTGGAAGTCGCGCGCCTTCTCGGGGCTAACTAAGGACCAGTACGCCCCTTCCTGAGCGTCCCACTCTTTAGTGTGCGAGCCGTAGCCGTCTATGGGTTGTACAAATACCCTTATGTCGGGGTAAGTCGCGCGCTTACAGATCTCCTCATGCCCCGTAATTCCCCAGAGTCTAAAGTCCATATTGCTCTGCCCGCCCGTAAGCCAAAGTTCGCCGACCAAGACGTTTTCAATGGTCTTGCCAAGCTTAGAATTTTCGTAAACTAGCATCTTGCGAGGCTCTGCGCTAGCTTTCATCGGCGCTAAATTTAAGCTCCAATCGCCATTTTCATCGGCGCGGGCGGATTTTGACTGGCCTGCAAATCCTACTTTTACATTGGCTTTTGGCTCGGCCTTACCCCAAATTTTTACGGGCATTTCGCGCTGCAAAAGCATATTGTCGGAAAAGAAGCGGGGCATTGTAATTTCCGATAGCGCAAAATTTGCGAAGGAAAAAACAGCCGCACTTAAAAATATCTTTAAACTTAATCTCATATTGTAAAAATCTTTTAAAGTAAACTAGTAAAAGCAGTTTATAAGCTAGTTGCCAAAAGCTAAGCTCAGTGCTACGCTCTTACAAGCAAAAAGTTAGGGCTTGCGCTTCTTGGATGCAACTAAAGAGCCGCCGTTTCTTGCGCTTTTTGCAAACAGGATAGTCCAGACGCTAAAAATCAGCATAAGCCCAAAGAGCATGGAGAAAACGTAATCAAAGCCAACTAGCCCGAACAAATTTTTTGCCAAGAAATGATAGTTTACAAGCGCAAGTAAAATAGCAAAGGATGCCGCGTAAGCAAAGGCAACTTCGCTTATAGAAACATTTAGAGAAAATGGCCTGTTTAAGAATTTTGCCTTTGAAAAAAATATTGAGATTACAATCAAAACAGAAGCACAGGCAATTTGGATAAGCCAAAAGGCGATATTTGCAAAGCGCAAATAAACGTCCCTTCCGAGGTATCCGCTTGCGATGTTATCTGCGGAATAGTATGTGAAAATTTGCTGCGGGAAAAACTCCGAACTTCTTACAATCCAAGCGTATGATACAAAAATTAGGAATGCGCAAAATAGGCAAAACATTAGAGAAAATTTTTTCGAAGAGGCAAATGTAAGCCCAGAGTGCCTATTCTTTTTTGATTTTTTCTTCTTTGAAGGCGCAGAAACAGGTGCATCATCGCAAAAATCTATCAAATTGTTTTTCTTTGCGTATTCGTAGTCTATGGAGCTTGTCCTATTTACAAAGATAAACGCAAGTGCGATAAGAAGGCCCAAAGTCGTGTAAAAAACATTCATAGCGCAAGACATAAGAATTTCAACAATAAGCACTAGCGAAATAAGTTCAAATAGAATTCCCAATAGCCTATTTGCCCTTGCCCAGACGTAATCGCAAGAGAGAGTCTTGGAATTTTTAAAGCCGAACAAGTGGTTGCGCGGAATAAAAAGAAAGGCGGCGCCGTAAAATAGCAGCACTAAGGTTAAAAATACTTCGAGGTGCATATTTAGATATAAAGTGCAAGTTTTAAAAATATTCAATAAAAATTGCCTACTCACAGCTGCGGCGGACTTGCGCTTTTCAAAAGCCCGAGTTAAAAGACACAGCCAAGAGTACTTGAACCTGCAAGAAGCTGATGGGAGAAGTTTTTTTAAATAATGCTTGAAATAAATCAAAAAAAAGGCCTTTATTATCGGGATTTTATGAGCAAAGTTATGACGGCAGTTTTCGCACTTGAAGACGGCAGCGTTTTCAGGGGTTACGCTTTCGGCGCAAACAAGACGGTTTGCGGCGAGGCTGTTTTCAATACTTCCATGACGGGCTATCAGGAGGTCCTCACAGACCCCTCCTATTTCGGGCAGATTGTTACGATGACGGCAGTGGAAATAGGCAATTACGGCGTGAATAAGGCCGATGAAGAGTCTGACGGAATAAAAGTTCGCGGCTTTGTCGTTAAAAATTTAAGCCCTATAACAAGCTCTTGGAGAAGCGAGATGTCGCTGGGCGACTACTTGCTAAAAAACGGTATCCCCGGAATTAGCGGTGTGGACACCCGCGCCATAACTAAGAAGCTCAGAAGCGCAGGTGCCATGAAGGCATGTCTTTCTACTGAAGATATTTCGGACGAGGAAGCGGTAAAGAGAGCTAAGGAATGGTCGGGGCTGGTCGGAGTTGACTATGTAAAGGAAGTAACCTGCAAAAAGCCTTTCCACTTCGACACGCAAAAGATAGACACAAAGCCTTTCACTGTCGTGGGAACCAGCCTCTACAACTTTAATCCGACCACTCCAAAATTTAAGTGCGCCGCAATTGATTTTGGCGCAAAGCTTTCCATATTCAAGCGTTTGAGCTTCCATGGCTTTGACGTAACTGTATTCCCCGCGGGCAGCTCTGCCGAGGAAATTATGGAATTTGACCCACAGGCGATATTTCTTTCAAACGGCCCGGGAGACCCTTCGGCCGTAACTTACGCGCACAAGAATGTCGCAAAGTTAATACAAAAATACCCGACTTTCGGAATTTGCTTTGGGCATCAGGTCATAACTCATGCGATAGGTGCAAAGACATACAAGCTTAAGTTCGGCCACAGAGGCGGCAACCAACCCGTCAAAAATTTGGAGACGGGCTTGGTGTCTATCACATCGCAAAATCATGGTTTTGCAGCCGATGCAAAGTCAATTGAAAATGCGGGCGGCGTAGTTACCGAAATAAATCTAAACGACGGTACGGTAGAAGGCTTACGCCACAAAGATTTGCCCGTATTCTCAGTTCAATACCACCCTGAGGCGGCGCCGGGGCCGAATGACGCCGATAAACTCTTTACAGATTTTTATTACTTGGTGCAAAAAACTCTTGGCGTTCGTTAAGCGTAAAGGATTTGCTTGGTAATAAAAAAGTCGAACGCGAGAGTGCAGTTCGGCTTTTTTTATGCAAAAATGCTTGAAACTATCCGACAAAAGATTCAGTTTAACCCGTAAAATACAATGAATACGAAAGAAAAAGAAAAAACTCCAAGCTCCGCCGCCGGAAGATGGCTGAGCTTTCGCAAAGAAATAAAGGTCTTGGACTGCACGATTCGCGACGGCGGATTGATGAACAACAGCAACTTTGACGATAAAGTTGTAAAGGCAGTCTACAACGCTTGCGTAGAGGGCGGCATAGACTACATGGAGCTGGGCTATAAAAACAGCCAAAAGATTTTTACACCCGACAAATACGGCGCCTGGCGCTGGTGCAAAGAGGACGATCTGCGCAGAATAGTTGGCGACAATGATAGCGACCTCAAATTGTCGGTTATGGCAGACGCCGAAAAGTGCGATTACAAGACCGATATCCTCCAAAAGAAGGACAGTGTCTTGGACTTGATACGAGTTGCAACCTACATACACCAGTTGCCGCTTGCAATGGATATGATTAAGGACGCAACCGACAAGGGCTACGAGACTTCGGTGAATATAAT
>URYY01000097.1 GCA_900552245.1 uncultured Opitutales bacterium | reverse complement strand
GCTTGAGCACGAAATCGTTGGCGACAAAATCTACGGCCCCGACGACAACATCTACCTGCGCTTCATAGAAAGCGGGCTCGGCAGCCAAGACCTAGAGCTTTTGCTCATGCCGCGCCAAGCCCTGCACGCCTACGAACTCGACTTTACAAAAGTAATACCCAATATGCGCCTTCGGGCGAGACCGCCAGCCGACTTTGAGGAATTTATGCTAAAGTACGGCCTTGGCGATTGCTCGGAATTCGCCTAATTTAAGATGTTTATACTATCCGCCCTCGACAGCTACCACGAGCTTGTAAACCCTAAATTTCTGGACGCAAAAGACAGCTTCTTTGAGCGCTTTGGCGCGATTGAACTGTACGCAAGCGGCCGCGACGCCCTGCGCTCAATCCTGCCTGAATTAAAAAAATACTCAAAGAGGATTTTTATACCAAGCTACATCTGCCCAAGCCTTCCAAAGTTCTTTTCGCAACACTTTGAGATAGTTGAATTTAGCGACTCTCCCCTCCAGCTTAAACCCGAATTTTTAGAGACTCCAAAAGCTTGCGACATCGTGCTTGCAGTCAACTACTTCGGCAATTTTAACTCAGGCTTTTGGCTCGATTTTAAAAAGGCAAACCCGGAAGTAACACTGCTTGCAGACCACACACTCGCGCCCTTTTCCAAAGAAGCTATGCAAAGCTGCGCCGACATAACATTTGCATCTTTAAGAAAGCTTCTGCCCCTGCCTGACGGCGCCTACCTAAAAATTCGCGGGCAAAAGCCGCGCGCACTCGCCCTGCGCCCAACAAAAGACTGCGCCGAATTTGCAGCCCTTGCCCTGCAAGCTATGGCGCTAAAGAGCGCCTGCCTAAACGGACTAGATATCGATGAGCGCATATATAGGAAGCTATTTCTGAGCGCCGAGGAAAAACTCTTCCATAAAAAAAGCGCAAGCCGAATAAGCGTATATAGCTACGAAATCCTAAAGGCTCTAAATTTGGGCGCTTTTTTAAGCGCTACCCAAGAGGCGGTGGAGGAATTTTTCAATTCAAAGCAAGCGGCAAAGCTGCCTAAATTTGCGCGCTTAAGTTCTGCAAATACCGATTCGGCCTTTGCGCCAATAATGGAATTTTCAAACGCAAAAGACCTTGAAAATGCGAGGCTTAGCCTCCTTACAAAACACAACCGACCCGCCTCTTTTTGGAGGAATAAAGATTTTTTGTTTTTTTAGTATTGCTATTTTTTTGTTAACACATATAAATTATTTTCTATCTTTAGTAGTTAACTCTTTTATTCGTAGGCGGTCGCTTGTTCGACCGCCTTTTCTTTTTCCCCTTTTGCCGCGCCGGAAAATTACGATACACTAAGTTAACGTAAGCAACAAAGGAAAGTATATGGATAACAACTCAACGTGCGAAACTCAATCGTCATGCTGCGCCTGTAAGGGCGGCTGTGGCGGAAAAATAATATGGATAGCGCTAATAGCGATTGCCGTATTTATAGTCTATCAGCTAATGCCGCGCGAAAGCGGTCAAGAGCAGGGCGAGGTGCTCTCAGTTTTATTGCTCTGCCCCGACCAGTCTTGCGCTGAAGAGATGACGGAAATTGAAATTGATAAGCCAAAAATTAAGCTCCAGACACTTGCAATCGACAAACTAAAGAATGCCGAATCTCTTGCAAAGGCCGAGGCCGATTACCTTAAAGAAATAGTGAATAAGGATTGGGACTGCGTTATAACACTATCCGGCGACGCTGAGAAGGAGTGCTCAAAACTAAAGGGCAAAGTCGCAAAATTCCTGCATCTAAAAGCTCTAGATTCCACTAATTTAAAGCAAGATGAATCCGCCCTAAAGGAGCATCTAAACAAGGCAAAACAGGAAGTTGAAAAGGAACTTAAAAAGATTTAAGCCTTAAAGAATTGCACTCTCTTAGGGAAAGAAAAGATGCAAGACCCACCGAAAAGCGGGTCTTTTTTTTACCATATTTGGCATTTAGAGCAAGGCTTTCAAAAACTAGGCTTGAGAAAAATCTGAAATTTCGCAATACTATGCGGAAACTTTGCTTTACTTATGGATAAATTGCTAACTAGCCTGCTACTTTCACTCTTATTTATTCTGCCCGCAATTGGTGCAGACTATAAGTTTTTCGATTCAAAAGACCTAGAAAACATAAGGGCCTCAGCCCAAACTGACTGGGGCAAAAAAATAGTCGAAAAACTAAAGGCGCAAGTTGCCGAGAGGGAAAAGTTCGGCTTTGATTTGCCCACAAAAATCACAAGCCGCGGGCAAAACTACGTCTGCCCCGTCGATTTTGTGGAGCTTGAAGTAAAGTTGGACGACCCCAAGTGGCACGTCTGCCCCAAGTGCAAGAAAAATTACGAGGGCGAGTATTACGACGCCGGCTGGCGAAATAAATACCAGCACTCCGTCCACCCCTACATTTTAAATTGCGCCTTTATTTACGCGGCTACGCAAGATGCTTCCTACGCAAAAAAGGCTCGGGAACTTCTCTTAAAATACGCTGAAATTTATCCGAATTACCCGAACTTTTCCGCGGAATTTCTCGCGCGCAAAAACAACGGCTACTGGGGCAAGATGTTCGAGCAATGGCTTGAAGACAGCGGATTTTTTGCAGATGTCTGCCCCGCCTACGAGCTAGTGCGCGACACATTCACCCCGCAAGAGCGCGAAAAAGTCGAAAAAAACCTCTTCCGCGAGGGCGCGAATATGATAAGCACGCGCTTTGACAAATACAACTGGCAGGCTTGGAACAACGCCTGCCGCGCCTCGCTTGGTGTAATCCTAAAAGACGATAAGCTTATAAAGAGCGCCGTTGAGGGCAAGTACGGCTTCCGCGAGCAATTCCCAACTATGGTTAATGCCGACTCTTGGGTCTACGAACTCTCGGCGGGCTACCACTACTACGCGCTAAAGGCCATGCTCTTAACGGCAAACGCGCTCAGAAATAGCGGGATAAACCTCTTTGACGAAAAGTTCGTAAATATGTTTAAGAACGTTCCCAACTGCCTAAATTCGGATATGAGCTTTCCATCAATCGGCGACTGCGGATACGCCTCAAATATGAATTCAAACGCCGAACTCTACGAAATCGGATTTGCGAGAACCGGAGATAAGCAAATGCTTGAGATGCTTTCGCGCATCTACGCCTCAAGCCCCCGCGACTCAAAGTACGCCCTCCTAAACAACTTGGAAATTAAGCCCGACAATACCCCCTTTACGCCCCAGAGCTCAAACTTCAAAGTTGCCGGCATCGCCAGCCTGCGCGACGGCAAAAACACGCTCACCATGCTCTACGGCTACAGCGACAACGACCACACCCACGCCGACAAGCTATCAATAGCCTACCACGACGGCAAGCGCGAAATTCTGCTAGACCCAGGCACTTTCAGCTACTCAACCCCCGTTTACGTAAATTGGCACAAACAGACGCTCTCGCACAATACGGTACTTGTCGATTTTAAGAGCATGAACATAAAAAATCCGAAGGCAGCAGGAAAAGTTAAGAGTTTTAAGGCAAATAGCGATGGAGCTGAAATAGAAGTTGAGTGCGACGGGCTCTATGAAGGCGTTAAGCTCTTAAGAAAATGCGCGGTAAAAAACGGGGAGCTTGAAGATAACTTCAAGGCGCAAAGCGATAAGGAACACACTTACGACTACGTCCTAAACTTCTTTGAAAAGCCGCAACTGCCAAGCCCGACAAAAAAAGTGAAATTCGCAGAGCAAGGCGGCGCGTACAAATTCCTGAAAAATTCTGAAGCTGCGGCCTTTAAAGGCGCATTTACCTTCAAAGTTGGCGAGCGCGAATTTGCGATAAA
This sequence comes from uncultured Opitutales bacterium, assembly GCA_900552245.1. Lineage (GTDB taxonomy): Bacteria > Verrucomicrobiota > Verrucomicrobiia > Opitutales > Intestinicryptomonadaceae > Intestinicryptomonas. Next base: position 4,561 of record URYY01000097.1, on the reverse strand, counting down.
AAACGAGCTCGGAGGCCCAATGATTGCCATAATTTCGGAAGCCCCCGAAGTTATAACGCGCACTCACCCGCCCCGCAAAGTCTATTCGCTAATAATCCGCACGCGCGCGAAGGATATGGACATCTCGATGTCTATGAAAAAATAAGACCGAGTCTTTTTGGGAGCAAAGCTACTGTATCTACGCGTCTTGCATACTTTTGAAAAAATGCTTTGGGTCATAAAAGTAGGCCAATAAAAGTGCAAGACAAAGCTAAAATATGGTAAAAACTCAGACTTCCGTAAAGGCCCAAATTCACATTCTTGAGTTTACGCAAGAGTAAACGGCAAGCTAAATGGGAAAATAAATCCTTAAAAGCTCAGAAAAGGCGCAGGCAAAGAACAGTCTCTAGGCAAGTTCTTAGCCAAAACCACGAAGGCCAACTGGGCTTGTCTAGTTTATGCCCTCCCCAAAAGCGCCAAGCCCCCGCAAAATCAAAAAAGAGCGGGGCACGGCGCCAAGCGCCGCACCCCTTTGAGTTCTAACCTTATCTTTACTATGAAAAAATTATTTGCCCCTGCGCCGCGCAAAAGCCACAACTAAAGCCCCTAGAGCAAATACCGCCGCAAAGCTCGAAGGCTCGGGAACGCAGGTGTACGCGACATACAGAGAAGTGCCATTGTATATTAGCTTCCACGTATCTTCTTCATTTTTTGTTATCACGTTTAGATGGGCATTTTCGCTGTCGCTGCTAGTTGAAATTAACTTATCGGCTATATTTGACCAATCGCTATTGGCGGTTATGAGCGCAAACTCCAGATAATCGCCCTCTGAGGCATCTATATTTGAAAAATCTATGCTCAAAATACCATCAAAAGCCACAACCCTACCAACACTTATAGAAGAGAATCCACCCTCGTCTGCGATAAATTCCACCGAGCCGCCATTTACTGCGGTAACATTGCCGTCAGAGTCGGTAAGTTCAGAACCATATACGCCTAACTGGTCCGTAGCCCTAATACTGTGAGTGCTTCCCTCGACTGAAATCTTTGTGCTTCCTCCCGTAGAAGACGCACTGCCAACCTGAATATTCTGCCAAGTTACGGTATTATTTTTACCGCTAATTTCAAATGAATTGCTGCCGCCTGTCATTGTCTTATTCATCCAAACGGTTGTACCGACGGAATTAAAAGTGTTGCCGCTGCCCGAAATTAAAATTTTTGAACTACCCCCCGATTGTGTTCCACCACTATTGCTATTTCCAACATTAGAATCTCGCCAAAATCTCATTGTAGAATTAGTCCCTATCATCTCAAAGGTGACACTTCCGCCGGCAGCGGCCGAAGTTTCCGAACCGCCTATACTGATATTTCCGGTAAATTCAGAGTCGCTGTTATCGCCTATAGAAATTGTATTTGAGGCTGTTGATCCGGCTGAGGAATTGAGTTTCACAAATATATTTACACCCGAAATGCTAAAAGAATTGCGATTGCTTGAAGTTGAAGAGCTAACGTATATCTTATTTGATCCATAAGTGCTGTTGAACGCACCCATCATGAACGAACGATTTGTAGCATCTATGGCGTAGGTGTTGCCGGAACCCAAAATCTCAACTAAAACGTTTGAACCATCATTTGAACCAATTAGTTATTGTAGAACCACTACCACTTGCGACAAGATGGGCATTATTCTGCAAGCTTAAGGTAGCCGGTGAAAAAGTCTGATCAGAACCTATGTAAGCCTCAGTAGGGATATCGCCGTTTGTCGTTATCGTTGCGTAGTCTTCCGCACTTATGGCCTCGACCCCCCAAGAAGCGGGATTTGTAATATCAAAAGAGGTCTGAGCCTCCGAGCCTTGCATAACTATGTTGGCTCCATATCCTGTCGCGGCCGCAAGCGTTACCGCCGCCAAGGCAATATTAGTTTTAACTTTCATATTCGTTTTAAATCTCAAACGTCGTTTTAATTTTTCAAGTAGAAAAAATATAATAAAATCGCCTCTGTCAACACATTTTTAAAATATAAAACAAAGTTTAAAATAAAAAAGTACAAAAATTTAAAGTTCAGACCATATACGGTCATAAAAAAGCAAGACCCAGCAAACAAGCCAATATTAAGGCCTTTTCAACAGGCGAAAACATCGCGCTAAAAGCGGAAAGAAAAATGCCGCAAACGCTACAAAATATGCCGAGAAAATCCACTTAAGCAAAATAAAAAAAGCTGAGAAGTTGCCGCAAATTTTGAAAAAAATTTACTTTTTAGCAAGAAAGTAAGATCTCTGCTTTGCAGATATGGGCAAGCCAACATACTCCATGACCGCCAACATGTCTTCCCAAACCTGCCGCTTTTTTTCTGCAGAGGCGTACTGAAGCAAAAAGGAGGGATGGTAGGTAATCATTAGCTTTGCCCCCTCAAAATCCTGCAAAGTGCCGCGGATTTTCCCCATTCGGCGGCTTGGATCGTAGCCCAAGAGGCCGTTTACGGCGGTCATTCCAAGCGCCACCACAACCTTTGGCTTAACAATCTCAAGCTGGGCCTTCAGGTACGGAAGGCAATACGCCATCTCTTCTTGAGTCGGCGGGCGATTCCCCGTTCGAGTCGGCAGTTCCGGGCGCCAATTCATTATATTGCCTATGTAAACGTCTTCGCGCTTAAGCCCCATGGCTGCTATTATCTTTGTTAAAAGCTGGCCAGCCTTGCCGACAAAGGGCTCTCCCTGAATCTCCTCGTCAGCCCCCGGAGCTTCTCCGCAAAAGAATATGTCGGCGTCCAAATTTCCGATTCCAAAGACGATTTTCTTGCCGGGGCGCAAGTGCTGGGCGCAAACCTCGTCGCCCAAAACAATATCGCGCAAGGCATTCCACCTGGCAGCTTTATCGCCGTCCGGCAACTTGAAAGCTTTGGGGCTTGGAATTTCCGCTATCTGAAAACCGTCCGCAACTACTTTTGCCTTCCTTGGCATGACCTGGCGCCTCTCTTCCAACTTTTTGGGATTAAAGTCAATTTTTTGTGCAAATTTTACAAGCTCCGGAGTATCGGGCAATTCCTGCCCATCACTTCTGCGCGCAAACTTTGCAAGTGCCTCTAGGGCCGAATCGTCTATGCTCAGCCCCTCGCAGCCCTCCGCCTGCAGGCGCTTAAGCTCGTCTTCCAATGCCCATATAGCCTCTTTCATAATCTGCTACGCTTCTAAAACATTGGACAAATTTAACAAGTAAAAAATTTAGCGCCCCGCCAATCTGGGGCACAGGGCAAGCACTAGCAAAAGCCCCGCAAAGCCGTATGTGGGAACAAAATTTAAGACTATAAGCCCTCGCCAAAGGCCCATATCGTTTAATCTGCGGCACTCTCCCAAAAATAGGACGTACAGGCTCGGAGCCATAAACGCTGTAAAAATAGCCTTGCGCATGTAATAGTGAAAGCCGCCTAGCAAATCAAAATACAAAAGTAACCTGTACGCGCCGGAAAAAATCATAGCCAAAAATAGCGCAAGCAAGGCGTAGTCCGCAATAAACTCAAAACGCTTTGAGGGCAACTTAAGCGATGTGTAAGAGCCTCGAAAACTACCGAGCAAACCAAGGCTAAGTAGCCACAATAGCCTCCTTAAACTTCGGCTCAGCAAATTGCTAAACGCTGCATTTCTCGCTCCAGACATCACTCGGATAATGAAAACAAAATCGCAAATGCAAAACAAGAAAAAAAGGGCGCCAAAAAGCGCCCTCAATTTGCAAAATTTCTAAGAGCTTCTGCGGCGCAATAACGCAAGCAATAGCCCCATTGCGCCAAAAATCGCAGCAACTGCGGCAGGTTCCGGAACAGCTGCCGTGTAAGATATGTAGAGCGTGTTACCAAACTGGTCTATGTACCAAGTATCGGCGGCATTCTTCTTTATTATCTCAACGTACTCGCTGCCGCTTTCGGAACTTGAAATGTACTTAGACATATCCCACTCGTGCTCGGAGCTTATGATGAAAAACTCCAAAATCGATTCCGGTTCAATATACAGATTGCTGAAATCTATGGAAATTATTGAAGATATGCTTGAAAGGTAAACTGCATCCGATCCGGACTCTACTTGATCTGCGGCCGCCGGTGCAAGAAGCTGCAAGGTGCTAATCCCCTCCGAATCGGCCACAAAGCTTATCTTAGTTGTATCAGAGGCGTTTAATGAACCCATAGTCACGGAATTCCCAGACCCTTCTATGACAATTGAAGCATTGTCGCTAAAAATCCATGCGCTATGGCGAGTCGCCGAAGCACTGTCGGAGATAATCTTTCCTCCATTTTTTACATTTAAAGAGGATGAACCAGAAAAGTTGAAGTAGCCGGTTTTGTTTACGTATGAAGCCGCATTTAAGGTACCTGCGTCTATATTTATGCTACCGCTGCCCGAGACATTTACTATATTGGTATTCCCATTCCAAGCAGACATGCGCATAATACCTCCGTTTGAGAGATTTAGCGCAGAATTTTCGCTAATTGAGACGTAATACTGGCGCACGCCTCCGTCGAAGTCATTGCCCAAATATGCGCCGTCTTTAATGTTCATAACACCATTTCCCGCTAGCGTGAGGGTGGGCGAGC
>URYY01000096.1 GCA_900552245.1 uncultured Opitutales bacterium | reverse complement strand
GGCTCGATAGGGCCCATGAATAAGACCGCCTCCATACCTCCAAACTCCGACGACACTGCGGCGCGCGCCGTGACTTTCGACGAGCTTGAAAGTTCCTACCGCGAGCAGATGAGGGCCCTCTACGAGGGCGGGGTCGATCTATTCTTGCTTGAGACTAGTTTTGACACGCTGAATGTAAAGGCCGCGATATACGCCTATCTTACGCTGAAAGATGAAATTTCTCTGGATATTCCGATAGCGGTTAGCATGACGGTTTCCGACTTGTCGGGCAGAATTTTAAGCGGGCAGACAATATCCGCTTTCTACGAGTCTATAAAGCACGCAGAGCCGCTGTTTGTGGGTTTAAATTGCTCGCTTGGGGCTGAAAAGATGCGCCCCTACATAGAGGAGTTCGACAGAATTGCGGAGTGCTACACCCATTGCTATCCGAATGCCGGCTTGCCCAATCCGCTCTCAAAGTTCGGCTATGATCAAAGTCCGGAGGAGATGGCGAGGCACTTGCAAGCCTACGCAGCCGACGGCCTTTTGAATGTAATAGGCGGCTGCTGCGGAACGACTCCGGAGCACATTAAGGCAGTTGTGGAGGCCTGCTCAAAATATCCGCCGCGCAAGCCTAGGCAAGAGTCTGAAGATATGTGCTTGGCGGGGCTTGAAGTCTTGCGCCTCAAAAAGTCGGGCGCGCCCTTTGTTTTTGTCGGCGAGCGCACGAACGTGATGGGCAGCTTGGCCTTCAAAAAGATGGTGCGCGAGGGCAGGTGGCAAGACGCAGTGTCGGTAGCGCACGCGCAGGTTGAAAACGGCGCAAATGCCATAGACGTAAATTTCGACGAGGCCATGCTCGATTCAAAATCCTGCATGCGCACGTTTCTAAATATGCTAGCCGCCGAGCCCGAAATTGCGAGAGTGCCCACCATGATAGATTCTTCCGACTGGCAGACTTTGCTTGCGGGGCTAAAGTGCGTTCAAGGCAAGGGCATAGTAAATTCTATAAGCCTAAAGGAGGGCGAGGAGGCCTTCTTGAGCAAGGCTCTAGAGATTAAAAAATTCGGCTTTGCGATATTAGTTATGGCCTTCGACGAAAAGGGGCAGGCTGTAACTAAAGAGGACAAGGTGCGAATCTGCAAGCGCTCTTACGACCTGCTTTTGAGCGTTGGAATAAAGCCGCAAGATATAATTTTTGACGCAAACGTACTTACAGTTGCAACGGGCATTCCGGAGCACGATGCGTATGCCGTGAACTTTATAGAGGCCGTGCGCGAAATTAAAAAGCTCTGCCCGCTCGCGCGCACAAGCGCGGGTGTGAGCAATATATCTTTCGCATTTAGGGGCAATAATCCCGTGAGGGAGGCTATGCATTCCGTATTCCTATACCACGCTAGAAAGGCGGGGCTTGACTTTGGAATCGTAAACGCAGGAATGCTTGCAAACTACGACGATATAGAGCCTGAGTTGCGGGATTTGGTTGAGGCCGTAATTTTAAATAAGGGGCATGGAGCAGTGGAGGCCTTGCTTGAAAAGGCTGAATCCATAAAGGCCAGTGCCAGTGCGGTGTCTCATGCGCGCCATGACGACTTTGAGTCTCTGGATTGGAATGAGAAGTTGAAGCGCTGTTTTGTAAAGGGCTTGGACGATAAAATAGAGGCAGTCACGGAGCACTTCTACGCGGAGTTAAAAGACCCGCTAAAAGTCATAGAGGGGCCGCTTATGCTTGCGATGAAACATGTCGGAAACCTCTTTGGCGAGGGCAAGATGTTTTTGCCGCAGGTGGTAAAGAGCGCGAGAGTCATGAAAAAGGCGGTGGCTGTCTTGGATAAGTACATGTCTAAAGATTCCTCCGCCAAGCGCGGCAAAGTCGTGATTGCCACTGTTAAGGGCGACGTGCACGACATAGGTAAAAATATAGTAGGTTCGGTCTTAACTTGCAACGGCTACGAGCTTGTCGATTTGGGCGTTATGTGCGAGGCCGAGAAGATTTTAGAGGCTGCCCGCGACGCCGACTTGGTCGGCTTAAGCGCCCTGATAACACCCTCTTTAAACGAGATGGCAAACGTGGCAAAGCTCTTTGAGCGCGAGAATATGAAAGTTCCGATTATCGTGGGCGGGGCGAGCACGAGCACGCTGCATACGGCCGTAAAACTCGCGCCGCTTTACAGCGGAAGCATCATGCGGGTTGAAGACGCCTCGGTAGTTGCGGAGGCCTGCTCAAACTTAATTTCGGATAGCGGCGAATTTTCGAGGAAACTCAAGGAGAGCCAGCGCAAACTAAAAGAGGACTTTGAAAGCTCTGGCGGCCAAGCCCCTCTGGTTTTGCCCTACGCTCAGGCCTGCCAAAAGAAAGTCGCCTTGGAGTTTAAAAAGGAGGATATCGCAAAGCCGGCGAGTTTCGACTTGTGGCTCGGCGACCATTCGGTGGAAGAGCTCGAGAAGTTTCTGTCTTGGAATATGCTCTATTCTGCCTGGGAGCTTGAGGGAGCTTCAAAGGGTGTGGAACATGAAGATGCCAGAAAGAATCTTTTAAAAGATGCTCAAGGCGAGCTTGAGAACTTAAAGAAAGTTGCGCGCCCCAAGGCGGTGTGGCGCTTCTTTAGGGCAAATTCAAGGCAAAACGACATAGTTTTGCACAGGGCTGACGATAAGGTTCTGGGAGTTTTGCACTTCTTTAGAAACCAAAAGCCAACAAACGGTGTTTGCGCGTGTGCGGCTGATTTTGTAGCGCCGCGGGAAAGCGGACTTACGGATTGCGTCGGGCTTTTTGCGGCAACTGCGGGAGTGGAGGCTCAGAACTACGTCGAAAGCCTGAAGGCGCAGGGCGATGAGTACCGGTCTATTTTGGCTGCGACTCTCTGCAATATGCTTGCCGAGGCCTACGCGCGCTACATAAATGAAATTAAAATGCGCCCCTTTGCAAGCTGCATGGGTGTTCGCCCAGCCTGCGGCTACAAGATGTGGGGCGACCACTCAGAGAAGGCGACAATTTGGGAGCTTTTAAACGTTGAAAAAAAGACGGGAATAAGGCTTACGGAGAACTTTATGATGTATCCGCCTTCCAGCGTATGCGGGCTCTGGCTTGCAAATCCAAGCGCAAAATACGTAAATTTTGTGACTATCGACAAGGAGCAGCTCGCAGATTACGAGGCTAGAAAGGGTGGAGTTGACGTCAGCAGATACCTATCGGTGGATGTAGTAAGCTAATAGCTATGTGGGGCAAAATATCGAATAGCGATGCGGATATATCCGCAAAAAAAGTGAGAAGCGACAGGGCAATGCCGGTCTGCGCGCTCTTGCTTGCCCTCATGAGCCTCGCATTTATATACACCTCGCAGAGCTACAATATGGACGAAATTCCGCTGTTTGCGCAATTTTGGTTCAAACAGTTTCTGTTTTTTATACTGGGAGCCGGCGTCTATTTCGCGGTGTCTAGAATTGACTACGAGAAGTGCTTTGTCTATGCGCAGTGGATTTACATAGCTTCAATAGTTTTGCTAATTCCGCTTGTAATAAAGGAGTATACTGCAATAAACATACCATTTGTTCAGAGCCGCTACAACGCGACTCGCTGGCTGGATTTTGGATTTTTCTCCCTTCAGCCGTCCGAAATGGCAAAAATAGGCACTTGCATAATGGTAGCGGCAATCTTGGCGCGCTCGAAAATCGGAACGGTAAAGCAGTCGCTCAATGTGCTTTTGCGCATAGCGCTTGTAATATTTATACCAATAGTGTTGATTTTTTTGCAGCCGGACTTAGGCTCTACCCTTGTTTTTCCCCCAATGGCTTTTGCAATATTGTATGTCTCAAACCTGTCAAAGCGCTTTTTTGTAGCGGCGCTTGCGGCCTTTGCCGTCTTGATAGGGGCGGTTGCAATAGACTCCGTAGGCTACGCTTCATTCCTGCAAAGGACAAAAATGTCGGCGATGGAATCGGCGAGTAAAAACGCTTACGGAAGCACGCATTTTTCACTACCCATAAAGGACTATCAGCGAAACAGGATTTTGGCTTTTGCCGCACCTGAGGTTGTAGATCCAAAGGGGCGCGGTGTTATGTGGAATGTGAAGCAAAGCCTCATATCCATAGGCAGCGGCGGAATTTTCGGCAAGGGTCTGGGCGAGGGAACTCAGGCAAAGCTTGGCTATCTGCCGAGCTCTGTGGCCTACAACGACTTCATTTTCGCAGTTTTGGCGGAGGAGTCCGGCTTTGTGGGCGGTTTTGCCGCAATTTTACTTTTGGGGATTCTGATTCTATTTTGCTGTTTGCGGGCGGCGCAGACGGCGCGGGATAGATTCGGAACCTACCTATGCGTGGGCATAGCGGCCATGCTCGCGACGCACGTATTTATAAATGTGGGGATGACTCTGGGCGTGATGCCCGTGACGGGTCTTCCCCTGCCAATGTTAAGTTATGGCGGTTCTTTTGTTTTGACTTGTTCGATATTGCTAGGTCTTGTGCAGAGCGTTTACAGGCACAGGCAGCAATTCGACTAAAAACATAAGTTGCCGCTTGATATAAAAATTAAGCAACAATGAATGAAGAGATAAGTCAGATACAGCAAAGTCCCATAGACGAGGAGCTTTCAAAGCGTCCGCCCGAAGAGGTGGTCGAGCCTGTTTCAGAAGCGCAACTAAATGCGGAGGCAAAACTTAGGGCAAAAAAGCGCCCGCTCTGGGAAAAAATAATAAGGCTTTTAAAGCACGAGGAGGGGCCCTATCGCGAATTGGTGATAAATGTTGAGCCTCTAGAAAAGCGCGTGGCGCTCCTCGAAGACGGCGTTATGCAGAAGTTCGAGACAGAGCGCCCCGGGGACGAGAGTATGGTTGGCGCCATATTTAAGGGCAAGATTCAGAATCTCGAGCCCGGACTTAAGGCGGCTTTTGTCGATATAGGCCAGCCGAAAAACGCCTTCTTGCACTACTGGGATATTTTCCCATCTGCAACTTCCGACAACTCCTACGAAATCGTGCGCGAGAATCGCTCGAAGGAGCAGAAGAAAAACGCGAATTTAAAGCTTTCAAACAAGGATATTCCCGAAAAGTTTCCGATAGGTACCGACATAATAGTGCAGATTACCAAGACTCAAATTGGCACAAAGGGGCCGAGAGTTACGACAAATATTGCGATTCCCGGCCGCTACTTGGTCTTGATGCCCTACGCCGGCCAATGCGGAATTTCGCGCAAGATTGAGGATAGAAAAGAGCGCGATAGAATTAAGAAGATATTGCGCTCTATGAAGATACCGGAAGGCATGGGCGTGATTGTCCGCACGGCGGGGCAGGGCAAGCGCTGGACCTACTTTGTGCGCGACTTAAATTGGCTTTTAAATATCTGGCGCGAAGTTCAGTTAAAAATTGAAAACGAAAAGGGGCCGGCTCTGCTTTATAAAGAGCCCGACATAATCGAGCGCACCGCTCGCGACTTTTTGACAGAGGAGACCGACAGGATACTAATAGACGAGCGCACGAATTACGAAAAGATATTGGCCTCAGTTGCGCGGACTTCCCGCAGAGCCTGCTCCAAAGTTCAGCTCTACAAAGACAATATTCCGATTTTTGAGCGCTACAACATAGAAAAGCAGATAACGCAGACCTTCCAGCGCAGGGTGTCGCTGCCTTCCGGAGGCGAAATCGTTATAGACGAGACGGAGGCTCTGACTGCAATAGACGTAAATACGGGCTCGCACAAGGGCAAGTCGGAAGACGGCAAAGACTTTATTTTGCAGGCAAACCTCGAGGCCGTTACAGAGGCCGCAAGGCAGGTTAAGCTAAGGAACATAGGCGGGCTTGTCATACTGGACACCATAGATATGAAGAGCCGAAAGGACAGGCAGGCAGTTTACAAGCGCCTCAAGGAAGAGATGGAAAAGGACAAGGCAAAGAGCCAAGTTCTGCCGATTTCCCAACTTGGAATTATGCAGATGACCCGCCAGCGCCATCACCAGTCAAACGCAAGCGAAATCTATTCTACCTGCCCCTATTGCGGCGGCAAGGGAATAGTAAAGAGCTCGCGCACAATGAGCGTTGAAATTCAGCGAAAGATTGTTGCAATCGCGCGCGGCATACGCGCAAGAGAGGGCGATGCAAAAGAAATTGCAATGCTTATTTTGCTGCATCCCGACAATCTTAAGCTCATGCAGACCGAGGATTACAAGTACCTCGTAGATCTTGAGAAGGCCTACAACCTAAAGCTTACTTTCAGGGCCGACCCGACTTACCACGTGGAGAATTTCAGAATATTAGACCCTCAGACAAACAAGGTCTTGCGCTAGACTTTGTGCTTAAATGCGCCTAGGGCAGGTTTATTTAGGGAGGCTCGGAGTATGGTCCGGGCCTCCTTTGCTTTTTTGTGGGAGGTCTTGTTTTTGATATTTTGCGCATTGCCGCTGTGCTTTCGCGCTTATTAGCGCAAAAAAAGTTTTGCCTCTTACACTTAGCATAATAGTACTTGACAATATGGGTAAAGTGTAGAGTATATAGAATGAAAAATTGGACTCCTGGCTGGAAAGTGGGTTTTGCACCCGCTTTTTTTTGTCAAGTGGTTCATTGATAGAATTTAAACGAAAAACCGGAGATTACCTATGAGCAAAAACAGCGAAATACTCGCCGTGATGGAATACATGGAGAAGGAAAAGCAGATTAGCCGCGCGGCGCTAATCGAAAAGATTTCTGCGGCCATAAAGCAGGCTGCCGCCAAGAGTTCCACGCACTATGGCCAGGACTTGCGCGTTGAAATAAATCCTAAAAACGGCGCAATAAAGGCTTGGGTAGCGCTGAAAGTTACCGATTCCGTGGCGGATCCAGCTACGGAGATACATATAGATAAGGCCAAGCTTTATTTGCCAAATCCGAAAATTGGCGACGAAGTTTTGCGCGAGATAGATTTGCCATCGCTTGGCAGAATCGTCACAAAGAACGTGCAGCAGATAATAACCCAGAGCGTGCGCCAGTTTGAGAAAGAGAGAGTCTACGACGAATTTAAAGACCAAGTTGGCGATATCGTTACCGGTACTGTCCGCCGCCGCGAGAAGGGGACGCTCGTTGTCGATTTGGGCAAGGCCGAGGCAATACTGCCCAGGCGCGAGTCCATACCGGGCGAGGATTTTGGAAACGGCGATAGGATAAGGTGTCTACTGCTTGAAATAGAAAATACTCCGCGCGGCCCCGAGATTATTTTAAGCAGGGCAAATTACAAGTTTGTGCAGAGGCTCTTTGAGCTTGAGGTCGCCGAAATTGCAGACGGCAGCGTGAAGATAGAAGCCCACGCGCGAGAGCCCGGATACAGGACAAAGCTTGCGGTATCGAGCAAGGATCCCCGCATAGATCCGGTTGGCGCCTGCGTAGGTGCCGGCGGTTCAAGGGTTAAGAGTATCGTCCGCGAGCTAAATGGCGAAAAGATAGACGTAATAAAATATTACGAGGATCCCGCACTGCTCTTGGAGGAGTGCATAAAGCCGGCTGTGGCAAAGAACATAAACGTTGACAGCCGCTCTAGAACAATAAAGTTTGAAGTTTCCGAAGATGATTTGTCGGTGGTGATAGGCAAGAGGGGGCAGAATGCAAAGCTCACCTCAAAGTTGCTTGGCTGGAAGCTCGACATACAAAAAGAGGCTCGCGAAGTTTCAGGGCTTAAGGAAAAGCTGCACGCGGCTGCCGGATCTCTGGCGCAGATATTGCCAAACATCAGTGAGCATCAGGCGGTTGTCCTTGCAAATAACGGTCTAAATAGCATAGAGACATTCCACGATGTCGATGCCGAAGACTTGATTGAAATGGGGTTTTCACCGGCTGAGGCCGCGCAAATCATAGAAACTGTGAGGTCCTACGGAGCTTAGAATTTAGCGGCCGGGGCAAGATAAATTTAAAGGATAGAAAATGGGTGTTCGCATACATGTATTAGCAAAAGAAGTCGGGGTTCCCGCAAAGGAGCTATTGGACTTCATAAATAAGCGCAAGAGCATATACGGCTTTACTGAAGACTTAAAGACAGTTTCAAGCTCCATATCGTCTCTGTACATAGATATTATAACAGCGGACATTCAAAAGGCCAAGGAGGAAAAGTCGGCCGAGGCTGAAGTAAAAAAAGCGGAGCAAGACAAGCCTCAGAAGCCCGTAGAGAAGGCTCCTGAAAAGCCTGTTGCGGAAGCTAAGGAAAAGCCCGCCGACGTTGAGGAGGCCTTGCTTAGCAAGCAGCAGGAGGCAAAAGTTGATGAGCCGCAAAAAATCTCCGAAGCGGCGGAGCCCGCTTTGAAAAAAGAAGAGGCAAAGCACGCAGAGAAATCTGCGGAGCCTGTAAAGCAGCCCGAGCCCGCCAAGGCGGTTCAGCCTGAAAAGCCTGTGGATACTGCAAAGAGGCCTGCGCCGCTTCCAAAAATTCCGCCAATGGTCTCAAAGAGGCCCGCTCCGCTTCCGCCCAAGCCGCAGTTTAGGC
>URYY01000095.1 GCA_900552245.1 uncultured Opitutales bacterium | reverse complement strand
TATGAAAGACAAATCTAAAAAATCAACCTATTCCACAACCTTTGGTATTGACCCAATAAAAAAAGCGCCCAAACCTTCGTTTGAGCGCTTTATTAATTACGGGATGGACGGGATTGTACTCGCATTTGCCCAAGGTCAAATGTCTCGCCCACTCGGAGTTTCGCTTCGCTTAACTCCTTCGGGGTCTTCGCTTGCGCGAAGCTACCCAGCTAAAGCTGGTCAAACCCGCTTCGCGGCTTCTCGTCCCGCCGTCTTCCTCAAAATAAAAAAGCACCCAAACCTTCGTTTGAGCGCTTTTTTAATTACGGGATGGACGGGATTGCCTTTAGGGCCCTCCCGTCTCACATATACGGTAAATCTCAAAAAACAGGCTTAAACGCATATTTTATTTTGCTAATCTTGTTCGCAAAGCTGCGCTTTTCGCAATTATTTGCAAAATAAAACAGCAAGGTTTACACCTTGCTGTTTTTTTCGATTTAATTACGGGATGGACGGGACTCGAACCCGCGACCTCCGGCGTGACAGGCCAGCATTCTAACCAACTGAACCACCACCCCTTGTTTTGAAAGCACTACAAGCTACGAATCAAAAAGCCTTTGTCAATTTTTTATTTTAAAATTTTTTTATCTGTTCTCTAAGACCTAATTCTTTCCCGTCTTTATATCCAAATATGGACAGATGTTAAATTATTCTTTTGTTTAAATTCGCCTGCTTTCTTTAGCATACCTACCGTGTATTTCACTCATTTACTTTGAATCATAACTCTATCCAACTCTATGAATAGGCGAAATTTCTTTGAAAAATCAGCAATACTAGGCGCATATTGCCTGTTTGCGCAAGTTCCCTTATCCGCCAAAGCCGAGCAGTCAGGTGAGAAATTAGTTGAGGGTAATTCTTCAAACTCACTTATCTCAAACACTGCCGCCATTTGCGACAAGGCTTTAAAAAAACAAAAATTAACTTGCGATATCCTAGTTGCAGGTGGAGGTCTCGCCGGTATATGTGCTGCAGTTTCCGCCGCCAGATTGGGTGCAAAAGTTATTTTGCTGCAAGACCGCTCCAGACTTGGCGGCAACTCCAGCAGCGAAATCAAAATGCATCCGCTCGGAATGCACTACCAAAACACGGGCTTTAGAGAAGGGGGAATACTTGAGGAAATCCTCTTGGAAAATATAATCAAAAACCCTCAAAAAGAATGGGAACTCTGGGATTTGCTCTTGTATGATAAGGTAGTCTCCGAACCAAACATATCGCTATTTTTAGATACGGATTTGTGCGGGGCTGCAGTCGAAAACAATCGCGTAAAGTTAGCCTACGCCCGCTCGGATTCAACGCGCTCTTTCTACGAAATTAAAGCCGATGTATTCATAGATTGCACGGGCGATAGCCGCTTGGCGGCAGAGGTCGATGCCGAACTTATGTCGGGGCGCGATTTGCCCGAAACTTACGGCGAAAGCTTGTCGGGCTTTGACCCACAGGGAACAAGGCAGGGCTCGAGCATAATGTTTACTTCGCGCGACTATGGGCGGCCTATGCCCTTTAAAGCCCCATCGTGGGCCCGCAAAATAACGCCCGATATGCTCAAATTTAGAGATATAAATTCTAATAATTTGGAGTACGGATATTGGTGGATTGAATTGGGCGGAAATATGGACGCAATATCCCAAGGCGCTCTAATTCGCCACGAGCTTCTCAGCGTAATCTTGGGGATTTGGGATTACATTAAAAATAGCGGCAAATTTCCGGAGGCAGAAAATAGGGCTCTGGATTCAATCGGAATGCTGCCCGGAAGGCGCGAGACTTTCAGAGTTCGCGGGCTATACACTCTGACGGAGCGCGATATACGCGGAAATTGGAAGAATTTTACGGACTCTGTTGCTGTCGGCGGCTGGTCTATGGACGACCACCCAAAGGAGGGCTTTGATGCCACAAATCGCCAGCCCTGCAGGCAGATTCAGGGCGCCGACTACTACAATATCCCCCTGGCTTGCCTCATTTCAAAAGATATTGAAAATATGATGATGGCTGGCAGAAACATAAGTTGCTCGCACGTGGCTTTTACTTCAACTCGCGTAATGGCAACTTGCGCCTCAGTCGGGCAGGCCGCCGGAACGTGCGCGTATTTTGCCTGCAAAAACGGGCTTTCGCCGCAGTCGCTTTGGAAAAATCCTCAACTTGTAGCTGATGTTCAACAGGCGCTTCTTAGGGCAAATCAGGCAATCGTCGGTGTAAAAAATACGGACCCTTCGGACTTGGCTAAAGGTGCGAAAATTTCCGCAAGCTCCAGCGCTTTGGGCACAGATCCTCAAAATGTTGCAAACGGATTTGCAATAGAATTTAAGGGAGAGCGCAAAAACCGCTGGATTGCCGAGCTTGCGGCAAAGCCACAGCTAGTTCTTGAATGGGAAAAGCCCGTTGAAGTATCAAATGTAGAGTTTGTCTTAGATTCGGGTTACAGGGAGCTTACCATGTCTAAGAGTAATGCCTATTTAAATAGAATGCACTGGGGCCCTCAGCCCGAAATTTTGCGGGATTTCAATGTATTTGCGCTCGATGCCGACGGGCGCGAAGTCTTGCTTGCAAAAGTTGAGGGCAATTGGCGCAAAGTCTTAAAACTAAAGCTAAATAAGACAAAATGCCGCGCGCTAATAGTTAGAGACTTTGTCTCAAACGGCGATAAATACGCGCGCATAATGTCTGTTAGCGTTTACTCTTAGCGCCTTTTTGACTTTTTTAATTTGCATAAGCTTTCGCCTTTTGTATTCTCGCTTGCATTTATTTTTTTGAATGAAGGAGCCCTCTTTAAATGTAGATGTAAGCGAAGCGCCTTTTTGGCAAAACGCGGCGATTTTTGTGGTCTGTTGGATTATTAAGTTGTGGCAGGCCACAATCCGCTTTAAATGCTCTGAGGAAACTGCGCGCATGTTTCGCTCAAAGGGGCCGATGATTGTCCTTATATGGCACAATCGCATATTTATAACGCCTATGCTCAAGGTTCGCTACCGGAAAAACGACAAGATGAGCGGTCTAATAAGCCCCAGTAAAGACGGGGCGGCACTTGCTGCAATGTTCAAATTCTTTGGCGTATCGGCTATAAGAGGCTCTTCAAAGAGAAGGGGAGCGCTTGCTATAAGGGAGCTTGTCGATGAGCTTAAATGCGGCGGCGACATCTGCATAACGCCCGATGGTCCACGCGGGCCAATGTACCACATAAAGGGCGGAGCCTTGAAAGTCGCGGAGCTATCGGGGGCGAATATGCTTATAATACGCTCGCGCTACAGACACTTTATTAAGATAAACAAAGCTTGGGACAAATTTATGCTGCCTTTGCCCTTTTCCACTGTTGAGGTTGAGGCGGCCGCGCTTAAGCCATATTCGGAACTCCAGGCGGAGGCAGATAGAGCGGGAATTAAGCTTGAAACTCACGTTGAATCGCTCCTCGGAAAATAGGCTAGTTCCATTTTATGCTTGAAGCCATGGCATATATGGCTTTCATTGTCACTAATGAGCGGCAATATTTTTGGACGTAATTTTAGGGTTGCAAGCTTCGGGGAAAGCCACGGAGCTGCCATTGGCTGTGTCATAGACGGCTGCCCGTCTAAGATACGGATTTCAGAAGAGATGATTCAAGTTGAGCTCGACAGGCGCAGGCCGGGGCAATCGGATATCTCCACGCCGCGAAAAGAGGCGGATAAGTGCAGGATTCTCTCCGGAGTCATGGACGGGCTTACGCTCGGTACTCCAATTGCGATTCTGATTGAAAATACCAATCAAAAATCTTCGGATTATTCCGAGATAGCAAAGCTTTGGCGCCCTGGGCATGCCGATTTCACCTACGATGCAAAATTCGGCATTCGAGACCCGCGCGGCGGCGGCAGAAGTTCGGCCCGCGAGACTGCAGCAAGGGTTGCAGCCGGGGCAATTGCAAAGAAGTGCCTGGGCAATGTCGTGATACGCGCGTGGGTTGAGAGCGTGCACTCTATTTCCGCTCCGAACATAGAGGGAATCCCAAGCTCGGAAGAGATAGAGGCAAGCCCCATACGCTGTCCGCACGCGCCGACTGCCGCAAGAATGGTCGAATTTATAAAAAAGACCAAGGCAGAGGGCGATAGCGTGGGTGGAATTATAAGATGCAGAATTGCTAATGTGCCGGTCGGTTTGGGCGATCCCGTCTTTGACAGGCTTGAGGCGAATCTCGCAAAGGCCATGCTTTCCATGCCCGCTTGCAAAGGTTTTGAAATAGGAAGCGGATTCGCGGGAACTCGCATGTTCGGCTCCGCCCACAACGACGAATTTTTTGTGGATTCCTCCGGCAAAGTCTCGACAAAGACAAACTATGCAGGGGGCGTTTTGGGAGGAATCTCAAACGGTCAGGTAATAGACTTTAGGCTCGCATTCAAGCCCACTGCCACTATTTTAAAGGAGCAGGACACCGTTAACAAACAGCTTGAACCCGCAAAAGTTATAGGCAGGGGCAGACATGACCCTTGCGTATTGCCGCGGGCGGTTCCCATTGTCGAGGCTATGGCGGCTCTAGTCTTGATTGACGCCGCATTGGAGGCAAATCTCAAACTTCCGCTGGAGTAGTTTCTATGGATGCTTACTTAGTTTTGGGAACTCCGTCTTGCGGAAGGAGGGCTGCGGTTTGCGATTTAATTTCAAGGGGGCTTTACGAAAAGACCTCTCCGGCGCTTCTAATGTCAAATTCCGAGGAGCCGTCCGATTTTGACGCAAAATTGGAAAAACTTGCAAAGGTTTTTAGATACGGCGATTTGAGTGTCGATGAAATTCCGGATTTGGGCGCCTGCGATGTGGTTTTTTGCATGGCTGATTCAAGGGCTGATATGATTTCGCAAATTGAGAAATTTAAGGAAATCTGCGATAGGGGAGTCTTCAGATTAGTGAGGATTTTGGGCTTTGTGGATTGCTCGTTATACTCTTTGGCCTTTGATGAGTGCGCGGATTTTTACGATGCAATGTCGCACTTTAGCGATTGCATGATTCTATCGAATAGAAGCGGCGTAAGCGGCAAAGATATTAAGAAAATCCAGAAGCGCTACTTGGATATGTGCAGACCCCACATATTTCAGAACGAGATGAAGGACGGAAAGCTGGAAAATCCGAGCGCAATTTTGGTTGACGAGGCGCGGAGAATCTCTATGGCTTTCGATGATTACGACCCAATAGATGAGCTTGAACTTGACGAAGATACACTACCTCAAGAGCCCTTTACTATAGAGAAGAAAACCGACATCTACTTTGAAAAAACGGACTCGGGCGCGCGGGTTAAAAGGGTTTCAAGCGGCGCCGACTTATTTGCAAAATATAAAAATGAAAAGCAATAACTACAAAATTTCAAAGACTGTAAGCGGGCTTAGCGCCTACATTCCCGGCGAGCAGCCTCAGGGGGGCGGCTGGGTAAAGCTAAATACAAACGAATTTCCATATCCGCCCTCTCCGAAGGTGAGGGAGGCGATATTGGAGGAGCTTGGTGGCGATGGAGCGTCGCTTCGCCTCTATCCGCAGCCTCTTTCAGACAGATTGAGGAAGGCTGTTGCCGAGTATTACGGCGTAGAGCCGCAAAATGCGCTCGCAGGCAATGGCTCAGACGATATATTGAATTTGTTAATGCGGGCTTTTGGCGACGAAAATCTAAAAATTGCAGCCATGAACCCCAGCTACTCTCTGTATCCGGTGCTTGCCAAAATGCAGGGTGCCGAGCTTTTGGAGTTTAATTTTAATGAGGATTACACTCTTCCGCTAGACGCCATATTTAATAGCGGCGCAAACGTATTTATACTCACGAATCCGAATGCTCCGCTGGGGCTTGAGTTTGACGAAGCCGTGCTTGAAAAAATTGCGCAAAACTTCAATGGCCTATTCGTCATAGACGAGGCCTACGCGCCCTTTTCTGGCTATACGGCTGCAAAGCTTGCCTTAAAATACGACAATATTTTAGTTGTTTGCACCTCGAGCAAGGGGTGGGGCTTGGCCGGTATGCGCATAGGCTGGGCGATTGCAAACGAAAAGATAATTGAGGTCTTAGACAGGGTGCGCGACAGCTACAATCTGGATAGGCTTGCTCAAGTTGCAGGCATTGCGGCGCTTGAGGATGTCGCTTATTACAAGAAATTCTGCCGCAAGGTGGTTGAGACGCGAGAGGATTTTGAGAAGTTTTTGTCCGACAATGGCTGGGATTACGTAAAGAGCCGCTCAAATTTCGTATTCGTAAGGCCCCGAAAGGCGGGGCTTTCGCCGGCGGAAGCAGCGGCAGATTTCTTTGAATACTTAAAAAATCAAAAAATTCTTGTAAGATTTTGGAAAAACGATAGCAAAATCTCGGACGGAGTTCGCGTAACTATAGGCACTCCAGATGAGATGGAAAAGTTTAAGGAAAGCGCATTGAAATGGAAAGAATTGCAAAAATAGAGCGAAACACGCAAGAGACCCAAATAAGCCTCGAGATAAACTTGGACGGCGGCGGCAACTACAGCGTGGATACGCAGATTCCCTTTTTCGACCACATGCTCTCGCTATTTGCGCGCCATGGGCTTTTTGATTTAAATCTGAAATCGAGAGGAGATGTCGATGTAGATTACCACCACTCGGTTGAAGATGTGGGAATCGTTTTGGGTCAGGCGGTAAAGTGCGCTTTGGCAGACAAGCTTGGCATAAATAGATACGGATTTTTTATTCTACCCATGGATGAAACTCTGGTGAGGGTTGCCTTGGATCTATCAAATAGGCCATATTTGGTTTACAACGCAAAGTGTTGCGATTCTGTTAGGGATTTCAATGTGGGGCTTTGCAAAGAGTTCTTCCAAGCATTCGCCAATGAGGCCGGCGCAAATTTGCACATAGATTTGCTGCGAGGCGACGAGCCGCACCACATCGCGGAGGGCATATTTAAGTGCTTTGCAAAGGCTTTGTCCATGGCGGTTGCCATAGACCCTCGCCGCGAGGGAAAACTGCCAAGCACGAAAGGCAAGCTTTAATGGTTGATTTAGCTGTTATCGACTACGGCATGGGAAACCTCCGAAGCGTTCTGCGCGCTTGGGAGGCCGTCGGGGCGCGCTCGCGCCTCATTTCTTCACCCTCCGAAATTTCAGATAGCGACGTTTTGGTATTTCCGGGGCAGGGTGCCATATCCGATACGATGAAGCTGCTAAAAGATACAGGCTTTGACCAGGCAATAAAGAATTGGATACTCGCAGACAAGCCCTTCTTTGGAATATGCTTGGGGCTTCAGGCGCTATTTGATTACTCGGAGGAGGGCGATTGCAAGTGCCTTGGAGTATTTAGGGGCAACGTTCGCAAATTTATCCTTCCGCGCGACTTTAAGGTTCCGCACATGGGCTGGGACGATGTCGATTTTAAGAGCGGCACTCCGCTTACCGAAGGCATAGTAAAGGGCGATCAGTTTTACTTTGTCCACAGCTACTATGTAGATTGCCAAGATAAAGATATAATCTTTGGCTTAAGCGAATACGGCGGGCAGAGTTTTACTAGTGCAATTTTAAAGGGCAATGTCTTTGCCTGCCAGTTTCATCCTGAAAAAAGCCAGTCAAAAGGCTTGCAACTTTACAAAAATTTCCTTGGATACGTAAAGGGGGCTTAATTTATTAACTTGGGAAACAAAAAATATGTCAGATTCAAATAACAGTAATAGTACGAATAAATTTGCCAAGTTGGAACTTGACGGGAAGACCTACGAATTTCCCATAAAGATTGGGACGGAAGGTGAGAAGGCAATCGATATACAGAAACTCCGCTCTCAGACGGGTTACATAACTCTCGACGACGGATTTGCAAATACGGGCGCCTGCGAAAGTAAAATAACATTTATAGACGGCGAGAGAGGTATATTGCGCTACAGGGGCATACCCATAGAGCAGCTCGCGGAAAATTCCACGTTTATCGAGACAGCGTACCTGCTCATAAACGGGCATCTACCCACGCGCAAGCACATGAGCGAATTTTCGCAAAGAGTGCTTAGAAATGCGAATTTGCACGAGTCTATGATGCACTTTTTCGACGGTGGCTTTCCGTTTACGGCGCATCCGATGGCTATACTTTCGTCGCTGTTAAATTCGCTTGGCTGCTACTATCCGAATATGGTTACAAACGAGCGCGAGCACGACTTGGAGCACTTTGACGACGCGGCGGCTCTTCTAATAAGCAAAGTTCGCACGATTGTTGCAATGTCGTACAGAATGAAAAACGGCTTGCCCATGATTTACCCCAAGCGCGACTTGGGCTACAGCCAGAACTTTTTACACATGATGTTCTCGGAGCCCTACCACGAATACTATCCGCACGACGATATAACGAAGGCGCTCGATTTGATTCTATTGCTGCACGCCGACCACGAGCAAAACTGCTCGACATCAACAGTCCGCATGGTGGCAAGCTCCGGCGCCAACC
>URYY01000094.1 GCA_900552245.1 uncultured Opitutales bacterium | reverse complement strand
TTGTGCTCGTAAAGTACATGCTGTAGTTGCCGTTTTGCGATGGGGTCGCGTATCGCGCCTTAGACCTTGACTTTTGCGGAAAAGCTAAAATATTTTCCAGTTGCTCCGATTTTAAACTCGGGGTGTATTTTAACCTCTATTCTGGAAAGCAATGGAAAATTCTTGGAATCGCTTTAAAAAGTACTATTTGGAATTGCCCGAATTGGGCTTTTCAATCGACGTAAGCAGAGTCGCGTTTGCAGACGACTTTATCGGAAGTATGCAGCCAAAAATCGATGCGGCTCTTGTCTCAATGGACGAATTGGAAAAGGGGGCAATAGCAAATCCCGATGAAAAAAGAATGGTAGGCCACTACTGGCTGCGAGCTCCAGAGCTTGCTCCAAACGCCGAATTGCGCTTGCAAATAGAGCAAAATATCGCGCACATAAAGGACTTTGCCGAAAAAGTCCACTCGGGTAAAATTCAGGGTAGCGACGGCAAATTTGAGTACTTGCTTTGCATAGGCATAGGAGGTTCTGCACTGGGGCCAGAATTTGTGTCGGAGGCTCTATCAAAGCCCAAGTGCGACAAAATGAAGGTCTTTTTCCTCGACAATACGGACCCTGACGGCTTTGACTTGGTCTTTGAAAAGCTCGATGGAAAGTTGGGCAAGACTCTAGCTATAATCGCCTCAAAGTCGGGCTCTACTCCGGAGCCGCGCAATGCTATGCTTGAGGCGCAGGCAAAGTGGGAGGCTGTCGGTTTAGATTTCGCAAAGCACGCCGTAGCAACTACGGGTGAGGGCAGCAAACTCTATAACTTTGCAAGGCAAAATGGCTATCTGGATATATTCCCGATGTGGGATTGGGTCGGCGGCAGAACCAGTGAATTTGCGGCTGTTGGGCTCTTGCCGGCGGCCTTGCAGGGGATTGATATAGACGCATTCTTGCAGGGGGCGCGCCTCATGGACGTCGCAACTCGCGAGAAAAACCCGCTAAAGAATCCCGCGATGTTGCTTTCGCTTATGTGGTATCACTGCACGGGCGGCAAGGGGTCCAAAGATATGGTTATTTTGCCCTACAAAGACAGACTGTTGCTCTTGTCTCGCTATTTGCAGCAGCTCATAATGGAGTCTCTGGGTAAGCGTTTAGACTTAAATTCAAATGTTGTAGAGCAGGGCATAAGCGTTTACGGCAACAAGGGCTCAACGGACCAGCACGCCTTTGTGCAGCAGCTGCGCGACGGCATAAATAACTTCTTTGTGACCTTTATAGAGGTTTTAAAAGATAGGAATTCCGACTCCTTGGAGGTCGAAGATTCCGTAACAGCCGGAGATTACCTACAGGCCTTTATGCTCGGAACGCGAGAGGCTTTGTCGGCACAAAATCGCGAGAATATTACGATAACCGTGCCTGATGTTTCCGAAAGGAGCGTAGGAGAGCTCATTGCGCTTTTTGATAGAGCGACCGGCTTTTACGCAAGCTTTATAAATATAAATGCCTACCACCAACCCGGGGTTGAAGCCGGCAAGAAGGCAGCTGCCGCCATACTTGAGGCAAAGAGGAAGGTGCTTTCTGCAATGACTTCAGAACCAATGACTTTAGAGCAGATAGCGGAGCGCTCAAAGCAAGATCCGGAAATGGTATTTAAGCTTTTAAAGCACATGCTTGCAAATCCTCAAAACAAAGTAGTTTTGGACGCAGATATGTATCGCTTGTCTTAAGATAGGTAAAAATTTCAAATTTGCGCGGCGTCCGATTTCTTATCGGGCGCCTTTTTATTTTTTTTTGGAGCGACGAATTTTTAAGTTTTAAATTTTTTTTGCACTTTGATTTGCGCTTAATTAACTCGTTTATAATTATGGTGTTATAAAGATGAAATTAGCTCTTAAAATCTGTAATTTAGAGAAAATAATAACTTGACATATCGGGAAATTTCTAGACAATGACTCTAAAAAAAGGGAAGTATATTTTACGACTTTCCCGAAGTCTTTTATAAAATAACGAATATGAATAAAGTCTCACTAGTACTCCGTATAGTAGCAATAGTTGGCGCTGTAGCATGCGTTGCGTTGTGGTTCCAAATTAAGGGTCAGATAAAACA
Source organism: uncultured Opitutales bacterium (assembly GCA_900552245.1). Classification (GTDB taxonomy): domain Bacteria; phylum Verrucomicrobiota; class Verrucomicrobiia; order Opitutales; family Intestinicryptomonadaceae; genus Intestinicryptomonas. The sequence goes on along the minus strand of URYY01000094.1, from coordinate 6,382 downwards.
AGCAACGACAGATATGGCTGGCATCTCTGGCGTTACTCTAAACGAAAAATCCGCACAAATCCCCGGAATTTTAAAGGAAAAAGAAAAGCTTGCTTCAGATTTGAATGTTTCTGAAGCAAAGGTTCAGAATTTGACTACCAAGTCAAAGCAGCTTTCCGAGGATCTCGACTCAGAGCGCGCAAGCAATGTCCGCGTGAATAACGAGAAGGCAAAGCTCACTCAGGAAATTCGCCAGGTTAAGGTTCAGCTTCAGGACGCAAACGACAAGATAAAGAGTTCCGACTTGCTCATCGAAAAGCTAAAGAAGGAGATTATAGACATCAAGAAGACCGTTCAGGATACTTCCGAATCCGACGCTCTGCAGCAGAAGGTAACCGTATTGTCGAACGAGTTGGAGGCTTTGAAGAAGGATTACGCTGTAGCCTCTGAAAAAGCTCGCATTTTGGATTTGTCCGAAATTGTAGAGGTCGTTGAAATAGATCAGGAGGCCGGCAAGAAGACAATTAGAAAGATTGTAAAGCCCCCGTATGTAAAGGTCGGTCAGGATGCCACCGTTACAAATACTGCTGAAGACGACGGTCTGATTGCTCTAAATCGCGGTAAGAAGGACGGTTTGTCGCTCGGCCAGAAGATTGATTTGAAGGGCGAAGAAGGCAAGTTCATCGCTCGCATTGTCGTAGCTGAGATTGGCGAGGACTTTGCAATTGCAACTGTAAATCCGGATATGGGTATTCCGGAAGTCATCGAAACTGGCGATATTTACGAGCTTGTTCCGACGGTTGACATAAATAAGAAGCCCGACAATGCGGCACCTGCTGCAACACCGGCTGCCGCTCCTGCCGCTGAGGTTGCTCCGGCTGCGGAAGAAGTTGCCGAGTAATTTATTTCTGAGTTAAAAGACTTTGAAGCTACCGATTTTGTCGGTAGCTTTTTTTGTGTTTATTTTAGATTTCTGTCGCTTACATCTTCACAAAAATTCTCGCGGAGTTTTGTTTTTTTACTTACTTAATTTTATATTTTCGCTAACTTTAAAATTTATTATCTTTTATTTAATTTGCGTCGTTTTACCGGCATTTCAAAGTTAATGAAATTCTTTCAAAATGCGCTGTGCTCTTATTGCAAGTTACTAAAGGCCACTTAGGTCTCTTTAGTCTGCAAAATCTTTTGTTTTAATAATGTTGAGCTTTTATTCTAAGCATAAAGTATGTAGAGTTTTTTATATATTTTTATTACAAAAATTCGCTTGGTTTTATCTGCAAAAGTTTGGAAGTTTCTCTGTATATTTATTCAAAATTCTCTTGTTTTGCAGATTTAGTTTTCTTCAAATATTTTCCAAGTTTAACTTTTTACTTGATTTTGAATTACTGCGGGGAGATATTTGGCGAATGAAGAGGATATTATTTGTACTTTTACTTTCAATAGGGCTTCTCTCTTTCATGGGGGCTTGCACTACCGTTGAACCCGAGAGGCAGAAGCCCACGAGGGATCGCGGAACAAAGGCTCAAACTAGCTTTGGGCGCCCTGCCGATTGGGAGGGTGGCTTGCCCGGTATGCCAACAAACAATATGCCTAGGCAATACTAGAGATTGCTTAGCTTCGGTAGCTTGAGCTTGTGACTTGCAATTTTTGAGGCTTTTGCCGCCTGAATGTCTAACAAAAAAAATCTCCCACTAATGGCGGGAGATTTTTTGTTAGCTTCAATTTTACCGATTAAAGCTTATTTAAGAAATTGCAGACTTCATCAATTAAAAAGTCGGGAGTTGATGCGCCGGCCGTAACGCCCACTACATCAAATTTTTTAATTGCTTCAACGTCGAGTTCCGCGAGAGTTTCTATGTGAAAGCAGGGAAGTCCGGTTCTCTCGGCCATTATGGCAAGCTTTATAGTATTTGCAGAATGCTTGCCGCCAATCACAATAATTGATTGCGCACCCTTTTCTGCTAGAACGTTTACATCTTTTTGCCTCTCCTTTGTCGCTCCGCAAATTGTGTCTATGACAAGAGTATTGGGGAAGCGCTTTTTAAAGTAATCGGCTATATTTTTATAGTCGTCCGTAAACATTGTAGATTGCGAGACCATGCAGATGTCTCCCTTAATATCAGGAAGGGCGTCTATATCTTCATAGCTCTTTACGACATAGCCGCGACCTTCTGCGTAACCCAACAACCCTATAACTTCAGGGTGTTTTGGGTCTCCGACTATGATGGTCGTAAAATTCTTTTTTGCATGGCTTTTAATTACGCCCGCAATGCGCCCCACGTCGGGACAGGTTGCGTCTTTGAAGGTAAGGCCCAAGTTCTTTAAATACTCCCTGCGCTCTGGAGATACACCATGGGCGCGCACAACTAAGACATCGCTATCTTTGTGTGAGGATGCAAGTTGATTATTTAAGTCTTGCGAGCTTTGGTAGTCGCCTATCTCAAGTATGCCCTCCGTCTTGAGCTTTTCCATCATCTGCCTATTGTGGATTAGGGGACCGTCTGTATAGACTTTTGACAAACCGCAGTTTGTGCACTTGCGCGCAATACCTATTGCTCTTTCAACACCGAAGCAAAATCCGGCGCTCTTTGCTCTTATAACCTTCATATAAAATCCTTAAGCTTTGTTTATTTCAAACCCGTCCTTTTTATCGAGTATTATCCAACCTGCGTCGATAGCCTTCTTCCTAAGCTCGTCGGCGAGTGCGTAATTCTTAGCTTTCTTGGCTTCCCAGCGTTCGCTTGCCAATTTCTTTATTTCTTCAGGAGCTTCAATTTTAGGCGTTTCCGCCTCATCAAAAACCTTCACTCCCAAGGCGTAGAGAAGGGCGCCGAGCGCGTCTATATCGGAGGCGTTTAGCGGAGCTTCCTTTGCCTTGGCAAGGGCCGTAAATATTTCACCTAGTGCGCGCGGCACATTTATATCGTCGCAGAGCGTCTCCCAAGCCTTATAAAAAGCCGTGTCCTCAAACTTTGCGCCGCTTTTAATTTTCTTTTTGAAGTCCTGCTTTGAAATTCCCAATTTTTCCAAGCAGTGCTCAATTTGTTTTTCCAATTTGTGCAGGGCGCTCTTGGCATCGTCCAGACCCTTGAATGTGAAATTTAACTTTTGGCGATAGTGCCCGGATATAAGTGCAAGCCTAATTTGGTTTGGCGTGTAGCCCTTTTCAATGAGCTGGTCCAATGTGTATAGGTTGCCAAGGCTCTTTGACATCTTTTGCCCCTCAACCATGAGGTGAGCGCTGTGGAACCAGTGGCGAACGTAGGGAGATTTCCCCGATGAACATTCGCTTTGGGCTATCTCATTTTCGTGATGAGGGAAACACAAGTCTATACCGCCGCCGTGAAGGTCGAAAGTATCGCCCAAATATTTTTTCGACATAGCCGAGCACTCTATGTGCCAGCCGGGTCTGCCTTCACCCCAGGGCGATTTCCAGAAATTTTCGCCGTCTTCGGGCTTGCGACCTTTCCAGAGGGCAAAGTCGCTAACATTGTCGCGCTCGTACTCGTCGGCATTATTTGCCTCTCCTGCCGAGTTTGTCGCTTGGGTTGCTAGGTTTTCGCGGTCCAAACCCGAAAGTTTTCCGTATTCGGGATCTGTCGAAATTTTAAAGTAAACCGAGCCGTCGCTAACCGGATATGCGTGTCCCTTTTCCACGAGCTTTGAAACCATATCGAGCTGTTCTTTTATATGCTCGGTTGCGCGCGGTTCAACACTGGGTCTTAGAAGGTTGAGCTTATCGCAGTCGCTGTGGAATTTATCCTCCCATTTATTGGTAAATTCCTTTAGCGAGACTCCCAATTTCTGGCTTTCGCGTATGGTCTTGTCGTCGACATCAGTTATGTTGCGCACATGCTTTACTTTAATTCCCGCAGCTTCCAAAGTGCGCCGCAGAACGTCCTGAACAGTGAATGTTCTAAAGTTTCCTATATGCGCAGGGCCATAGACAGTGGGGCCGCAGCAATACATTCTAAATGTCTTGCCGTCGCTTGCGGCAAGCTCCTCTTTTTTTCTTGTAAGTGTGTTGAATGCGCTTGGGTTCATTTCTAAAAAAACGCGGCTAGGCTAGGTTAATTTTTATTTTGAGGCAAGCCATTTTAAGCGAACAATTTTTGTTGATTTAAGTCTAAATGGGCGTAGAAAGGGCAGAATGAAGGAAGATTTTAAGCTTGATATAAAGATGCGTCCGCGCCGTTTGCGCCGCAACAAGTCTGTTTTGGGCCTCTGCCGGGAGACATTGGTAACTCCCGCAGATTTAATCCAACCGCTATTTGTAGTTGATGGCAGAGCAAAGAGCGAGGAGATATCGGCTATGCCGGGCGTATCGAGGCTTAGCATAGACAACCTTTTGCGAAAGTGCGAGAAACTCTGCCAATTGGGCATTCCCGCGATTGCGCTATTTCCGCAAATTAAAAACAGCCTAAAGAATGAGACCGGCGACGAGGCTTCAAATCCCGATTCCATTCAAAATAAGGCAATACGCGCCGTTAAAAAGCGTTTTCCCGAACTTTTAATTGTAGCAGATGTAGCCTTAGACCCATATACAAGCCACGGTCACGACGGCATATTAAATGAATCGGGCGATTGGATTTTAAATGACGAGACGGTGGAAGCTCTAGTTGCGATGTCCGTAGTTGCAGCGACAAGCGGAGCGGATTTTATTGCGCCCAGCGATATGATGGACGGCAGAGTCGGCGCCATACGCGAGGCCTTGGACGAGTTCGGCTTTGAGGAGACCGCCATTATGGCCTACACTGCCAAATACGCCTCCGCCTTCTACGGGCCATTTAGAGAGGCCGTAGGCTCTGCAAAGAAGGGTGCAAAGCCGATAGACAAAACGGGATACCAGCTAAACCCTGCAAACACGCGCGAGGCCTTGCGCGAGCTAATTTTGGACGAAAGCGAGGGAGCCGATGTAATTATGGTAAAGCCCGCGGGGCATTACCTGGACATCATAGCAAAAGTAAAGGAGCAGACGACTCTGCCAATAGCAGCCTACCAAGTTTCAGGAGAGTATGCCATGGTTTGCGCAGCTGCTAAAAACGGTTGGATTGACTTTAAGAAAATTCGCGACGAATCCTTAACATGCATAAAGCGCGCAGGTGCAGATATGATTCTCTCCTACTTTGCCGAAGGCTTTGCCGAGGACTACAAGAGTGGCAATATATAAATTCCTAAAAAGAATAGGCTTAGACTGGTTTATACTCGCGATAGCCGCTTGCATATTCCTAGCTTGGCTTTACCCTAATATAGGCATACGCCGCGAGCCGCTATCATTGGACGATGTGGCAACTTTCGGAGTGTCTATGGTATTTTTCCTATATGGGCTTAGGCTGAGTCCGCAAAAGTTGAGAGAGGGGCTTAGAAATGTGAGGCTGCACTTTGTCGTGCAGTTTATGACTTTCGTTACCTTTCCGCTCATTGTGCTTTTTTTAATGCGCTTTGTGGATTTTACGCCGGACAGTCCGGATTACTACCAGTGGCTTGGAATATTCTTTCTTGCGACTTTGCCATCGACTGTGTCTTCCTCTGTCGTGATGGTTGCAATTGCGGGCGGAAATGTTCCTGCGGCAATTTTTAACGCGAGCATATCTAGCCTCATAGGCGTTTTTGTAACGCCACTTTGGATGAGTATGTTTGTGAATGCAAGTAGCGGCGGCTATCCGATTTCAGACATAGTCTTAAAGCTTATATTGCAGGTCTTGGTTCCCATAGTTCTCGGGCTTTTGCTGAATAAAAAGTTCGGGGCGTGGGCGGAGGCGCACAAGGCAAAGTTAAAGTACTTTGACCAGTGCACGATACTATTAATCATATACACATCTTTTTGCCAGTCGTTTTACGACAAGATGTTTGAAGGGCATTCAATCGCGCATTTGGCGGAACTTACGGCTATGGTGATAGCTATGTTCTTCTTGCTGTACTTCATTATATTTTGCGTGTCGCGGCTTATGAAGTTCAACAGAAAAGATACGATAACGGCTCTATTTTGCGGCTCTAAAAAGTCGCTTGTCCACGGTTCTGTGATGTCAAATGTAATATTTTCAAATTCTGCAATCGCGGGCGTAGTGCTATTGCCTACAATGCTTTACCATGCGGCGCAGCTTGTTATAGTAAGTGCGATAGCAAGTGCTATGGCAAAGAAAAGCGAGGAGCTTGAGAGGCTTGCGAGCGATTCTTAAAAAGCGTCAAGACTTTTAAAAATCGAAGTCTTTTAAATCCGCAAAGGCTTCAAGGCTTTCGGGGCTTTCGATGTGTTCGAGGGCCTTTGCTATTATTAGCGCACTTGCGAGGGCGTCGAAGAGGGCGCAGTGCCACTTGGCTCTAGTTTTATCGCAAAATTTTTCGGCGCACAAAGATAATTTGTCTGATAGATTTAGCTGAAGTATTGAATCGGATAGCTTTT
>URYY01000093.1 GCA_900552245.1 uncultured Opitutales bacterium | reverse complement strand
AGAGCACAATGTGCAGTTGGGCTTAAGAAAGCTTGCTGAGCAAAAGCTTGTGGACGGCAATCCTGAGGAAAAAATCGCGGCAAAGATGGTTCTTTCCATGCCCTTTGTCGTCGATAAGTACTATAGCCCTGCGATGGACGATTTAATCTATGGGCAGACCCTCTCAAACCAGAATGCAAACCACACAGTCTCAATGAAGAGCGGCTTCTGGGTTGCGTTTAAAAAGGGCGAAAAATACGCGACTCGCTGGGTTCGCGACCCCTCGCACATAGTTAGGGAATACGCCCCGATAGATATGCTAAAGCAGATGGCGGAGGCTATTTGGAACAATGCCGAGCCGGGGCTTCACAATAACGACATCATAAACTTCTGGAGCACCTTCTCCGACGAAGTTCAGCTCGAAACTTCAAATCCGTGTTCCGAGTACCTTGGGCCCGTGTTTAGCTCTTGCAATTTGAGCTCTTTTAACATCTTGCGCTTCTGCAAAAATGGGGTTTTTGAAATTGAAAAATTCCGCTTTGCCGTAAAGCTTGCGATGATGGCTGCCGATATGAATATAACCATGGGCGGCTTCCCAATCCCGCAGATAGCGGTAAATACCGTAGCGTATCGCACTACGGGCATAGGTCTTGCGAATATAGGCGGGCTTTTGATGTCTTTGGGTATTCCATACGACAGCGCAAAGGGCAGAGTAATTACAGCTTCAATAGCATCTCTATTGACCTCGACCTGCTACAAATTTAGCTCCGAGATGGGCAAGTCGCTGGGCAACTTCAACAAGTACGAGCTAATAAAGGGCAGCATGCACAGGGTGCTAAACATGCACTCTGTTATGAATGAGCAGTTGAAGGCCTTGATAGGCGAACCGCAGTCTAAGGGGCATATGCCGACGGATTTGCCCGATGTTGAATCTTTCTCGTCAGAAGACGCAATAAGAGGCTTTAAGCTTTCAATAGGCGAAAACCTCGTAGATGTAGATAAGACCTGGCACGATGTTGTGAATAAGGCGGGCGAGCTCTGGCGCGAAGTTTCCGCGGCAAAGACCTTTAGAAACAGCTTTACAACCTGCATAGCCCCCACCGGCACAATAAGCGCGCCATTGGGGATTTACGAGGAGGGCACGACTTCCGCAGAGCCTGAGTATTCCCTCGTAAAGCACAAGCAGCTCTCGGGCGGCGGAACAATGACGCTCATAAATGGGCTTGTACCGCAAGGCCTTGCTCGCTTGGGCTATACATTTGAGCAAATTGCGACAATCGTTGCTGAAGTTTCGGGCCTGGCTGGCTTGGAAAACTTCCTGCAAAGCCGCAAGATAAAGGGAAGGCTCGATATAATTAAGAATTTGAATGAGGGCGGGGCGGTCTGCATGGAAATTGTGGCGCGCACGTCTTCCTTAAAAGATGATAACGAGTACGCGGCTTTCTACAATTCTCTGCATTCGGCGTCCGAAAAGGGCAAGTTGTCGCCCAGCGACTTCTCTTTGTACTTTGGTTGCGGACACATGGAGGGCATTCCGTGGGTCAGCGAGGAAACTCTGCGCGTGTTTGACTGCGCAAACAAGGCTTTTGGCGCCGAGCGCTGCATAAAGACGGAAGGGCACTTGCGCATGTTGGGCGCTCTGCAGCCCTTCATTTCAGGAGCCTCATCAAAGACTATAAATATGCCAAGCTCCGCCACACGCGAAGACATCGTCGATAGCATGATAGACAGCCACGAAATGGGCATAAAGTGCATAGCAATCTACCGCGACGGCTCAAAGGCAAACGCCGTTTACAGCACTCGCTTGGATTCTTCCGAAATTCAGCAGGCTTGGGCGGAGGTCGTAAATAGCGCAGCTCAAGTCAGGGCAAACGAGCATGCAAACCCGATTAGAAAGAAGTTGCCGTACCGCCGCTGGGGTCAGACAATAAAATTCTCCATAGGCGACAACATAAACGGCTACCTCACGGTCGGGCTTTCCGAAGACGGCAAGTGCGCCGAAATATTCGGCAGGCTCGGGCAGGGCGGCTCCTTTATTAACGGTATGTTCGACGCCTTCTGCAAGGCTTTCTCTATCGCGCTTCAGTACGGAGTTCCGTTCGACGAGTTTATTTCCTCGTTTAAGTACATGTCATTCGATCCCGCGGGTTGGGTGAGAATAGGCGACTATGACGATGAATTTAAGCCGGAAATCCACACATGTAAGAGTATAGTGGACCTCATGATGCAGCTTTTAGACTGGATGTTCCCGTCCGAAAACGGCAGGCGTTTGCGCTCGCTTGAGCACAGCTACATAAACAATATGTTTAGAAGCGGCGAGCACACAATGACGATAAATCAGATACAGTCGGGGCCACTGCAGACTGAATTGCCGCTTGGGGCCGCATCTGCGTCAAACGCAGCAAAAGCCGCTAAGGACAAGATGGCAATGTCAACGGCGCTAACTTGCCCCAAGTGCCACTCATACGCCTATGTCTTTGACGGCAAGTGCCGCTCCTGCCGCGATTGTGGTTACAAAGACGGCGGCTGTGGCGCTTAGTTTTAATTCTTTGCGAAAATTTTTAGAGGGTGCAGAGTTTAAACTTTGCACTCTCTTTTTATTCTTAAGGAAAGCGAAATACTTCATTTTTATCAGTTTTAGAGCCCGCATTTTTTATAAATTCACTATTCGCGTAAACGAATATAAACAAGGCAAAGTTAAAATTTTATCAGTCTTTTATTGACAGAATAGCGGATATGTTAAATTCTACTGAGGTTGCTTCTTCGCAGCGTATGGGCGGGCTTCGTGGAGCGTTTTTGCTTTTACCGGAATATTTGGCCATGGAATTTTTTTTGCTTGGTCATTTATTCAATCGATGGAGGCGCGCTCTTGCCGAACTTTCGGGCAATGTGAAAGTTCGCCCAATGAATGATTTAAGAGATTAGTTATATGCAAAACAAAGGTTCAAACTTCAAGTGGTTCGTGTGCTTTTTGCTGTTTTTGATAACGGCAATAAATTACATGGACAGGCAAGTAATCGGACTTCTGAAAGGAACACTTTCGGAGCAATTTCAGTGGGACGAATATGACTTCTCCTACATCATAATGGGCTTTCAGTGCGCGTACGCAGTGGGTTCATTTTTGATGGGGTATTTGATAGACAAAGTCGGGGTGAGAAAGGGCTTTGTGATAGTCGCCTTTTTCTGGAGCGTTGCAACGGCGGCTCATGCGCTTGCAAGTTCCGTATTGGGTTTTTTGCTCGCAAGAATAATGCTTGGCTTGTTTGAGGGCGGCAACTTTCCGGCTGCAGTCAGGGCAGTCTCGACAAATTTCCCAAAATCCGAGAGAGCGCTCGCAAATGGATTATTCAATTCGGGCAGCAATGTTGGCGCGATAGTTGCTCCGCTTTTAATACCGCTTATCGCGGCGTTCCACAGCTGGCAGGCATCTTTTGTTACATTGGGGCTTTTGGGTTTGGTTTGGATTGCAATATGGTATTTTTCATATGGCGAAAAACCTGCGGCAAATTTTGCCGACGAAGCGGAGGAAGAGCAGGTTGAGCCGCAAAAGAAGGTATCGTGGCTTAAGCTTCTCACCTATGGCTCAAGTTGGGCTTACATAGTTGGCATGGCAATGTCGGGGCCAATTTGGTGGTTTTACTTATTTTGGACTCCGAACTTCCTGGAAAAGAACTACAATGCATCGCTCTCGGATATAGCCGCTCCATTAGCTTTGATTTACTCCATTGCGTGCGTCGGAAGCGTCGGCGGCGGTTGGATTTCAAGCGAACTTATTAAGCGCGGAAAGAGTGTGAATTTTTCCAGAAAAATTGCACTTTTGATATGTGCTTGCTGCGTCTGTCCGGTAGCCTTTGCACAGTCCGCGCCCGACATGTGGATTGCAGCTTCATTAATAGGTCTTGCAGGTGCCGCGCATCAGGGCTTCTCGGCCAACTTGTTTGCCATGGCAAGCGACGTTGCGCCAAAAAATTTGGTTGCAAGCCTGACGGGTTGCGGAACGGCTTTTTCGAGTGCGACATCGTTTGTGCTTTCACTTACTATTGCACATATAGTTTCTATAACGGGCAGTTACGAGACCATATTTTACGGAGCTTCAGTTTCCTACTTAGTGGCGCTTGTTATAATTCATATTCTGTCGCCCAAATTAAAGCCCATTTGTATAGATTGATTCTCTTGTTAAGATAAAAACGATAGGAAATGCCCAAGCAAGTTCAATCGCTTGGGCATTTCTTTTATAAGATCTCACTTGTAATGGCTCTTGGTTTGAAGTAAATAAAGTTAAACTTCTTGAAAATTTCCACACTAGTCACAATAGACTTCGGCCTACGAAAATAGGGTAGCTTCTACTTATTAATAAAATGCAATTAAGTAAAATACACGATTTATTGTATTAGATTTCCATAAAAATCTCCATAGGGGTGCCAAGTTCGCAGATATTTATAGGCTTCCTTTCTTGTTATTTCGCGACAGATTTCTGCTTTTCCCGTATCGTATTCATATTTTTCATAAGTAATTTTCAGGCGGTGATATCTGTATTTTTTTAGAAATTCATCATCTCCCGTAGCAAAATTAAAACACAAATGGGGTTCTAAGGTACTGCCATAGTCGCGCTTAAAGACAAAATAAGTTCCTTCTATTATTTTATATGAATTCCCTTCCTTCTTTACTCTAAGTGAGCAAACTATATTATATTTAGGATAATCAAAGCCTACTGCAATATCCCAAGGCGCTTTATCAAAAGGTTTGGTTTTGGCATCTAATACCCACATGGTGAATCCTTTGGGGACATTCGGGATGCCCAATTCATCTGCAATGTTATTATATGACGCAGTTAACTCCTTAGAGATTTGATTGCCGAGTGGAGGGTATTTAGGATCATAACAAGAAAAAAGCACTAGCGATAGCAAAAATAGCACTAGAAAATATACTAGATTTTTAATTGATGCTTTCATTGATCCTACCTTTCCGTATGTTTTACTGTTCACAACATTGTTCCCATTTTGTTATTAAACAGAACACACAGCATTTATTTTATCAGATTTTCATAAAAATCTCCATTAGGGTGCCAGTCTCGCAGATATTTATAGGCTTCCTTTCTTGTTATTTCGCGACAGATTTCTGCTTTTCCCGTATCGTATTCATATTTTTCATAAGTAATTTTCAGGCGGTGATATCTGTATTTTTTTAGAAATTCATCATCTCCCGTAGCAAAATTAAAACACAAAAAGGGTTCAAAGATACTGCCATAGTTATATTTGTTAACATAGTAAGTCCCATTCACAATTTTGTACGAATTTCCTTCTTTTTTTAAGTGAAGAGAACAAAAGATATTATGTTTCAACATGCGTTCGCAGCATACGTTAATATCCCAGGGTGCTCTCTTATCATAAGGTTTGGTTTCTGCGTCTAGCACCCACTTGGTACCTTGGGGAAGATTCGGTATTCCCAACTCGTCTGCAATGTTATTATATGATGCAGTTAGCTCCTTAGACATTTTCTTGCCGAGTGGAGGATATACAGGATTATAACAGGAAAAAAGCACTAGCGATAGCAAAAATAGCCCTAGAAAATATACTAGATTTTTAATTGATGTTTTCATTGGTTTTACTTCTCAAGTTTTAAAAAGCTAATATAAAATTTCTTTTTTTCATAAAAGCCTTCTATTCGTCTTACACCTTATCGAGTTATTTACGTTATACACTTCATTAACTTCATCTAGATTATAAGGATAAAATTTTTACTTTGTCAATAATTTTACGTGTAATTGCACTATCTATAAAATCACAAGTGTTATGTAGACTTACATTAAAAGATAAATTAAAGAAGTTTTCAAAAATACTTAATCCAGAGGTATCGAAACATCATTGCTAACTAAGCTTTATTGACTAATCAGTGGCTTAAAAATCGAAAAATCTAACTTAAGTCTTAAGGGGGAGGGCGCCATTCATAATAGCTAACACAGAACTAAAATTGAGATATTCTTTGTTTATTTCATACCAATTTTTCACGTTCATATTGTTATTCGATTTTTATAAAATTTAGTATTAAGAAGAGTGGTCTAGGACTGCACAAAAGTTACTTTTTTTCCGTTTTTGTCAGAAAAATGCAAATCTGACATAAAATTTTTCGTAAGTTATGGCTTTTCGCGCCAAAATTTTCAAAATTTTGTCAGAAAGTTGTAAATTTTGCCCAGACAACGACAATTTTGTACGAAAATAGGCCATTTTTGGTGCACAATACTGCGATTGTCTAACCACGTTTTTTCTTCTTAAAGCAGGTGTATATGATTTTCGTATCATACTTAACACCAGCAAGTAAGATGAAGTTAAAATGTTATCCGCCTCTAATTGAGAATCGAATTTAGATGGGTAAAATAAGGTCTTTTTTTGAGTTGTCGAACAATTAGACATAATGTATATTGTGCGACAAACATCTGTCTTTCTCTAACTATCCCAGATTCTTTCAACATCTGGGCGCTCATTATACTAAGTCTAAAGCAAAGCATCAAATTCAATATATTATTTTAAAAGAAATTTGCACTCTTAATCTTATAGGACAGAAAATGCGACTTCCCCATATATTCATAGGCTGCAAGATAAAGAAAGCACGTCTGCTTGCAACAGCTTTCAAGACTAAAATATTTCCAATTTTTAAGTCAAATAGCTATTGCTATATTAAGCTTTTAACTAAAAAAAATTCTAATCAAACTTTCTCGATAGTTTTGCCTTCTGCCAATGCAATTCCCCTTAAAAAAGTTCTAAGTTTTGATTTTTGCAAAGCTTTTAAATGCTTGCAAATGATTTTACCGACAATTTAACATTGGCATATGCGTGTTTTTAAAGTTCTAAAAAGCTTCTTTGTTTTAATATCCTTTATGATGGTTTTTAAAATTGCTCTTTGCAATTCGAATACAAAACTAAGGCTCACCGTATCTAAAGACAACGTATTTTTACTAGACGGCCGCAAAGCATACTCTCACGGCATAAATTACCCAAACGCATTTTCAAATTTGACGCTTTCTTCCGAGGCTTCACTGCCGGCAAAAGAAAAGAAATTTATTGCAGATTTAGAGCTTTTTAAAGCTTATAACATTCCATTTTTTAGAACCCAAATTTCAGGATATTGGCCCTTAAATTGGAATCTCTACTTAACTGATAAAGAGGAATTTTTCGAACGCCTAGACTTTCTTGTAAGCGAATCCGAGAAAAGAAATATAGGCGTAATTTTTACCTTCCTAAGTAGCCAATTTTCTATTCCGGATATAATGAAGGAACCCGTTTCAAAGTGGGGCGACAGAAATTCCGACACTCGCGATTTTTTTAAGAAATTCACGCTGGAAATTGTGCAGCGCTACAAAGATAGCCGAGCTGTATGGGCCTGGGAATTTGCAGAAAACTTCCTGTATTTATGCGACCTCCCCGGCAGCGAAAACGGGCTCTTCCCTGTCAGCGAAAAAATGGGTACGCCAAGAAAACGCACTCTCAAAGATAAAATCACAAGAAAAATGATTTACCCCGTATTAGAGGAATTCTGCAAAAACATACGCTCTCTTGATAAAATTAGACCAATATTCCTCGGCGATAGATTCCCGAGAAGAAGCTCTTTCAACAACATAAACGGGCGCTGGAGCACAGACACTCCACAGGTCCGCGAGCGCCTCATGATCAAAGACAATTCCGAATTTGACGCACTGAGCGTCCATCTATTTAACAATGCCGATTTGATTAAACTTTACGGAGAAAAGGAAACTTTTGAATCGCTATTGGAGTTTTCTTTAAAGGCGGCCAAAAAGGCTCGAAAACCCCTATTCTTAGGCGAATGGGGCTGGTCGAACGACTCTGCAAAAAGCGAATATTTTTTTACCGATAAAGCCTTTGAAGAAGCATTGCTAGCAATCGAAAAGCTAAAGCCCCAACTGACGGCTTTCTGGGTTTACGACTTAAGCTACCAGCCGGTAAATTCTACTTCCGCCACAAAAAACACCTACGTTTTGGAAGCCTTGAAAAAATTAAACAAAGCCGAAATTCAAAACTTGGAAAATTAAATTTTATGGTTTTAACTTATCGTTATACTAAATAACCTAAGGAAATTAAGCTTTTCTTATTCGATTACAATGATAGAATCTTAGAATCTATGCAATTAAATTATTTGACGGAATCCAACTAATTTAGCGTCGCGTCGTAAAAAATATTTTGCTTTTAATACACTCAGAGACAGGGCTTGAATAGCATTAAAAAACATTAAAATAAGCTCTATTGAGCGCACCGCTTGTAGCGTAGCGGAATCGGAGCGCAACGCGCTTTGGCAGATGGAGTTTTAAGTTAGCTAAAAAGACAGGCTAATATCTTTGCTGCGATAATAAGAGCCTAGAAAGTTAAAAAAAATAAAATAAAAACTGAAGCTCTTTCACGCAAGATTAAGCAAAAACTCGCATAGAGCTTGAGACTTTGAAAATTATAGGCTGAAGATAGTCCACGTAACAAGCGGAGTAATAATACTAAATCAATATCTTAAAAATCGCACAATTTCGCAAGCTTTGCTCTTGCCCCCGGAACCTTTGGTGTCGGCACAATACCGCGCTATTTTGCAACGTTTACATTTGCCAATATTTTTTATGGGCTTTGCAACTCACTGCTGCGAATAAAATATCTCTTCGCTTGAGAAAATTTGCGTTCTACGTCAAAGATTGTGGAATGGGAGAAAAAAAGAGGGCAAAGAGAACGAAAAATGTTC
>URYY01000092.1 GCA_900552245.1 uncultured Opitutales bacterium | reverse complement strand
CCTGTTTGCGGGAACTTCAAATATGGCCGAGCCGTCGTCCTCAACGGGAACTGTGCCGTGTATCTTCTTAACGTCCCACGAGCCCTCTTGACCAATCACATCGTGCCCGCCCATATTGCGGTAGGTGTAGTTGTACTCAAAAACTCGCAAGGCCTTGACTTCGCCCCTCGGAATACCCGCAAGACCGGGCCCCTGATAGATATCGTTTAAGAATATGTTGCCCTTGTCAAGCTTCGGGTTTGCCTGCAAGTTCTTCGAGACCTGATCGGGCAAGACCGGCGGCTTTTTGCGAGCTGCAAGCGGAAGGGGTTCAAACAACATACCGTCCTTTGCAGTCTGAAGCATCACGATATTGTCGTATTTATCTATCAGGCATATTCCCCAGTTCATCTCGGGCGTGCGTATTGCAGCAACGATAAAGTCTTCTGTTATCGGATAGGGGTGCAACATCTGCGGCCATACGCCGTCAACCAAGGTGTCCTTAGTCTTGGCTACATACTCCCTGCCGTAAGTCGGGAACTTGTGTACTCTGCCCTGCTCCTCCAAGGTTCCGCGGGAAGTGTCAAACAAATGCAATTCGCCCGAGCGGCGGGTGCCGTGATGCCCGGATATTATGGAAACGAACTTCGTTGCCGACTTCGGTATCGGGCGAGAGTAGAAAATTGAATTGGGCCAGAAGCTCGTCGAGCCGTAGTAGGACGACTGCGATGTGCCGTCCGGATTCATTCGCATCAAAATTCTAGCAAAATAGTGCGAGTTGTCGGTGTACTCCCAGCGCGTGTACATAACTCTGCCGTCATTCATTACGCGCGGCATCCAGTCGGCGTCCTGCTCGAAAGTGAGCTGGCGTATGCTCTTATCGACCTTCTCGGGGCTGCCCGCCTTGGGGTCCATTATATAGAGGTTTCCGACGTAATCCGCACCTCCCACACAGGGCACGCCAACAAAGCAGGCGGTAGATACAAATATAATCTTGCCGCTCGGCAGGTAAACTCCGTCATAGTTATCTATATCGTCGTACAAACCGGGGCTTAGCATCTTCAGATTGTTGCCGTCAGAATCTATCTCGTAAAGCTGCCACCTGCTCTTTTCGTCGAGCGATGAGAACATTATCTTTTTGCCGTCCCAATCCACGCACATATCAGTGACAGCCGGAGCATCGCTAGATTTAAACAAAAGTTGAGCATCCGCCGGATTTGTGATGTCAAACTTCCAAATTTCATCGCCCCAGCGCGGCCTGTCGCGCAAGAGGTGGTTGCCCTGCCAGTTGCTCGGCAAACCGTCAAAGGGAGTGCCGTACTTGCGCTTTATAAATATCCAATCCTTCTGCTTCTTTAGCAGCGGATTTGCCAAAAGCGCCTCGCGGGCAAAGGCCTTGAATTCCTCGGCCTGCTTTTCAGCCGCCGGATCGCTCTTCAATAAGCCTTTCTTAATCGCGGGCATCTTGGCGTCCCAAGCCTTTGCGTCGGCAAGGTACTTCGAAGGGTAGCTCTTCTTAAATTTCTTGGAGATGTCTTTAACAGCCGCCAAGACGTTCTTGGAATCAAAGCCCAACTTCTTTTCGATTTTGTAAGTCGACATAATCTCGTCAAATAGCTTAAGCCACTCCGGAGATTTCCCGTCTATATTCTTTGCCTTAAGGTCGTTAAAGCGCCTCTCAAAATTGCCGGCGCTAAAGAGCGAGCGCTCTATTGCGTCGCCTATTTTAGAATCCAGTACGCTGCGGTAGTCCTCAAGCTCAAAAAAGCGGGTGTCGCCGCCAAGCATATTCATATGCTCTCTGTAGTCGCGCCAAAAGAAATCGCGCAAGTGCCTCATAGGATCGGCGTAAGGGTATATTGTGCGGTCGTTCCAGCGGAAGTTTCTGTCGTACTTGACAACCTTAAACTCCAAAGTGTTCTTGCCCTTCTTTAGATTTAGCACGTAGGACTCCCAAACGGGGTGGTTGCGCGTATTTTCAAACACCGATTCGCCATTTAACAAGACCTGCGTATTCCCGGGAACCGATGACGTTGCCCCGACTTGCAAATCCTTGCCGGATTCTACAGTGCAAGTGAAAAGCTGGTTGCCGTCGGCCTGCTTAGAGGCCCTCCAAGCCCCATACTTGACACCTTCTTTCTCGAGTTGGCTAAGCTCGGATTTTTTCCATGCGATATATTTCGGATTAGTCTTCAAAACGGCATCCGCAAAGCTATCGCCCTTTTGATAGACCTCCTCCGCGACTTTGTCGGCCTGTTGCCTTGTTACGGTTAGCGCACTGAGCGCCGGCGCGACAAATGCCGCAATAAGCATTATGTATATTGTCCTCATCATAATAAAACCCCTGAGAGCCCTGATAATTATTAAATTTGAAAATCTTGCAAGAAAATGTGTTGCTTTTTAAAACTTCACTTGTTTAAATTCTAAAACATTGTTTTAAAAGTCAAACCTATTTTAAAAATATTTGCTCCGCCTTAGACGGGCCTAAAATGGCCTAGCGCAAAATTCGCAAAGGAGCTTGTTGGCCGGACAAATATCGCTAAGTAGATTTGCGACAAGTTCGATTGCGCCTATTTTCCGCTAAAAAATATGAATGAAAGGATATTCACAAAACTTATTTGACCATTAAAAACTTGCGCGCAAGGCGCGCTTTAAAATGTTTCGCAAATAGACTTATGCCATTTTAAGAGAGCCCGCGATGCAGAATTAAAAAAAATTGGTGCATATCTCCAGTTGTCTGTGGCAATTAAGCACAGTGAGCAAATAAGCTTGAAATACGCAAAGTTAAAAAATCAAACCACACCCAATAAATCCTAGACAAATTTAGAAATTTAAATTCAAAATGTATATGATGATGCGAACCTTATTTTTTATTTGCCTTATTCTTGCGCTGCCTGCGGCTGCACACTGCGCCGATGAGCCGAGATTTTTTGGAGACGTAATCGACTACGGCGAGGAGTATTTGAGCCCCGAATACATAGATTCCGACCAAAGTTCAAACACCCTGATTGTGGGCTGCAAAACGGGCGACAAAGTCCTGATTCTAAAGAACGATAAACTGGCTGGGGAAATCCCCCTGGGCGGGAGGGTCTCTGGCGTTACGCTCGCGCCAAACGGAATAGCCTACGCAACAACCCTCGGCGTAAACGGCAAGCTACACAAGCTTGATATAAACGCAAAGAAGATTCTCCAAAGCTGCGATGTTGGCCATTTTCCGAACGCGCCACTTGCGTCAAAGGACGGTAAGAGCGTATATTTTGCAAATCAATTTCTGCACAAAATTTCAAAGTTTGACGCAGAATCCGGCAAGGTTGTAAAAAGCGCAAAGGCCGTCCACGAGCCCTATGCAATGGCGCTTACCCCCGACGGCAAGAAGCTTGTCGTGACAAATCACCTTCCCGCACCCAAGGGCGGGCTATACGAGGAAAATATCGCAAGCGCAGTTTCAATATACGACGCCCAAACGCTTGAAAATATCGCAAACATAGAGCTTGCAAACGGAACTATAAATTGCAAGGGCGTTGCAATTTCGCCGGACGGCAAGTACGCCTTTGTAAGCCATGTTCTGGCGCGCTTCAACGTGCCTACAACCCAGCTTGAGAGAGGTTGGATTAACACAAATGCCATAGCCATAATAGACCTGGAGAAAAACAAGGTATTAACGAGCTTTCTATTGGACGAAAACACAGCCGGCGCCGCAAATCCCTGGGGCATAGCCTTTAGCCCCGACGGCTTAACTCTCGCTGTCGCAAGCGCCGGAACCCACGAAATACATCTGATAGACTACGAGCTTTTATTTGAGGAAATAGCAAAGCCCCGCGGCCCGCGCGACCCCGCTATAGAAGACGATTTAAATTTCCTAAGCGAAATACGCGAGCGCATAGAGCTGGACGGCTTCGGCCCCAGATACATAGCGTGGCTCGGCGACTCTCTGTACGCCGCCTTGTACTACTCTGATACGCTTGCAAAGGTGGATATGCAAGACGGCAATACCGTATCTCAAATCGACTTGGGCGGCAACACAAAGCTAAACAAAGCGCGCCTCGGCGACCTCTACTTTAACGACGCGCGCATGTGCTTTCAACAGTGGCTCTCATGCGCCACATGCCACCCCTCCACGCGCTCCGACAATTTGAATTGGGACTTGGTAAACGACGGAATCGGCAACCCCAAGCAGTCAAAGTCCATGCTCTTTGCGCACTTTACGCCGCCAACCATGATAACCGGCGTGCGCAAAGACGGCGAAACTTGCGTGCGCGCGGGGCTTATCTACATACAATTTGTCGAGAGAAGCGAGGAGGACGCCCAGTGCGTCGACGCCTTCATGAAGCGCCTAAAGCCCATGCCAAGCCCCTACAAGAACCCCGACGGCACACTTCCGGAACTGGCCCAAGAAGGTGAAATCATATTTGAAACTGCGGGTTGTTCGGGCTGCCACAAGGGAGAGTACCTAACGGATATGAAGCTTCACGACCTTGGAACGGCGGAAGGCCCCGACGAGGGCAGACCCTTCGATACGCCGACGCTTATCGAAGTTTGGCGCTCCGCACCCTACCTATACGATGGAAGGGCAAAGACTATCTTTGATATGCTAAAGCGCTTCAATAAGGACAACCGCCACGGAAACACAAAAGACCTCTCAGACTACGAGCTCAAGGCACTAGAGGCCTACATACTAACCCTATAGCAAGGGCCAAAAGTCAAGATTCTTGACAAGTGCAAAAACTCAGAGTTTAATGCAAACTATGAAAACGATTTTGAGATTTGCCCTGCTTTTGGCTTCAACACTGCTTCTGTGCGCCTGCGAGAGCATGGGCTTTAATCCGGCGGGAATAGGTGAAGCCCTCACTCCGGGAGTTGATGCCGAAACGAGCGTAAGAACTTGGGACAACTCCACAAATCCGCCCACGCCCGTCGAGCGTCAGGTTGAAAATCCTCCGGCATTTAGATAATTTTGCGAATATCTCTTAACTTTTGGCACTTGCCGCCCGTATAAACTCAAAGTGGCGGCGTGCTGGCCGCATTGCGCTTTCTTGCCTTACTTTCGTTTATTTAAAAGGTTTAAAAAACAAAGCTAGAGCCTATTTTCCTTTAAACCCTTTTATTAGAGCTATTTTACAAAGGCAAAAGGCCGCCCGATATTTGGGCGGCCTCATCAATTTAAAAATTCCCTCTATTAAAGCTAAAATAAAATTCGCCTAAAACAAGAAGTCGGAAATTTGCTTAAAGTTCTGGAAATAGTCGTAGCAGAGAGCCTTAGTGCCGCTAGACTCTATATTTCCATCGGCTATGCCCAAGCAGGCAAAGCCCGCCAAGCGAACGGAGCAAACGCCCGCGCCGCTATCTTCAATTCCCACTACATGGCTGCGCTCGGAGTAATCCATACCAAGACCTACCTTCGCAACTTCGGCGTAGAGCCACGGGTGCGGCTTTGGCGAAAGCTCGCCCAAAGTTCCCGGAGAGCCCTTCCTAATCGGGAAGCCCGCCGTTATAATTGCATCGTAAAAGTCCTTGGGGTCACCCATCTTTAGGGTTTGAAAGCCGTTTAGAATTTCCGGCCAAGCCTTCTCGTACAAGCCGGAAGTTACAAGACCGATTTTTACGCCCCTATCCTTGAGCGTTAGCAGGAAGTCCTTAATGCCCTCAGCGGGAGTAAAAGCCCCGGGGCGACCACGGCCCTGCATAATTTCCTCCATCTCATGGTGTGTGTGCTTAAAGTACCAGTCGCGCGCCTCCTCTAGCGATTTATCGGGGCAATACTTCTTAATGCAGTGCATTAGATGCTCCGACACGCTGTGTCCGGAAACAAATGGAATATCAGCCTCTTCAAGCTTAAACTTGTCGTTGCCAAGCAGGCTTGCGGTTGTCTTTTCTATAATCCAAATCCAGAAGCTTTCGCTCTTTATCGTAGTTCCGTCCAAGTCCATCAAGACAGCCTTAATGGGCTTTTCGACCTTGACTTCGTTTACGGGGTAGTACGCCGGATAGCCGAGCTCGCTTTTAACGTGCGCGAAAGTCTTATCCTCAAAGCCCACGAACTCGACTTTTTTGTCGCCAGTGGCGCAAACTGCGTTAACACCATTTGAACCGACCTTAAAGAGCCCGTCGCTCGTCGAGTCCATATCCCAAAACTTTGAGTCCGCCCCGAAGGAGCCCAGCGACTTAAAGCTTACATTTCTTTCAAGTTTCTTCATAATTGCTAAGTGAGAGCTTAAAAACAAAGCCCGCCAGACGGACGAGCTTTGAAAATTCTAATACATACAAAAAACGCGCATATTAATTTTCAGTCAAGCTTTTTAGGGCCTTTCTGTAAACGTCTTGCGCCGCCCAATTTGAACTTGTGCCTATTACCTTGTCAAAGGCCGCCATCCACTTCTTGGTGCGGAAATCGTGCATTTTATTGCGCGGGATATTCCCGTTTTTAGACTTAAATTCGTCCGTATTTATGAGCTCCCAGCGCATTTGGTCTGCGGGCATGGAGTGCTCGTTTAGAAGCCTTGCGTAGAAATCGAGCTCCTTGGCTGTAGGTTTTCTGCCGAGCATCTCTATAAATGCAAACTCCGCGACCGCCTTGGCTTCGTCGGCGCCGTAAGAGTAGGCCTTGTAACCCCTGAAGGGTCCGCCAACGTGCACGGGGCCGTGGTTGCAGCGCAAGAGGTGCTGAAGCGAGCGCTCCATGGTCTTAAACTCCTTCTGAAGCTTGGTGTTTGTCACATATTGAGGGTTGTATATAAACGATGAGGGGTCGTCGCAGACAATGTCCCACCTGCCGTCGGCAAGACCGGAAACTTTGCCGAAAGACTTATTGCCCTTGACCTCAAAGTTCTCAACGCCGTCAACTATAAAACCGTAGGCGGAGGCGTCGCCGTCGAGAGTGTTGTCGTAAACTTTAGCCCCGACAAAAATTTGCGTGGTTTTATCGCGCGGAACCCAGACGTTTGCGCCCATGGGAACGGCTATGTGGATTCTCGCCCCACGGCTGTCGATTAGGTTGTCGTGAACTTTTACGCCGTTATAGTTGTATTTGCGAATGCTCGTCTTATCTTCCGGCGGAATTTTACCCTTGTCCATCTCGTAGAAGCCCAAGCCGTCAACCATGTTTATGCCGCCCAAGCTCTCGCGCGAGAGAGACGCTATAACGTTATTTTTGACTTCCGTTCCCGGAGCGCAGAAAATAACCACACCAACGTCGGTCGGATCTATGACGATATTGTTCGAGACAGTCGAACGCTCCGCTGCGCATGAAATGCCGTCGCCCCACTTTGGCGGAACTTCGCCGTCGTAGCGACCGTTTCCGCGAGAGTCCGCGCCGCAGCCAAAGAATATGCTGTTTTCCACCTTGCAGTCTTTGCCGCCCTCGTGAAGCTTGAAGGTGCTCCATGTGCGCGAATTCATAAATACGCAGTTTCTGATTGTCTGATTTTCCGCGCGCGGGCCGCCGAACCATGCGAGCTCGGGGCCGCCACCCTCGTAGGGCTTTAGATTGTAGCGGTTGCCGTCCACAATCAGTTTTTCAACCAGCAAGTCCTTCCTGCCGTTTCCGTTTAACACCTGGCCGCCCTCAGGCTTTGTAACTCTTAAAATCGCGTATTCGCCTATGCGTGTGGCGTCTTTAGTGTAGAGCCTCTGCCCGTCTTTTTCAAAGCGTATGGGCTCGTTTACCTCGTAAACTTTGCCTTTCACCAAGGCTACGTCCTCCCCGGCCTTCAGCGCTTTGCGTATCTCGTCGGCGTTTTGCGCCAAAACCTCCGCATACGCAGAGGCGCACAAGCCAAATATGGCGGAAGCAACTATTCCGCAGTAAGTCAAGTTTCTCTTTTTCATCATATATAAAGCAAGTTATTTAGCAACTGGTTTGAAAGTAGGGTAAAGTCTAGCAAAACTTAAAATTGAGTGTCAATATTTTAGTTTTGGAGCGAACTATGTGGGCACAAAAAGAGAGAAAAAGCTTTACTTAAGGCTAATATTCTGCAAACCTTATAGCTATAAATTAGGTTGTAGTACACATTTATTCTGATTAACAAACACTAATATCATGGCAGACATAGAACAAAGAGTAAAAGAAATCATCGTCAACCAGCTCAACGTTAAAGAGTCTGAAATCACCCCCGAGGCCAGCTTCATAGATGACCTCGGCGCTGATTCCCTCGACACCGTTCAGCTAATAATGACGTTTGAAGAAGAATTCAAGGACGAGATTAACGGAGAAATTCCCGAATCCGAAGCCGAGAAGCTCACGACAGTAGGGAAGGTCATCGACTACATTAAGTCCCGCGCGAACAAGGCCTAGTAGCCGTTTGAGTTCGATATCTTGAAGTGCGGCCCGTTCGTGAGCGAGGAAAATCGCTCAGGTCGGGTCGTTTTTTAGTAGCCCCAAAGGCTGCAAAGTTTAACATCAAAT
Organism: uncultured Opitutales bacterium; assembly: GCA_900552245.1. GTDB lineage: Bacteria > Verrucomicrobiota > Verrucomicrobiia > Opitutales > Intestinicryptomonadaceae > Intestinicryptomonas. The sequence goes on along the minus strand of URYY01000092.1, from coordinate 382 downwards.
ACGGATAATTATGTCAAAAGAACGCATAGTAGTTACAGGCATAGGCGCAATCTCCGCTTTTGGCGATGGCGTAGATGTATTTTGGGATTCGATTATAGCCGGCAAAAGCGGTATTACAAACGTATCGCTCTTTGACGCCTCCGAGCTTAATTGCAAGGTTGCAGCAGAGTGCCGCAATTTCGACGCCACAAAATACATGGACCCCAAAGCAGCCAGGCGCTCCGACCGCTACACGCACTTTGCGATAGCGGGCGCTAAACTCGCCATGCAGGACGCGGGCTTGGACAGCACGAAGGTTGACCCCGAGAGGCTCGGAGTTTTAATAGGCTCCGGCGTAGGCGGCATGGACACAATCGAGCAACAGTCCAGGGCCTTTATACAC
>URYY01000091.1 GCA_900552245.1 uncultured Opitutales bacterium | reverse complement strand
GGGTGCGGATAACCTATGGCGTAGGCCACCTGAAGTTCGCAGGAATCTGCAAGCCCCGCCGCAACGATATTTTTTGCAACCCACCTGCACATGTAAGCCGCCGAGCGGTCAACCTTTGACGGGTCCTTGCCGGAGAATGCTCCGCCGCCGTGGCGCCCCATGCCGCCGTAGGTATCGACTATGATTTTTCTGCCCGTTAGGCCGGAGTCTCCCTGAGGGCCGCCGACTACAAACTTGCCTGTCGGGTTTATCAAAAATTGCGTCTCCGAATCTATGAGCTTCTTTGGCAGCACTTTCTTTATGATTTTTTCAATCATGTACTTTTCAATCTCATCGTGCTCGACGTCTGCCGTGTGCTGAGTTGATATAACTACATTCTTGATGCGCACGGGCTTGCCATCCTTATACTCAACCGCTACTTGGCTCTTGCAGTCGGGGCGCAGCCACTTGGGGCCCTTGCCCTTGCGCTGCTTTGCAAGCTCTGTCAAAATCCTGTGAGCAAACATTACCGGTGCCGGCATAAGCTCCGGCGTTTCATTCGTCGCGTAGCCAAACATGATTCCTTGGTCGCCGGCTCCCTGTTCCGCCGTCTTTTTGCCCTTTGCCTTGCGCGCGTCAACGCCTTGAGCAATATCGGGCGATTGCTTGGTGAGGAGGTTGGTCACAAAAACTTTATCGGCATGGAATACATCGTCGTCGTTCACATAGCCTATTTCGCGTATCGCCTTGCGGACAATCTTCTCATAGTCGAGATTGGCCTTTGTCGTAATTTCGCCGGCTATTACTACGCAGTTGCTCTTAACCATAGTTTCGCAGGCTACGCGGCTGTATTTATCCTGCTCCAAGCATGCGTCTAGTATGCTGTCGGAGATATAGTCGGCTACCTTGTCCGGATGGCCCTCGCCAACCGATTCTGATGAGAATACGAAGTTTTTCATATATGTGTATTTTTGAAATGTTTATTTTGGCAATTCTCTCGCCTTAAATTTTAAAAGTCAAACAGATAAGTCAAACATATAAAAGGGAAGTGTCAACCCTCATTGTTCGCCGGGCTTTTGCCTCAGTTGCTCCGCTAGCGACTCTTCCAAGCTAAGCCCTGTCAGCCGCTTTAAATCCTTAAAAATTTTAAGAAGAGCTGCTATTGATATTATCATGCATGGGCCCAATACCGCGATGTAGGATACCCAAGTCATCTTTCCCACTTGCGCGTTAAATTCAGCCCCGCTAGTCTTGCCCGTGAAAATGCTGCTTGCCAGGAAAAATTGTATGAGCGCACTCACAAAAAATGAAGCTGCAATTAGAAAAGTCGATACTCTCAAACTTTTTGCAAATTCAAGTGTGGCATTTTTTTTGTCGAGTACTTGGTCCAGCATTTTTACGTCTAAAAGCGCGTCGTTATATATTAACACTCTCGCAAGCGGCTTTGACGTGAAGGCCGAAAGCAAGACGCAAAAGCCCAGAATTGCGGGAATTCCTGCCTCTTTTGCAATTATCCACTCTCTCGACAACTCAAATAGCCCGACTGTTCCCGTCAAAAGAACGTTTAGCACGCCAAAAATGGAGAATATGTTCCACTTTCTGCGTTTTGCCAAGTCGAGCACTCCGTAAAAAAACGGGAAGGCTAGGGCAACTAAAAATATAGCAAGAGGATTAACCGCGCCTGCCTCCAGTCCAAAAATTCTCTCAAGCGCACCTTGCCCCTTGCTTAAAATAAGCGCGGGCAAGACCACGTTCAAGCCGAGGTTTAACCACAAGTTTTCTCTCTTTGCAGAATCCGCCATATTTTTACTTTGCGGTATTCTTTAGCAGTATGAGTTTTCCCTTGCGAGCTTTTTGTTCCAGATTTTCCGCGCCCTTTAACTTTTTTAATGCTTCGAGGTCGTTTGCCTTAACCACTATGTAGCAGACTCCGCTTGCCATTAGTTTTTCAAGTTCTGAATCTGCTATATAGCGCGGCTTATGCTTTGCCTCTTCGCGCATGTAGCCAAAGTGCTGCTCTTGGGGAATTTCATTGTGGACAATTATTACGCGCCCCAGCCATACTGGCAAATCCTGCGCCATGCTGTAGCACTTAGATGCTATTGCGGGGGCGTCCGGATTTTCCTTTAATATGATTTCTGCAAAGGGCTGCGTATCGGGCCGTTGTATGTGCCGGGCGAGAGGGTTAAAGAGCCCCAAAAATAGCGCAACTGTCGCAAATATAAAAAGTATTGCCGCCCGCTTTCTCTTTTTTAGTATGCAAAAGAGAGTTATTATAGAGCCAACTAGCAGAAATACGCCAAGCAAGCCAAAGGATATTTTTGCCAGTTCCGGATCTAGGATTTTTCCCTTTCGCGAGAATATTTCAAACACGGGAACTGTCGCTATTGCCGCTGTAAACCCGAGCGTTACGAGCGTGTAGGCCTCTGGCTTTAGGTTGTACTTCTCGGGCCTATCCCAAACTTTGGCTAGGAAGATTCCAACGATAGCTGCAAGGGGAGGGTATATGGGAAGTATGTAGGGCACGAGTTTCGACTTTGACATCGAGAAGAACAGAAGGATAAACAGCACCCAAATTGCGTAAAATATAAACTGAGGGTTTTCATCTCTAAGTTTAACCCAAGCTTCCTTTATTGATTTCAAAAAGCTTAGCAGTTCATTCAATCCGTTCCATCTAAGTTTTGCGCATGCGTTTTTTATGCTGTCCCACACTGCCCGCGGGAGTACTACAATCCAAGGAATTAAACCTATTGGCGCGAGAACCCAGAAAAAGTAGAAGGGCTGGTAGCGATCGCTGACATCCGCGTCCAGATAGCGCAGAAAGTGCTCGTTAATTATGTAATACCAAAAGAATCCCTGCCCGTTTGGATTTTTTGAAAATATGCCTTCCGCAAAATCTGTCGGTGGGTTTGCTATAGCCGCAAGCACATGCCATGGAACCGCAATCAGGGCGAATATTGCAAGTCCTAAACCCCACCAAGCAAAATCCTTAGCCCTTATTTGCCTGAGCGACTTTAGCGGATTTAGCGCAATTAGATATAGAAGTATCACACCGGCCGGAATTACCACGCCAATAAGCCCCTTTGTCATCACACTCAGTGCGCAAAATATGAAGAACAAAATCCAAAGCAGTCCTCTTTTCTTCTCCGACTCTCTACGGTGCCAAGCCAGCAGAAAGCAGAAGAGCGAGGCGCTTATAAATACCGAGACCGTCATATCGAGCGTAATGATATTGCCCATCGCAAAGTAAAATATGGATGTTCCCAATACCGCCGCCGAGAATAAACCGGCCTTTCGCCCGGACATCGCCCCAACAGCAAGATATGTTATTGCAAGCCCAAGTACTGCCATGAGCGAGTTCGGGAAGCGCAGCGACATTCTGTTGACGCCAAAGGCCTCTATCGATAGCGTCTGCATCCAGTAAAACATCGGCGGCTTGTAGAAGTATTGGACTCCGTTTAGCCGCGGAGTCACCCAGTCTCCGGAGGCAGCCATCTCGCGCGGGATTTCGCTATATCTGCCCTCGTCGGGGCTTGCCAAGGGGCGCGTGAAAGACAGCGAAAAGTAAAACGCAAGTCCTATCACTAAGATTAGCAATACATCGCTTAGTTTCAAATCTGACTTCTCTGTATTTAGCATAATTATCGGCAGCTTTCGCTCTTTGTTCTGAATTTTTGATTATCGTTTCTTTGCGCGAATTAAAATTGCTCTGCTTTGCAACTTGCGCTCAATCTTTATAAGGCTTGCGAAAGTGCGTTAATTGACAAGTCTAACGAAGCGGACTGCTGCTTTCGCCAAGCGCTTTTGAGTTGTTATTTTTTGCTTAATTTAAAATTCATCGGCAAGGGCCTTTAAAATATCTTCAATATCCGCAAGCTTTCCCTTTGCGCAAACTCCGCATGCAAGGAGCCCCACCGAGGGCTCTATAAATTTTACGCCCCTCTTTTTTAAAATCTGCATATTGTCTTGCGTTGCGGGGTGCTCAAACATAGCAACGTTCATAGCCGGTGCCATAAGTACCTTTGCTGTGCTTGCGAGATATGTGCACGTCAGGGTGTCGTTTGCAATTCCGTGCGCAAAGTTTGCTATGGTGTTTGCCGTAGCCGGGGCAACCAACAAAACTTCTGCAAATTCTGCAAGCGAAATATGTTTTGGTTTCCAATCGGGGCTCTTTTCCCACAGGTCGCACTCGACTCTATTTCTGGAAAGAGTCGCAAGCACGTCTTCCGATATGATTTTTCTTGCGCTTTCTGTCATGACAACGCGCACTTGCGCCCCTACTTGAGTAAGTATAGAGGCCAAGTCGGCTGCCTTGTAGGCCGCAATAGAGCCGCACACGCCCAGGACAATCCGCCTATCTTTTAAAAGTCTAAACTTGTCAATGTTCATTCTAAGAGTTTTTCCATATATGCCTAAATGTGCAAGCGTATTCTCCGGAATGATTGTTAGAATTTTGTTAGCGAGTTGCGACTCTTTGTTTTTAGCGCAAAAAAATGTCTGCTTTTACCTTTAAAATGCTCGTCGAACGGACAAAATATTTTTACAAAGAAGAAAAATAGTGTATGATGGGATCATGTCTGGTTTTAGAGCGTATTGTGAGAATTTAAAGAATGTTGCGCCTGAAGATGTTCTGTGCCTATCTGCCGATGAGAGCCGCCACCTGTGCGGGGCTCTCCGCGCCAGAGTAGGAGACGCCGTGGACGCGTTTGACCTTTCGGGGCTTGTGGCAAATTCCGAGATATGCGAGGCCAACTCCAGGGCTGCCAAGCTAAAAGTCCGCTCCGTCTCAACTGCCAAAAGCCGAGCAAGCAGGGTAATTCTCGCACAGGCTCTGCCAAAGGGAAAGACTTTTGACGATATAATCTCGCTTTGCGTGCAGATAGGAATTTCTGCAATATACCCAATTGTTTCAGAGCATTGCGTAGTGAGGCTAGAGGCTCGCGACTCCAAGCGGAAGCTTGAGAAGTGGCGACAGCAGCTTATAGAGGCCGTAAAGCAGTCTGCGAATATGTCAGCTCCTGAAATTATGGAGCCTATGAGCTTGTCTGAATTTCTCTCGCGCAGCGAATCATTTGAAGGGATTGCGAAATTTGTGGCATCTTTAGATGCAAAAAATCCGGATTCCCTCTTGAGGGCTTTGTGCTGCGGGGCCAAAGATGCAAGTGGTGCTTGTGTCTTAATTGGCTGCGAGGGCGATTTTTCAAAGCGGGAGTATGAGGCTGCCTACGCAAAAAATTTTACTCCAGTAACTCTTGGCGACAATGTGCTAAAGTGCGATGTTGCAGCCGCCTACTCAATGTCGCTTTGCTCGGCTTTCTTTGCCGATAAAAGCGGATTTTAAAATACGGGCATTTTTAATTTTTTCGGATTTAATTGGGCACTTTTTTGTGCGCAGATTGTCAAAATCTGGCAGGTGAGCAGGTTAAGGATATTTTTAATCTTACTTTTTGCGTCTCTTAGCGCATATTTTGGGTATTTGGCTTACACAGTGCCCGATTGCGAAGACGTGCCTGCAAGCGATAGTTTCACCTCTTTAGTCCCTTGGGGGCGCGATTGCATAGCCCAGGCGCGCAAGGCGGATATGCCGATTTTCTTTGTATTGGATGGCGTTAAGTTAGAGTGCTCTTCTCACATAAGAGATGTCTTAAAAAAACACTATATTAAAAGCGTGTTAAACCCCGAGGCTTTTCCTGCCGATTACAGAGTCTTGCAGCGCATATTTGAAAAATCCGGCGCTAAGGGGGCGCCTCGAATGGGAATTCTATCCTCTAGGGGCTTTCCTCTTTACTTGGCAAACTCAATATCGGGCAATCCCAAAGTTAAAAATAATGAGGACACCGCTATAGTTGGGGCTTTGGACGCCTATGTAAATCAGCGCACCGCGGTAAATTCTGGCGTTAAAATTGCCGTGAAACTGGCTTCTCTTGAGCCTAAGCTATCGGATTTTCCAGCTGCCTTTACCGGCGAAAGCAGCCTGAGTATTCTTGAAAATTTAAAGATAGTTTTAGCTTCTGGCTCTTGGGGTGATTCCCCGTCTGTCTTTACTGAAAACTGCAGGATAGCTGCTAGGGTATCTTCAGTTAATTCTTCTGTTTTGGCTTCTGAAGTTCGGGATATGGCCCTCAAGGCGCTACTTGATTCCAGCATAAAAAATTTAGATGCAAAGCGGAAGCTTTTGACGGCCAGGGCTCTTTCCGAGTTCGTCTTTGCTTGCGATTCATCAATAGCACAAAAGCGCTTTTTTGAGATGCTTAACGACTTGGAAAAGTCTGTGGATTCCTCCGGCTTTCTAACTTTTTCCGGCCTTGCAAAAACTAGGGAAAACGCACTTCTTTTGAGCCTCTATGCGAGGGCCTACCTCATGGGGGGCGGCGATTATTATGCGGGCAGAATGTCTAGCTTAAGTTCAAAATTATCGCACATTCTTCAGGAAAACTACATCTATCCTGCCATAATTTTAAAAGGCGGAAAGCGCATACCCAGCGAGGCTTCGGCCATTGATTACTCACTGCTTGTAAGAGCTTGGTTGGATTGCTACCTAGCTAGCGGAAATACAGATTATCTCCGCCTAACAATGAATTCCTTGGAATGCTTTGATTTCCAATTTTCAGATCCTCGCTCTGGGTCTTGGTTTACAAATGCTAGGGGGTCAATTTTTGCAGAGTCTTTCAGGTATAAGGAGGAGCGGGACTTGGCGTATCCTTCTGCAATTGGCGAGGGGGCTCAAGTTCTGGCAGATATTCACGCAATGCGAGGGGAAATTCCAAATAGGTTGTTTAGGATTCTCTCTCCATTGAATTCATTTTTCAATTTCAGGCTGCTTGACAGGGCTTCGCTAAAGTTATCCATTATTGCCAATCCCATGCTAAACAAAAGAGTATTTTGATTTTTATATACTTCTTTGTGTTGGTAGATTTTAAGCAATTAAGAAACTCCGTTTTTTTATTCGGATAATTTTTTAAAGCTGCGATTTTTTATTTAGTTTGTTGTGTTGCTAAATTTTTTCAGAAAGAGATTCGCTCCTACATTTTGCCTTTAGATTATCTTATGTATTACGCAATACGTTTGTATTTTGTATTACGACGTCCACTCCGCAAAAACTTTTTAATTTTCTCACTTGCCGATTTCAAACCTATTTCGGCATTGTATTTTCCAATAAAAAAGGCGGCCTGAGATATTTTCCCAGCCGCCTCTCGATAAATTTTTACGGATTAGATTTTTGTACTTTTAGACAATATTTGTTCTTTATTTGCGTCTGCGAATAAAAGCTATTGCTATCGCCAAAGCTCCAAAAATTGCCGCGTATGTTGCTGGTTCGGGGACAACGTTTATGGATACGTAGTAAGAATTTATACTAGTGTCACTAGTGTGGTGTATAACTTTAAAGCTTACATCTTCGCTATATTTATATTCCTCTCCATATACTACATTTTTTGATAGTCCAGCTGAATCTATATAGGAAAACACGGGTTGCATATCTTTATGAAAATCTTTTTCCATGGCAAAAAGCGATACAAAGTAGTCTCCATTTAGACCGCTAAAATCAATGTTTGAGAAATCGAGCTTAACAAATATTGCATCGTTTGATTGCATAGATATTTCGCCTGCCGAATATACGAATGCGTTGTCCTTTAGCGAGGCTGAGCTTGAGTCTGTCAGAAGGTTCGCATTTGCCATATTAAAACGCATAGTTCCCGGAAAGATTCTCAGTCTGGTTCCCACTTCAATTGAGTGCGCCGAGGCCGCTTTGAAGACGCCTTCATCGGTGGCTCCAAATATGAGATTTGCGTTGTTTAAATCCAACCTCTCGCTCGGGTCGTTGTAAAGTTTTCCGCCTCCAAAAGTGATAGTTGCCGCGTTTTCTTGGTTTCCGTTACCGACAGTTTTATCATTTGCTATTTTTAGCGAGCCGCCAAATAGAGATACCTGAGCGCCGCCGTCTATATTGCCATTTTGAAGGCTGAGCGAACCGCCGTATACCTTTACATTTGAATTATTTTGGATGTACCCATCTACCGAAAAACTTCCGCTATTTATGGTATAGTTGCCGCCATTTAGTCTTCTTGATGTAACGCTTCCTCCGTTTAGAACGACGTTGCCGTTGGAATCTCCTCCGATGACCAAGGCCGAGGAATCCGCCACCTCTATGTAAGAGTTAAATTTGCCGTCTTGGTTTGTATAGCCTTGGGTCAATGTTAGTGTGGCCCCGCTTTCAACCGACAAAACCTTATCGTCTGTCTTCAGCCAGATCGAAGATACGCTCACATCTCTATCTACATAGAGATTGTTATGCAGGTTTACGTAGGCGTTTACCTCTGCCGTGTTTTGAGGAATCTTTTGATCTGTTGCTGTTCTTGCGGACCAAATTGCTTCGTCAAACCAATTGTTTGATGTCTGTGCCGCACTTGTGTTGTTTTCATACCAAACGGTTGTTTGAGCTTGCAAATTCAAGCTCAAGACCACAAGTCCGGATAAGCTTAATAGTTTTAATTTTTTATTCATAGTGAAGCATTAAGTTTAGATTCTGTCGTTTGAGCCTCCCTCACCCCATAAAGTTGAAAAGTTGAGTTCAAACGTTTGAATAGTTTTTACAAAATATTAGGATTGTCAAGTTTTTTATTTTAAGTAGCTGCTACTCTGCTTGAAATGCAGGTTTATATTTAATTTTTGGTGCATATTTCTCTAGTTTATATGCTTTTCGCTCAATTTTGATTTTTTAGCCTCTTTTTTGTTGTGCACACCTTAATATTTTTCATTTGAGTGCTGTAGCTCTATATTTTTCAAAAAAAGATTTGGATATAAGTTATTGGTGTGTTGGGGG
>URYY01000090.1 GCA_900552245.1 uncultured Opitutales bacterium | reverse complement strand
ATGAAAGGCAAATCTAAAAAATCAACCTATTCCACAACCTTTGGTGTTGACCCAAATAATTTATCGCCTTTAAAATGCAAAAAAGCGAACCGCCCTGTTTAACGCGGTTCGCCCATTCGCCAAATGGTGGACTTTGAAAAATTTTTAACACTGCTTATTCAAGGTTACTTTTTTGAATTTAATTGGGCTGTTTTAGGATAGAATATAAAAGCGTCTATCTTGCGAAAATTTTTGGGACAAAATTCTTAATGGAGTATTGTTTAACGCTTTTTACAACTAATTGCGTTAACCCGAAATGCCATACAAATATACGCGTTGGGAATTATAGCGTGATTATGACTTTCCCGAAATTCTATCTTCGCAATATTTGGATAAGCTTCCAAGCGCATATAGAGGCAAGCTGAGAATATTATTCTCGAGGCCATAGTTTTTAAGTGACGCTCTAATCGCAAGTTTTGGCGAGTATTTTTCGCGGTATATATTCAGGCTCTTTGCCTTGACGTTGTCGGCAGATTTTACTTCTACCGGGAATATTTCTGAAGATATTTGTTTTACAAAGTCGACTTCCGCATTTCCGGTAGGGTTTGTCCAATATGCGCATGAATTATCGTCTATGCTCAATTCTTGCATTGCGTATTGCTCGGCAAAGGCTCCTTTTGTTTGAACGAAGAGAGAATTTCCCTCTATAATGGTTTTTGCGTCAAGATTTGAGAGGGCTCCAAGCAGGCCTATATCCAACAAGTACAATTTGAATATATCGAAATTTTCATGCGCAGACAGTGGGAGCTGGGGTGTTTCCGTGTTGTAATTCTTTAAAATCAATCCGCAGTCAACAAGCCATTGAATGGCAACTTCAAAATCTTTCGCCCTGGCGCCGCTGCGAATTGCCGAATATATGAATTTCTTGTTTTCTTTCGCCAACTGACTTGGAATGTTTTGCCAGACCATTCTGATTCGCGGGATATGCTTATCTGGCGCATGTTTCGCGAAGTCGCTTTCATAGGAAGTTATTATATCCTTTTGAATTTGGCGGACCTTAAAGACATCTCGGCTGTCAGCAAATTCGCTTACGGCAGCAGGCATTCCTCCCACAAACATATAGTATTTCAGTAGCTCGATTAGCTTGTCATGGAACATTCTCAGCACGTCCCAATTCCCATTTTTTAGAGCTTCTAAATATTGAGTTTTGCCATTGGCCTGAAGGAATTCGTAAAAGGACATCGGACGCAACGTGAGGAAATTCACTTTGCCGACGGGAAATGACTCGTTTGGTTTTAACGACATTCCAAGCAACGATCCCGCTGCCATAATATGGTATTGCGGCGCGTCTTCATTGAAATATTTGAGAGAATTCAATCCTCTCTCGGCGGATTGGATTTCGTCCAAAATTATTAATGTGTCGTCCGGATTTATTTTTTCGCCCGCCAAAATTTCGAGAGTCGATATGATTCGAGCCACATTCAAGTCGGGCTTAAAAAGTTCCTTTAAATTGTCCTCGTTGTCAAAGTTTACATATACAGTTTTCTTATAGGCCTTTTTGCCAAATTCTTTCATTAGCCAAGTTTTCCCAACTTGCCTGGCCCCCCTAAGAATTAACGGTTTACGATTTTTATTATTTTTCCAGGCAATTAAATCTTCTAACTTGTCTCTGTACATGGCCGTAATTTTATTATTTGCACTAAATTGAGTGCAAAAAGCAGTAATGTCAATACACTTTTTTCTATGAAAATATGCAATATTCAACACTTTTTACTGGGAATAAAAGAAGGATGCGTTTTAGAGATTCAACATTGCGGTTGAATTTTCCCTGAAAATATTCTTTAATATTTTACCAAATTCCATAATGGAACAATTCTGGTTATAGCAGATGAGAAACATTATTATACTAATATTTTCTTTATTCTTATGCGCATGTTTTATAGTATCTAAGAATATCAACACTGCCTACTTGAAAGTATCGTGCTGCGAAGAAATAGATGATGAATATCATGTGAAACTGCGAATTTATGCTGAATACGGCGAGAGCGCATGGGGTTTTGATGATTTACATAATATTAGAGAGGGAGATAAAATTTACATTATGGGAAAGCTCAAACTTGAATCTTTGGGAAATTTTAAGACGACTTTGGATATACCTAAAGATGTAAATGAAGTCTATTTTTGCTCTCGAAAAATTTGGTCCAGAAGTAATGAATAGCGCTTGGCTTTGGAGGTAAAAGTGCCCAAGTGAGATTAGGATTATGGCCAATGGCATGCGTTGCCGTCTAAATTTGCGATTGCGCCAAATTTATTCTCGCAAGACTTTGTGAATCTACCATCCCGGCCCGGATTTTATAGGGCTGGGTGCGTTAAAACTCTTTATTCGATGCCCATTTTCGTCGCAGACTATGACAAGTTTAGTATTTTTTGTGGGCACATAGGAATAAGTTGTCGCAGTAAAACTAACGAGAAACCCGCCGCGGACCATGACTGGCCCTTTGTCTTTATAGATATAAATTGAATTTGATTTTTGAATTGCGCTTACAATCATTGCAGAACAAGTAAAAGTTTAGGGATGTGGAATAATATTTCAATAACAATCAAAATGACTATCCACTATGAAAGTCATTAAAAGCAAATGAATTTATTTTAAAAGTATTTTTAGCACGAATCTTATCATATTAAATGGTCTTAAATTTCATTGTTTCACCACAAGATATATTATTATTTTAAAGTAAAACGTCTTTGTCAGTAAATAGAGATTCGATCTACAAGCGTTTTTAATACAATGAATCTTTTATCATTACACCTCTTCTATATTTAACATTCCTGTTGAATTTCCCGCAAAAAAGTTCTTTAATATTTTGCCAGATTTGACAGCGGAACAAATTTAATGATAACAGACTACCATTCGCAACTTTTTGCAAACGAGCTCACCCTGCGCGCCCCCATGGGGACAATAGAGCGAATCGCGGCCGCCCTCATGGGTTCGCGCATAGACTTGAATCCGCACCAGGTGGATGCCGCAGTATTTGCATTTAGATCGCCTTTTTCAAAAGGAGCGCTGCTTGCCGACGAAGTCGGGCTTGGCAAGACGATAGAGGCCGGGATTCTAATTGCGCAAAGGTGGGCGGAGAAGAAGCGCAGGATATTGATTATAGTACCCGCTAATTTGCGCAAGCAATGGATGATAGAGCTTGAGGAGAAGTTTGCGCTGCCTTCCATAATTTTGGAGGCAAAAAGTTTTAACGACGCTATAAGAAGCGGAAATTTAAATCCTTTCGACACCGACAAAATCGTCATAACCTCCTACGCATTTGCCCGCAACAAAGAGGCATATCTTTCTAAAACGCCATGGGACTTGGCGGTAATCGACGAAGCCCACCGCCTGCGCAATGTTTATAAGAGCGGCAACAAGATTGGCTCCGCAATAAAGCGCGCACTCGCGTCGGCGCCCAAAATACTGCTTACCGCCACGCCCCTTCAAAATAATTTGATGGAGCTATACGGGCTTGTCGGGCTTATAGACGACCATATTTTTGGCGACGAAAAGAGCTTCCGCGAGCTTTTCATCGCAAACGAAAGCGACGACTCTTTTGCGGAGCTTCGCAGTCGCCTGCAAAAGGTCTGCAAGCGCACGCTAAGAAAGCAGGTCACAAAGTACGTAAAGTACACCAAGCGCCATTCCTACACCCAGAAGTTTGAGTCCACCAAGGCGGAGGATTTGCTTTACGGCGAAGTTTCCGAGTATTTGAGGCGCGAGACCCTCCAAGCCCTGCCCAATGGTAGGCGCAAGCTCATGACCATGATACTTCGCAAGCTTTTGGCCTCGTCTAGCTATGCAATCGCGGGTACGCTTGAAAGTCTGATAAATCGCCTTGAAGATATGCTTAAAAGCGGTTTGTCAAGTAGTGGCAAATTGGATATTGAGAACGTGGAAAGCGACTTTGAAACGGCGGGCGAATATCAAAATTTTGACGGACTCGCCGAGTCCTCTGAAGGCGCAAATGCAAGCTCGTCCACAAAAGAGTATCTCGACGACGAAAGCGAGTTGGATAGCGACCCCGAATATTTAGATACGGAAAGTGATTCAAGCAATTCCCCAACCCGCCAAACTTCCGAAACTCTAAGCAAAGACGAGCGCGAAGCAATAGAGGCTGAAATTGCCGATTTAAAGACATACCTAAAACACGCGCTTGCGATACACGAAAACTCGAAGGGTAAAGCACTATTAAGCGCTCTAAGGGAAGGCTTTAAAATGGCTAAAGACCTAGGCGGAGCGGAAAAGGCGGTTGTGTTTACCGAATCGCGCCGCACCCAGCAATATTTGTATGAGCTTCTTTCGGCAAACGGATACGCAGGCAAGATAATGCTATTTAACGGCACAAATTCCGACGCCGAAAGCAGGCAAATTTACGAAACTTGGCGGAAAAATAACCCGGGGCGCATAAGCGCGTCAAAGGCGGCTGATATGCGCACGGCTCTTGTGGAGCACTTTAGGGACAAGGCGCAAATTATGGTCGCAACAGAGGCTGCGGCGGAGGGTATAAATTTGCAGTTTTGCTCGCTTGTGGTAAATTACGATTTGCCGTGGAATCCGCAGCGCATAGAGCAGCGCATAGGCCGCTGCCACCGCTACGGGCAGAAATACGACGTTGTGGTTGTAAACTTTTTGAACGTAAACAACGAGGCCGATTGCAGGGTTTTGGACATTCTCGAGACAAAACTAAAACTCTTTGAGGGAATTTTCGGGGCAAGCGACGAAATTCTGGGCGCGATAGAAAGCGGCGTGGACTTCGAGCGGCGCATTGCGCAAATCTACCAAAATTGCCGCAGCTCTTTTGAAATCCAGCGGGAGTTTAACTTTATGCAAGAGATGTTCGCCCATGAAATCGGCGAAAACATGCGCGCGGCGCGCCGCAAGCTGCTTGAGAATTTCGATGCCGAAGTGGCTGAACGGCTCAATGTTTTCCAAGAGGCCTCCTCCGCAACGATAAGCAGAATGCAGGCGCTTTTGTGGGGGCTTACGCGGCACGAATTGGAGGGCAAGGGAGCGTTCTTTGACGATGAAAACCTGACATTTCAGATGTTCGACCCGCAAAACCGCGACGTGCGCGACAAAAAGCTATACGCAATGAAGTGGGTGGGCAAGCACTGCGAGCCCTACGGCCTCGGCCACCCGATTGCGGAAAAACTAATCGCCAGCGCGCTAAACCGCGATTTGCCCTATTGCGGCATACTCTTTGACTATGAAAATTCCGTGGGTAAAATAAGCGCCTTAGAGCGGCTTCCGAAAAAGTCGGGCAAACTAATGCTTTCAAAAGTTACAATAGGCGACGATTCCGCGCCCGAAGAACACCTTGTAATTTCCTGCGTTGACGACTTGGGAAACCCCATAGAGCAACAGACAGCAAGGCGTCTATTTAACCTAAACGCAAGAACTTACGAGGTAAATAGAGCCTTTGAGCCGGGCAAGCTAAGCGAGATATTCGAGGCGCAGAAGGCCGAAATTGCAGAAAGGTGTGCCGAAATTGCCGAAAGGGAGTTTGACGCCGAAGTGGAGAAACTCGAGCGCTGGAGCGGCGACCGCAAAAACGCCCTTGAAATTAAGCTAAAGGAAATGGACAAAAAGATACGGGAGTTAAAAAAGACCTCCCGCCAGCCGCACACTCTTGAAGAAAAAATCGAGCTTCAGCGGCGGCAAAAGGCGCTCGATACGGAGCGCATGAATATGCGGCGCAAGCTCTTTGAGGCACAAGACGCCATAGACGCCGAGCGCGATAAATTGATAGAAAATGCCGAAAAATCCTTGCATAAGCCACTAAAATCCCAAATCATATTTGCCATAGATTGGAGAATTGTATAGATAGAAAGGTTTCGATTTGAAATGAAGTTAAATAAACTTACTGCAAAGAACTATAAGTCTCTAGAAGACATTGAAATAAAATTCAATGGGAACTATTGTGCTATATCGGGAAAAAATAATTCAGGAAAATCAAATATTATTCATCTCATTACCTACTTGTTAGGACCTTCATCACTTGTTCCATGGAATGATAATATACGTCTAGATTTTAAGTCAGATTGTACTCAGTGGATGGGGCCAGATACGATCATTAATATTCACTATGAGTTTTCTTTAAATGATAGAGATGATAAGGGACTAATAGAATTCATAAAGCGATTTGCGAATAAAGATATAAAATACAATGATAACAAAGACCTCTTACTTGAGGTGTCCATTTTATTATCAAATTCATCAGAATTAGAATACAAAGTTTTATTTGAAAAGGAGGAACTAGCGCCCAAAGATATTATACGTAGACTGAGAGATTCTGAACTCCTAATATTACATAATTCTACTAAAAATATGATGCCCAACTTTTTTCTTTCTGGAAAGACATGTTTCGGTTTAGATTATACTAGGGAAGAATATAAGGATTTAGACAAAGCGTTATCTAATGTTAAAAAAACGGTTGAGAAAATATCTAAAAATCGGAAAGAAAAATTAGAGAAATTTTTAGGAGAATTACGTGAAACGTATACCGTTGAGTTTTCATTGTTGAACAGTCTGATGCCGAGCAGACACATGCCGTTTGATATTTTATTAAAGAACTGTAATGTTCAAGTACCTCTTAGTGATTGGGGAAGTGGAACACAAAATCGTACTACTATTTTGATGAATTTAATGAAAGCAATAAGCAATCAAGATGCCGATGCAGTTCCTATAATTGTTATCGAAGAGCCGGAATCGTTCTTACATCCATCCGCTCAAGCAGAATTTGGCAAAATTCTGCAAAAAATATCAAAAGAACATAATATTCAAATTATAGTAACAACTCATTCTCCGCATATGTTGAATATAACAGACCCAATATGTAATATTTTGCTTCACAAACCGTATGGAAAGCTAAAAAAAGGAGAATATCCAAGAACTACAATCGTTGATACATCTGGCGCCAATTGGATGGCACCTTTTGCAGAGCACCTTGGTTTATGCAAAGACATTTTTTCTAACTGGATTTCATTTCTTGGCGTTACCAAGCAAAAAGTATTATTTGTAGAAGGTGATACAGACGTAAGATATTTAACGCATATTCGAAATGGGAATTTCCCGTGTGGAAAATTTCCTGAAGACATTGAAATTATCTCGTATAATGGAGCTGGAACATTATCTAATTCTTCCTTGATCTCTTTTGTATTAAGCAAATTTGATAAGACATTTATCTTATTCGATAAAGATGTAGAGCCTTCGGTGATAAAGCATTTGAATGCTCTAAATTTAAAAGAAAAATATGACTATATGTCTGTTGGGATTGATAAACCGGGTAAAAGATCAATTGAGGGACTATTACCAGATAATCTTATTCAATATGTGGATGATAATAATAGAGAACTTGTAGCAGCAGAACGTTCAGATCAAAAAGAAGAAGTTAAAAGTGCTAGATCGGAACTAAAGAAACTTTATTGTGAAGAATTCTGTAAAAGAGAAAACTTTTCAGATGATGATTTAAAAGAATTTAAACCTTTAATTAAGCAAATCTGCAAGGTTTTTAAATAAAAAATTATAATATCCACAATTTATATTACAAAATAATAAGACAATTTACTTCTTTTTAGATCAGTAAATGAGGGCTTGAAAGTTGTACTAATTTCACTAAATGATATACACTCATATGCAAAAAATGGATGGAAAGAGTTTGGATTTGGTGGAGGTGAATAGGCGGGCGGTGATGGAGGCGCTCAAAGAAGTCGCGCCCGAAGTTGTCTCGGAGGACGGGGTTGACCTCGAAAAGCTCGCCGTCTTAATCGGCGAAGATAAAAACCTATCCGACAAGCTCGAACGCTACAACTTCACTTGGCCCGACAAGCGCAAAGCCATAAAATCCGCCCTAACCCCGTCAAGCGGCACACTCCGCCCCGCCCCCAAAGAGTCCGTAAATTGGGACAACACAAAAAATTTATATATTGAAGGCGACAACCTTGAAGTCCTAAAACTTTTGCAAAAGTCCTACTTCGGCAAAATTAAAATGATATACATAGACCCCCCATACAATACGGGCAAAGAGTTTGTGTATCCCGACGACTACGCCGACAATATCCAAAACTACCTTGAACTCACCGGCCAAATAAACGAATCAGGGCGGCGCATTACAACCAATACCGAAACAAGCGGCAGATACCACACTAATTGGCTGAATATGATGTATCCGCGCCTTAAGCTTGCACGCAACCTCTTGCGCGACGACGGCGTAATATTCATATCCATTGACGACCATGAAGTTTCAAACCTCCGCAAAATTTGCGACGAAATTTTCGGCGAGGAGAATTTTGTTGGGAATATTGTGTGGCAATCTACGCAAAAGAATGACCCTAGATATATTGCCATAAATCACGAATATATATTGTGTTATGTTAAAAATATTTTTTCTGAAGGATTGTCGGAAAAATGGAGAATGCCTCATCCTTTAATCTCCGAAATGATGAATGAGTATAGAAAGATCAAAAATCTATCGATTCCAGAGCAGCAAAAAATCTGGGATTCTATTATTAAAAAGGATAAATTTTCTCAATTAAAACACTATAAATATATAGACAAACGTGGTCCATATTTTGCATCTGATATTAGTGATCCACAAAAGAATGGGCCAAAGCATGATTTTGTCATTCATCCGATAACAGGTTTACCATGCAAACCTCCCGCTGGAGGTTATTCTCCTCGAGAAGATGAAATGCGAAGGCGATTAGCAAACGATGAGATTCACTTTGGAAAGACACATGAATTTGTTGTATGTCAAAAAAAATATTTGATTACAGCAGAGGATAGATAGAATAGTGTCTACTATGAAGATGGACGACGGGCCACAAAGGTACTTTCCGATATAATAGGAAATGATATATTTGAACATCCAAAATCAGAATTACTCTTAAAAAGATTTATTGGTTTTACATGCGTAAAAGACTCCATCATACTTGATTTCTTTTCGGGGTCGGCGACGACTGCTCATGCGG
>URYY01000089.1 GCA_900552245.1 uncultured Opitutales bacterium | reverse complement strand
GCAAACTACCGTAAGCAAACCTATGGGAAAATCCACGTCTATATCCTTTAAGTTGTGCTCGCTTGCGCCCTTTACGCTCAGTACGTAACCCATGCGCTCCGGCGCAGGGCTTAACTTTTCAACCCTAGCCCTGCCCGACAAATACGCGCCAGTCCTCGAAACTTTGGACTTCATGCACTCTTCAACCGAGCCGCTAAAAATGAGCTCTCCGCCAGAAAATCCGGCCTTGGGGCCAAGTTCCACAATTTGGTCGCTAGCTCTTATTGCGTCTTCGTCATGCTCAACAAGAATTACGCTATTGCCGCCGTCGCGCAAATTTTTAATTGCGCCTATGAGCCTATCGTTGTCTATGGGGTGCAAGCCTATGGAAGGCTCGTCCAAGACGTATGCAGCCCCAACGAGCTCCATTCCCAGCTGTGCGGCAAGCCGCGCCCTTCGAGCCTCGCCGTTTGACAAAGTGGAGTATTCTCTGTTTAAATTCAAATACGGAAGCCCCACCCTATTAAGGAAGTCCAACCTATCCCTGAGGCCGTTTATCGCCTCTGAAATTGCGTCGAACTTCCCGCCCTTTAGAGTTTCCACAAATTTTGCGGCATCTTGGACGGACATTGCCATAAACTTGTCGTAAGAGAGCCCATTGACAAAAATATTTCGAGCTCTCGCATTGAGCCGCGCCCCCCCGCATTCAGAACATACGCTAGAAACCAAGTAGGCGCCAAGCTTTACGGTCATTGCATCGCTTGCCCCGTGTTTGTAATAGTGGTCAAGTTCCGCCAAAACTCCGTCAAAGTAAAACGGAGCGCGCTTTCTAGCCCCGCGCTTTCTTATGTCGAAAGCCCGCTTGCTATCTCCGTAAAGAATGAATTTGCGCACGTCTTGCGGCAGGTCTTTCCACGGGGTTTTCCTGTCAAAAGGATAGAGCTCCGACAGCTGCTTTAAGAGAGAATTTCTGTACATTATAAGGTATCGCGAGCCGAGGCGATATGGCTTTAGCGCACCGCTATAAATACTCTTTGTCGGGTCCGGAACCACAAGGCGCTCGTCGAAAGACATAACTCTGCCTATGCCGCCGCATTTGGGGCACGCACCCTCCGGATGATTGTGCGAAAAAACTCTCGATGTGATATCATCGTAAACCTTTCCGCACTTTACGCAAGATAGCGCCGTACTCAATATTCTCTCGCCGCACTCGCCCTCCGACTCAAAAAATACAGTGGCCTTTCCGCCGCCCTCGCGGAGCGCGAGCTCTAGGGAGTCTGCAATTCTGCTTCTTGCAGACTGGGCGATTTTAAATCTATCGACAACAATATCTATAGATGAGTTTGCCCTGAGCGAATCCTTTGCATCAACGCTGTCAAGCTCCACAATCTTTCCGTTTATGCGAACTCTCTGCCAGCCGCGCTTTTGCAAATCCTTCAAGGCCTGCTCTGCAATTTGCTTCTTTGCGTCGAGATAATGCGCAAGCATGTAAGCCCTCGCGCCTTCGGGCAGCGACAGGATTTCCTCCACGCACTCGTCCAAACTTCTTCGCTTAATTTCGCCGCCGTCGTCCGGGCACTTCTGGACGCCTGCTACGCACCATATCAGGCGCGCGTAGTCCGCTATCTCGGTTGCCGTAGCTAGAGTGCTTCTGGGGTTTGTGGCCGCGCTCACATTTTGCTCAACCGCAATGACAGGCGGCAAGCCGCGTATGTAATCGACATCCGGTCTGCCTATGGCCCCGAGAACTCTGCGAACGTCCGCCGAAAGGCTCTCTAAGTACTTTCTGTAGCCTTCCGCATAAATTGTATCAAAGGCAAGCGACGACTTTCCCGAACCGCTAACGCCTGTTATCGTAACAATTTTTCCGCGTTCTATATCAACATTTATGTTTTTAAGATTGTGTTGACGCGCACCGCGCACTTGAATAAGCTCGTTCATCAATAAAAAAATCCTATGCTCTCTAATTTTCAGAAGAAAACTGCCGCAATCGCGCTAACCTGCCTCTCCACCTGCGTGATAATTTCATTTATCGTACTTGTGATATACCTATTCGGCGCATTCTTAGACAAGTTTAGCCTAGTAGTGTGGCCGCTTGCAACGGCAGCAATTCTATCTATAGTAATCAAACCCATTATAGACTTTTTGTCAACAAGGCTTAAGATGAGCAGAACCTTGGCTTGCTCGCTCACATTCGCGCTGATTGTCGGGGTGTGTTCGGCAGTATTAATTTTTGTGCTGCCAAAAGCAGTGACCCAAACGGTCGAATTGATTCAGTCAGTGCCAGAAGCCGCAAACAAAATAGCAGCCCACCTCTCCAGCGAATATCCCGTGTTGAAAGATAAAATTGAGTCGCTTAGGCTTACGGTAAGCGAACTTGCGCTATCAAAAGAGACGACTACAGCGACAGTTAAGGTTTTGAGAAATTCCCTCACCACACTCTGGAGCGCAGCGGGCTTTGTATTTTCGCTTGCGGGAACAGTGGCCGCGTTTGCAGTAGTTCCCATTTACCTATTTTACATGCTCACTGCACAAAAGACCGAGGGTGAGGGCTCGCTTTCGCGAAACCTGTCTTTTTTAAATAAAAACTTGCGCGAAGATATAGTGTTTTTAGTGAGCCAGTTTGCGCAAATTATGACATCTTTCTTTAGAGGCCAGCTTGTAATTGCATTTTTGCTCGGGTTAATTTTGGGCACAGGGTTCGGATTTGCAGGAATTAAGTTTGGATTCCTACTGGGCTTTGCGATAGGCCTTATAAATATAGTCCCATATTTGGGGACTATACTCGGCCTATCCACAATATTGCCGCTAGCTTATTTTCAAGACGGCGGCGGAATACTGCTTTCAGCAATAGCGCTGGCAATATTTTGCGTAGCGCAACTCATAGAGGCATACGTTTTAACTCCCAAAATTATGGGCGATAGAACCGGACTGCACCCTATGGTTATAATATTTTCAGTATTCTTCTGGGGAACGGCTCTCGGAGGCCTGCTCGGAATGATTTTGGCAATACCGCTTACGGCATTTATAGTTGTATTCTGGGAACTTTTAAAGCAGCGCTACTTGACCAAACTATTCGAGCAAAATCCGCAGTGAAATTTCAAATTCCAACAGAGAATTTTATTT
The DNA here is from genome assembly GCA_900552245.1 of uncultured Opitutales bacterium. GTDB lineage: Bacteria > Verrucomicrobiota > Verrucomicrobiia > Opitutales > Intestinicryptomonadaceae > Intestinicryptomonas. Next base: position 5,912 of record URYY01000089.1, on the reverse strand, counting down.
ATATAAAAAATTTTTAATTTTTTTGAAAAAAAGCTTGATTTTAAAAAATCTATAACGATAATAGAGGGCATAAAATAAAAAATTTCCTCCCCCCATCATATATATAAGAGAGCCGCTAAGATCTTAGCGGCTCTCACCTTTTATACACCATTTTGCACTCCTTCTAGTCGCAGTTAAAAGCGCGAAACAAAAAGCCCCATGCGCAACTTAAGTTAGCGGCATTTATTTTAAGAAGACCTTTTTAAGTCTCGCAACAGTATCGCCACACAGCATATTTTAGTATCCACTAAATTGCGGATTCTCTAAAAAAAAAGAAACGGAGCAAATATTTACTTTCCTCAAATAGGATTGCGGGCAAATCAGCTTAAAATTTATAGAAGCAATATGAAAGAAATGACAATAGCAAATCAACCTTGCCTTAACAGGAATATAGACTGCATTCGCATGCGCAATAAGGCAGAAACTCCGAAAGAAAAATAAAAAAGGCGAAAGTATAAACTTTCGCCCAAACTATAATTAGCATCGCCCTGCTAGCTTACTTGCGCCTGCGATAGGCAGCGAAGGCCAAGGCCAAAGCCCCGAATATAGCGGCATAAGTCGCAGGTTCCGGAACCACCTGAACGTTTAGATAGAGAATATTTCCGGAAATATCGTAGCACTTGCCGTCCTCTTCATCGAAATAGAGCTTTACATTTTCAGTCTCAACTACTCCTTTTAAAAACAAATCGCTCCAATTGCCAAAATCGAGATTTTGACCTGAATTTGAAGCAAACAAGGCAAAGGAGTAAAGACCTTCCTCCAAACCTGTTATATTTGAAAAATCAACGGTCAAGCCCCCTTCAAACTGCTTAAAGTACATCGCATTTATAAGGGCGTTTTCATAACTTACAAGCCCCCCATAGGATATTGCATTTTCATCGCCCAAGAGTATGTCGACCTGCGCAGACGCGTGAACCTTGAATTCAAATTCGGTATTTACAGCATTTCCGGAAGCAGCCATAAATTCGCCATTTTCAACAGCTCCGAGCTGCAAGTAATCGGTAACCCCGGATCCAGCCTCAGAGAACCTGCTTCCAATCTCGATATTTACGTTACCTTGAGTCCTAACCTGTGAACCCTGACCGGCAACTATCAGACGATTTTCAGCACCACTTTGAACAGGATTCCAATAGTTCACACCTATGAGCGAACCTGACGCTGATAAAATCTTGCCACCAGATAGAACCTTTACTATTGACTTCGAATTTGACTGAGCCTCGAGATAAAATGCTTTAGTGTTCAAGGTAGCTCCATTAGAAATCTCAAAAATCATAGTTCCGCCGTGATTTGCATTCAGTTTCCACTCTCCTGTTGCATTTGCCGTAGCACCATCTGTAACTTTGAACACAGAGCCCCCATTTACTGTAGAACCTCGCAATTCATCAAAGGCTGAAGTAAAAGTAGTGCCTGCTCCCGAAACCGTTATATTGTTGTATCCGCCACTACCCCAAGCTATGGAATTGGCAGTAAAGCTTGCGCCATTTTCCACAAATAACTGAAGCCTGTTATTATAGTAGAACTGAGTCTCGCCCGTTAAAGTCAAAGACGCGTCGGCTCCAGTTAAAATTAGAGAATGCAACTCGTCGCTACTGTGGTAATTTAACTTTTCAACAGTTGCCGCCGTATCCAAAGTTAGGGTTACGCCACTATTTATGGTAACAGAGTCCGCATCAGTTGGCAAAACTCCGCCAGCCCAAGTTGCAGTGTCCGACCACGAGCCGCTATTTTCGGCCGTAACGCTTGCAGCGTAGCTAAAACCAGAGGCAAGTATCGCCGATAAGATGTATGTAATTTCCCTTTTCATAGCAAACTAAAGAATTAAAATCTAACTATGTAGTACTGTTCTATTTTTTTAGGGTCAAGTTTTTAAAACTAAAATTTTTTAAAAAAACCATATGTGAACAAAAAAAGCGGAAGTGGAAACTTCCGCCAATGTAATAAAAAACTGAAAAATAGTAGCAGTTTGCAAACAGACGAGCCCGCTGTTACCTGCGCTTGCGATAGGCTGCAAAGGCCAAGGCCAAAGCTCCAAATATTGCAGCGTAAGTTGCAGGTTCCGGAACAGTAGACTTGTATAGAACTGAGAAAGACGTCAAGCTCTTGCCAGTTACGTCATCTATAAACGTCTCGTCTATGACGAACATATATTCGTCGGAATCCCCGCGAGTAATTACCGAGACATACTCCTCGTTCATTATCAAATAAGTGTAACCCTTGCCGAAGGGATCTTCCGCTGTAGTTAAATCGTCAATTTCAAACCAAGTCCCGAGAAAACCGTTGCTTGACTTCAGAGTTCCATCTACGGTCGCAAATAGCGTAAACTTTTCCCAACCTCCAGCAAGGCCGGACTCGTCTAAGGTCTGGCGTGTCATTTCGTTAAAGTCTATCTCCAACTTGCCCCTAAATGTCGTATCATTCTTGGTATAGTTATAGATAGTGTCTATTCCGCCATCTTGAATTGCGTAACTTAAGACACCACTGGCATTTATTCTAAAGCCATTGAAACCATCTGTGTTTTTCGCATTTATCTCTATGCGTCCACCAGTACTTGCAACTTTGAAAGTTCCCTTTCCGCCGGAAGTCGTAACGTCGTTGCCGATTTCAAGGCCCGAGAAGAGCAAGTCATTGCCAGTTCCGCTGACAAGCATTGTGGAATTTGTCGTATAGTCCTTGCCTGCCCACTCGTGAATTTTTACCCAAACGCCGGAATTGAGATCGTTGCTGCGGAATACGGTATTGCCCGCAAATTCCCAATTTATAGCGAGTTTGCTGCCCGCCGTAGTCGAGCCCTGTAGCAAGAGTTCGGTGCGCGCTCCGTTTCGCATGAACACATGATTTTTGCTTGCAGCATTTGAGCCTGCAAAGTACACATTCACCGTTCCGCCCGTAGCGGCATCTTGAGTGCCACCGTCTGAGACTAAGAACCCTGTGAGATCCAACGTATTTCCCTCTCCCAACATCTTAAAGTTGCCCGTCTTGCCATCAGTCAATGTGGAATTTGAAAAATTTAGGGTGTTCGACTTAAACGTGTTATTTACGCCGTCTATGGTCATGTTGTGTGTTCCCATAGCGCCGTAATTGTTATTCACATTGGCAGTTGCCGTAAAGGTGCTATTTGAGCTATCGGCCCCAAATATGAAATTCACTGTAGCGTCTGAAAGCACCTGCTCGCCGGCAGAGTTGGTGAGCGAATCTGTTCCGCTATTTAGGAAGAAGTCGTGAACCGAAACCGTGTTGCTATCTCCCGAGATAGTGAAGTTGGCACTTCCTCCCCTTGAGTTACCTGAACCCAAATTCAAATTTCGATCCGTTAGCAACTCGGTGTAGCCAAGCAGATTGTAATTTGAGGAGAAGGTATTTTCAACAGGGCTAGACAAATCATTGCTCAAATAAGTTGAGGCGCGCATATTGATGTCGCCATTTAAGTGAACCATTGTGTAGCCCTCATCAAGGTCGGTTCCCCCCTGATTTATGGTTATGGTACCAAAAGTTGAACTAGCACCTGACGCATTGCCAAATTCTATGCCTTTCCCGGCATACTGCGTGCCGCTCTCCAGATTAACTTCAATAAAATCCTGTTCAGACGAGAATGAATTCCACCCCAAGTTCAAAGTTCCACCTGCGGAAATATCGCTTAGAGTGCGAGTTGACTCGTCAATATCCCAATATGAAGTTCCATCGGCAGCGCCCCCTCCATTTACTACAGTGCCATTTTTAAATGTGAAGGTCTGTTGAGCGCCGCCACCGCCTGCTATAAACATTATGTTTTCGTTCCACCTTGATGCGGAATCCAATGAGCTGTCCCACCCATTGTAGTAAGTGTTCAATTCAGAGGCGTCAAAAGTCAGGGAAGCCTTGCCGGAAGCCTGAATGGGGTTATTATTTGACCCCGCGTTAAAGACCGAATTTTTTAGATGCAAAATTCCGCCGTTTCTAACCTCTATATTGCCGCTTATGGTGGATGAATCAAAGACACTTCCGCTATTTGAGCCTTCAAAGTAGGCGTAATTGTTGCCCAATACGCTTAGGGAGGCTCCATTTGAAGAGCTAAAGCCGTCGCGGAAGGTGGAGGAAGTGCGGGACGTTAGAAGAGTTCCATCTCCGTCCAATACAATAGAGTCAAAATTTCCAACTGTATTTACCGAAGCCTTTGCCCCCGATTCTACTCTCAGATTTGAGTAGCCTGCCTGATTTAAATTGCCAGTAATGTAGAAGTCGCTTCTTATATTTAAGTTTGAGTACCAGAGCAAATCTACATTTATATTCGTAAAATTGTCCGCACTTCCTACGGCACTATCCACATTTACGATGGAGTTATCCATCTTTAAGTTTATCTGCTTATCAGAAGCCCAAGACAACTGCCACGGCAAAAGCTCCATTGAAATAGCATTCCAAGGATCTCCGCCGCTATCTCCGACAGAATATTCGTTCCAAGTACTTAAATCGTTAAACGATACACCGGAGGCGTCCACACCTTTTAGATTGTTTGCCCTAAACCAAGATTGTCCTTCGGGTGGAGTCTCGGCAAATAATGAGCCTCCCAGCATGCTGAGCGACAGTATTGATAGATGAATTAGGTATTTTTTCATAAGAAGTCCTTTTATAAAGCCGTAGAAAGAGTCTTGCAAATAGCAAGACAGTATGTGAAATCCTATAAATAACAGAGAACACAACAGTCAAGTAATTTTTTAAGTATAGATCACCTCAACCGTTTGTGGAAATAAAATTTATTTTATAACCCAACAAAATGTGGCTTAGTGCTTGTTTAGCAAAGAAAGATTTTACTGTAAGATTCCGCAAACTTTAATTTATTTGGCAAAAATTCACTATTGAATTAAAGGAGACGAGTGAATTTTGCAGTGTAGGCAAATACTTTGAATAAATCTTGTCATAAAGTTGACGTACTTTTACGTCGATACGTATTTACAAAAGCTAATTTTGCCCTATACTGGGAGCAGTAAATGATTTTTTGGCAGATGCGCACTTTGCACAATTCCCAAGTTAAAATTCAAAATAAGGAAAGGTTATGAAAGGTTTTGTAAATTACATACCCACAAAGTTCATTTTCGGCAGCGGCAGCGTAAATAAGCTGGCGGACGAAAAATTGCCCGGGAAGAAAGCTCTGCTTGTAATATCAAATGGAAAGTCAACCCGCGCAAACGGATACCTTGACAAAGTCGAAAGCCAGCTAAAAAAGAGCGGCGTTGAATATAAAATATTTGATGAGGTCGAGGCAAACCCGCTGAAAAGCACGGTGATGCGCGGCGCAAAATCCGCCCGCGAAGGCGGCTGCGACTTTGTATTGGCACTTGGCGGCGGCAGCGTAATGGACGCGTCAAAAGCAATAGCTGCAATGGCGACAAACGACGGCGACCTGTGGGATTACATATTTTTTGGAACCGGCAAGCGCCTTCCATTTAAAAATAGGCCGCTGCCCCTAGTTGCGATATCCACGACGGCCGGCACCGGCTCAGAGCTCGATGCAGGCGGCGTCATAACAAACGCCGACACGAACGAAAAGACGGCAGTTTTTGACGAGGCTCTATTCCCCGTGCTATCGATAGTTGATCCTGAACTTACACTCTCAGTTCCGCCAAAGTTTACAGCCTTTCAGGGCTTTGACGCACTCTTTCACAGTCTGGAGGGCTACACTTCAAACGATCCCAACCCTATATGCGATATGTACGCAGAAACTGCGATAAAAAATGTGGGCAGATACCTGGCTAGAGCCGTAAAAGACGGGAGAGACTTGGAGGCGCGCGAGCATGTGTCGCTGGGAAATTCGCTCTCAGGAATGGTTATGAGCACAGGACATTGCACTAGCGAACACTCGCTGGAGCACGCCATGAGCGCCTTTCACCCAGACTTGCCGC
>URYY01000088.1 GCA_900552245.1 uncultured Opitutales bacterium | reverse complement strand
CTTCCCTCAAAATTGGGACATGGCAAAAAATCTCGGCGAATACAAGGATAACAAGGCCCGCTGGGACGAGTTTGCAGTGATGAGAAAAATTGAGGACCTAAAGCCCGGAAGGCTCGCGCTCATAATAGACTGCGGGACAGAGGACTTCTTTTACAAGGTAAACGAGGCCTTCCACAAGAAGCTTCTCGACTTAAAAATTCCGCACGACTACCTAACCCGCCCCGGAGTCCACAATGGCGACTACTGGAAAAACAGCATAGATTATCAAATTCTATTTTTTAAGAAGTTTTTCGATAAAAAATAAAAAAGTTGAATTTGCCTAAAATAGCCCCGCAAGATTTGCGGGGTTATTTTATTTGCGGAATATATCCTAAGTAAAACTTAGAATAGCAAAAGCAATGTCGAAATTATGGTCAGTGCAACGACGAAGCCCCTGAATGCCCTCTCGGGCACTTTCTTTACAAAGGTAACGCCGAAAAAAGTGCCCAGAAATATGAAGGGAATGGCGATTATATTTATGGATAGGCTCTGCCAGTGTATATTGTTCCAGGCAAGAATTTGCACGGGAATCTTTAGATAATTTACAATCATAAAAAACCACGCGCTAGTTCCAACAAATGAAAGCTTTGGCAAATTCATGCTCAGCATATAGACGGCCATAACCGGGCCTGCTGCATTTCCTATCATTGTGGTAAAGCCACCCAGAAGTCCGAATAAGGGAGAGTACCACCAGGCATTGAACACTCTGGCCTTCTGAGTTTCGCTTTTATTTCTGCTCCAATACATAACGATAAGACCGCTAAAGATGCAAAGGGCCATCAACCTCTTAAATTCTGCGGGCGGTATGAAAGAGTCTACCAAAATTGCCAGCCCAAAGCCCGCTAGAGCGCTTGGCAATAGCTTTGCCACGTACTTCCATTCGGCCGAGCGCCTGTAGTAAAATACGGCGATTAAATCTGCAAAGCACAGCATCGGAAGTATCACCCCCGTCGATTCTTTCGCACCGAATGCCAAGGCGAGAAGTGGTATGGATATGGTGTTTATACCCTGCAAGCCTGTTTTGCTCATTCCGATTAAAATCGCGCAGCAAAATAGAGCCGCAACTTTTACGGGCGAATCAGAAATTAATGAAAAATCCAACATTTGAAAATTCTCCAAAACCAGAAAAGGTGAAACTTTTCAAAAAAATCGTCAAGTAATCATTTTTGACGCATCAAAATTTTCTTGAAGAAAGAGCAAAGTTTAAGTTCACTAATAGGACTATGAAATTTATTCGCTTTACACCTATTTACATGGAGCGCGTCTGGGGCGGGCGCGACCTCGAAAAGAAATTTGACCGCAAACTGCCGGCCGATAAAGTTATCGGAGAGGCTTGGGAAATATGCGATAGGCCCGAAGCTATGTCAGTGGCAAAGGGCGGCAAATTTGACGGCCAGAGCATTCGCAAAATAATAGAGGAAAACTCAAGCTATGTTATGGGGCCGCAATGGAATCCAAAAGAAGCTTTCCCCATCTTGGTAAAGTGGCTCGACTGTCAAGAGCGCTTGAGCCTTCAAGTGCACCCGCCCAAAGCCGTCGCCGACAAACTCGGTGGAGAGCCAAAGACTGAAAATTGGTATGTAGCAGACTGCAAGCCCGGCGCAGGTCTCATAGCAGGCCTAAAGAAGGGCGCCACTAGAGAGGCCTTTGAAAAGAGCCTCGCAGACAATTCGGCCGAAAAGCTCTTGCACCGCTTCCCCGTTAAGAAGGGCGATTCAATATTTGTCCAAAGCGGAAGGCTCCACGCAATAGACGGCGGCAATCTCATTTTGGAAATTCAGCAAAATTCAGACACTACATACAGAGTTTACGACTGGGGAAGAGTCGGCTTGGACGGCAAGCCCAGACAGTTGCACGTCGCGCAATCGATGGCCAGCATAGACTTTAACGACTTTGAGCCCGAGCCCATAAATGTTTCCCAAAACGGAGGTCTGATGTGCTCTTGCAAGGAGTTTTCTATAGAGCTTGTGCGCCTAAAGAGCGGCGAAAAGCTGTCTTTTAAAGGCGGTGAGCACTGGAAAATCTTAAGCCTTGCGGAGGGAGAGTTGAAGGCGGACGACGGAAATTGCGTTTCGCTCTCTGAAAATGTGCTAATCCCCTATGCGGAAAGTGTTGAATTTACGGCTGTTAAAGACTCGGTAATTTTAATCACAAAGTAGTTCTAAAAACTTTTCGTTTTTTATTGACGAAAAGTTCTCAGGTAGTACAGTTGACGCTTTAATTTACACTCCCCGATGGTGTAATGGCAGCACAGAGGATTTTGGTTCCTTTAGTTATAGTTCGAATCTATATCGGGGAATGTCTTGGGAGCCGGGGGCGATAAAGCATCCGGCTCCTTATTTTTGCTTTCTTTAAATAAGGAATTTACATTTGGGCAAGATTGTCGATAGCTTGTTTATATGCCACTGACAAATGCTTTAAAAACTCGTTTTGAATCGCTCAACCTGTACGCGGCGGCATTGCTCTTGCTCTACGTGTATGTGATAGTCGCGTTTCTTTCTGAATTTATGGAGCCGGTAAATTTGGAATTGCAGCGCTATTTGCGCTATGGCGATTCAATTGCCTGTGTCGTATTTCTAGCAGACACCCTGTGGCGGGCAAGAAAGGCAAAAAACAAATTGAAATTTTGGAAGACGGGTTGGTTTGAATTGCTAACATGCATACCAAATCTGGCTTCGCCCACGGCCTCGCCCGCACTCTACGGATTTCTGCGCATAATAAGGGGGCTTAGAGTAATACGGGCAAGCATTGAGATTTCAAAGTGCTTTTTCGGCAAAAAGCGCAACTACGCTCTGGCTTTCATATCTTTTATACTACTGATTTCTATATGTGTGGGCGGGCTCTTGGTCCTAAATTTTGAGGCAAATGCAAAGGGGGCTAACATAAGAGATTCGGCCGACGCCATTTGGTGGGCTGTAAGTACCATAACGACAGTAGGTTATGGCGATACTTACCCGGTTACGCTCGAAGGCAGGATAATTGGAATGTTTTTGATGTTTGCGGGGATAAGCCTTTTTGGCGTCGTATCGGGGCTGCTTGCAAGTTTGTTTCTAAATCTGACAAACGAGCAAATCGATATGAAAAACAGAGAGTTAAGCTCTGCAATTTCGAAGCTAGAGTTGGAAAATGCAGAGCTTAAAAGGCGCATTAAAAATTTGAGGGGCAAGTCCGGCGAATAAAACTTGCATGCGCTGTGCTATTTACTATAAATATTTAAGTTAAAATTGCAATATGAACGACTATATAGAAAATGTGAACTCCGGGCTTTCGAGGAGCGAAAACCTTGAACGCGCAAGTTTTATAAAGAAAACCTACCTAAATTTGGTGCTGGCTCTTGGCGGCTTTGCCGCGATTGAAGCCTTCCTTTTAAATTGGACGCCCTCACTGGCACTGGCGCAGAAGATGACCCAGGGCAACATGTGGATATTTGTGATGTTGCTTTTTATAGGCGCTTCTTACTTGGCCGACAAGTGGTCGAGAAATCCCAGTTCGCTCGGAATGCAATACGCTGGGCTCAGCCTCTATGTGATAATAAATGCCATAGTTTTCCTCCCGCTTATGCTCGTAGCTGAGGCGATAGCTCCGGATGCGATTGTCCAGGCGGGGATAATGACTATTGCAATGCTTGCCGGGCTTACGTGCGTGGTTCTTTTTACAAAATCGGACTTCTCCTTTTTGAGGGGGTCCATAATAACGGTATCTTGGATTGCCCTCGGGTTTATCGTGTGCGCTGTACTTTTTAAGTTCGAGCTTGGAACTTGGTTTTCGCTTGCAATGATAGTTCTTGCCAGCGCCTCCATTCTCTACGAAACGGGAATGATTTTTAAAAGGTACGACACAAATCAGTATGTCGCGGCAGCAATGGGGCTTTTCGCATCGGTTATATTGCTGTACTTTTACATCTTGCGCCTTCTTTTAAATTCGAGGCGCTAACTAAAAAGGTCTCAGATTTTAAAAAAGCCTCTAGTTTTGGAGGCTTTTTTTGCGAAAAAATAAAAAAGAGCGGACGCCCTCTGGACGTCCGCTCCGCAATAACCATTAACTGAATATGAAAACATCAAACGTAGTTCTACCCACATATGCGCCTTTTGCATCGGCAATATTTATGACAGTTAAATTTAAATCTGGTTCGATTTTTTTATTTTAATTTTTTTTAATCCTCCTACAATCCCACAACTAAGAGTCGAAAATATATGAAGAGCCTTTGGAAAATATGCGCAATAATTGCAATCCTGCCCTGCCCCACACTATTTGCCTTTGAATACGCCACATCGGAGGCTGCAAGCGAGGCTCAGGCAAACTTTAAGAAGATTCGAGATTCCGTAAAAGCCCAAGCCCCGCAAAAGGCGGAGCCAGAGGAAAGCGAACCCAAGGAGGATTCAGACGATGTCCTCAGAGCTTTGATAGCCCAATACACCCAACTTAGTTCCATCTCCGACAAATACGCGCTCCTCGACAAGTTTGCCGACGATGCTCGCGAACTTCCCGCAAAAATCGAAATCGGCCGGGATACAATTTACATTGAGCCGACCGGAGGAATGCCTGCCTTTACCATAGCGCAAAAGGAGGACTTCCCCGTGTCCGTTAAAATTCCTAGCAAAGACGAATTTCTAAAAACTCTGCCGAGCGCCTACAAGATTAAGCGCACCTGCGATAGAAATAGAGACGGAATCCTTCAGGAGGAAGAGGTAGTGACATTGCTTTTCGATTTGCATGCGAAATTTGAATCGGCAAATAGCGAGGTTGAGAGAAGGCTCGTATTAAACCGCTATGCAGAGCTTTTAAATACCTTAAACAAGCAGGAATTGGAATTAACTTGGGGTAAAAACTCCAAATTTAGACTAGTTAGAGACCCTGAGAATATGCTCTGGTATGCTCCGGACGAAAAACCGCTAAAAAAATATGCCGATGGCGAGCATCCGTCGTACGGCTTTGAAAAAAAACTGAGCGCTTTAAGCGAACTTGCGCCTCTTCTCTTGCTAAAGGAACTGCAAAGGCAAAACCCCTGCGACAGGCCCAAAGTTATAGAATTGAGGCTTGAAAAATACCAAGCTGCAAAATATCCGCCAAAGGACAGTGCTGAATTTGCCGAAAAAGCGGCGGCTGCAAACAGCGGATTTAACGGATTTATAGAAGTAAAAAATGAGAATGGCGAAATGGTAAATATACCGACTTTTATCACAGACCCTCAGAATACCGCCGAGCTACTTGAAATCTATGACAAATCAAATAGAGAAATACTTGAGCACTAAATAAAAAAGCCGAGCAAAATATTGCTCGGCTTTTTAGCGATTAAAAATTAAGCGCGCAAGGCCTGGTAGAAATCCCGCAAAATATCGTCTATATTTTCAATGCCGACACTTACGCGTATCAGTTCGGGCTTTATTCCCGTTTCGACCAAAGCCTCATTTGACAGCTGCCTGTGCGTTGTGCTCGCCGGATGCAAGACACTTGTGCGCGCGTCTGCAACGTGTATTACCTGGCAAGCCAGCTTTAATGCGTTCATAAAGCGCTCGGCCTTCTCCTTGCCGCCCTTTGGCCCGAATGTCAAAACTCCACTGCAGGCTTTCAGATACTTCTTTGCCATCGCATTTTCAGGAGAAGATTTAAGCCCCGGATACTCAACCCAAGCTACGTTTTCATCCTTTTCCAGGAACTCGGCTAGAGCTTGTGCGTTTTCGCTATGCTTTTGCATTCTAAGCGGCAGAGTCTCTAGATTCATGTTTGTTATGAATGCGTTTAGCGGCGACATAATTGCGCCGGTATCGCGCATTACATGCGTGCGCGCCTTTGCAAGGAAGGCGAATTTGCCAAACTTTTGCGCATAGACCATTCCGTGATAGCTCTCGTCCGGCTTGCTAAAGCCGGGGAACTTTTTCGTATTAAAGTCAAAGTCGCCTTTGTCTACGATGATTCCGCCCATAGAGCAGGCGTGGCCGTCGGCGTATTTTGAGAGGCTGTGCATTACTATATTTGCGCCGTATTCGAAGGGTCTGCACAGAACCGGTGTCGGGAATGTATTATCGACTATGAAGGGAATTTTTGCCGCGCGCGCAACCTCTGCAAACTTTTCAAAGTCCAAAACTTTTACGCTCGGATTAGATAGGCTTTCGCCGAATAGGAATTTTGTATTTGGCCTTACTGCGGCTGAAATTTCCGCCTTTGAAGCCTTTGCGTCGACAAATGTGACATCTATGCCAAGGCGCTTTGCACTGTGCGCAAACAGATTGTAAGTTCCGCCGTAAATTGTAGAGGCACTCACTATGTGGTCGCCCGCTTCACATAGATTTAGAATTATTGCAGTTGAGGCCGCTTGACCGCTAGAAAAGGCTATTGCGCCAACTCCGCCCTCCAAAGCCGCCATCTTCTTTTCCAGGCAATCCACTGTTGGATTGCCCAATCGGGTGTAGAAAAAACCCGCAACATCCAAATCGAAAAGCTTTGCAAGTTCCTCGCAGGAGTCGTATTTAAATGTGGTGCTCTGGCAAATCGGAACTACTCTCGGTTCGCCGTTTTTCGGCTCGTAGCCCGCTTGAACCGCCAAAGTTTCTATGTGATAATTCTCCTTATTCATAAGCTAATTTATTGATCTGCCGTTTCTCTCAATTGTTCCATTAGATTTTTAAAATCTTGCGGAGGCTCCGCCTTAAACGAAAGCTCTAGGGACTCTTTTACGGGGTGCATAAGCTTAAGCGAATACGCATGTAGCATAACACGCTTCGGAGCCTCTATTTTCTTCATCTTGTTTTTCTGAAAGTTGTATGTGTAATCTCCAATTATCGGATAACCTATGGAACTTAAGTGCACTCTAATTTGATGTGTGCGCCCCGTGTGGATTCTGCATTTTAAAAGAGCGGCATCGCTTCCGAAAGATTCTATCATCTCCCAGTCGGTGCGCGCATCGCGGCCGTTTTGATCGTTTGTCGCACACATCTTGGTTCTAAATTCAGGGTGGCGGGCGATTGCCTTTTTTACGGTGCCGGCCCTCAAATGCGGAACTCCGCAAACTAGGGCCAAGTAGGTCTTTTCCATATCTCTTGCGCTGAAGGCCTTGACCAGATTGTAGTAGGCCTCGTCGGTCTTTGCAATAATCATTACGCCGGAAGTCTCTTTATCGAGCCTGTGCACAATTCCCGGGCGCATCGCCCCGCCAGCTTGGCTTAGCCTTCCCTTGCAGTGGTGCATCATAGCGTGCACGAGGGTATCCTCGCCCGTTCCGCTTCCGGGGTGAACAGTCATTCCGGCGGGTTTATTTACAATCACGACATCTTCGTCTTCATAGAGAATTTCAACCGGTATGTCAACCGGCCTAATTTCAACGGGCGGCAATTCCGGAATCAGAAGCTCGACAGTGTCGCCCGTCTCTAAAATGCGCTTTTTGGCTATGGGCTCTCCATTTATTTTGACCTCGCCCTTGTCAAAGCTCTCCTCCAACCTGGAGCGGGAGACTTCTCCGCTTAAAAAGCCGGCCAAAGCCTTGTCTGCCCTAATTGGCGGAGCCTCGTGGGTGTAAACTCTAAGGCGCGGATCCATCTTACTGCTTTTTAGCGGCCTTGGCCTCGCTCTTTGCCGCCTTCAATTCGTCGCGCGATTGGCGCTTGAGCTGCTTTAGCTTGACTTCGTGCTTTTTCAGCTGCTTTGGCGTGAGCTTATCTACAAGCGTAATTCCGTCTAGGTGGTCATTTTCATGCTGGACGCAGCGCGCAAAGAGCCCGTCGCACACAATCTCGTGCTTTATGCCGTGCAAATCCGTGTATTCGAGCCTGACTTTGTAAAAGCGCTCTATCTCATCGTAAATTCCCGGGAAGGACAGGCAGCCCTCCTCGGCTGTTTCCACATAATTGCCGGCATTTTCAACTACTGGATTTATGGCAACTAGCGGCATGGCAAGTTCAAGCGGCACGTAGCGGCCGTCCAGAGTAAAATTGCACTCTGAATTTTCGTCGGCTCTGCGGCGCATATCAATTACAAACATGCGCTTTGAAACTCCCACTTGAGGGGCGGCAAGCCCTAGGCCGTTTTCGTTGCACATAGTCTCGAACATGCTGTTTGCAAGCTCTTCCAATTCGCCGTCGAAGATATCAACTTCCTCGGCAACTTTTGTCAAAATTTCCTCTCCAAACTTTGTTATACGCATTTGCATTTTTTGCTACTCCGTTGGAATTTTATTGTCGGTGCGCACTACGAGAACGGGCTCCTTGCTCTTTACCCAGATTTTTTGCTCTTTGTATATTTTTGCGCTGCCAAATTCGCAGGCCTCGGCGACGGTGCGCACGGGATAGCGCCTGCCCTTTGTGGAGCGGTTGAAGTCGTAGGCTGCCAGATGCAGTTTTTCGAGGGCTGTTGCCGGATTGTCATCTTCCGGAATCTGAACTACCCAGCCGACAAAGTCTGTATCTGTATCAAATTTGCCGTGCGGGTCGCTCAGTAGGAAAACGTACTGTTTTTTTATAGGCGGTTCTTTCTCGCCCTTCTCGGCCTCAGCAAGCTTTAGCTCCGTATTTATATCCTCTATAATTTTTGCGACTTCCTGGTCTCCGAGTTCCGCCCTTTGCAAGACAACTTTAACCAAATCTAAATCTACCTTTGCCATAAGAATAGAAGATATTTTACAGCCGCGAGATTTTGTCAAGTAGCATTATTTTAAGGCCTAAAAAAAGCTTTAGCCCCAAATTTTTTATCATTCTCGAGCTTCCTTACGCGCTCCAGGTAAATTCTTGCTATTCGATTTTCGACATCTTCAATGCGCCCCATTGAGCCCACGCATATTCCCGCCCTGCTGTAGAACTTTCTGCGCGCCTCCATAAGCTCGCGTATTCTTGAGAGGGGGTCCGGCACATTTAGAAGCGGGCGCTTGCCCGAGCCTTGCACCCTCTTAAATATAACCTCGGGCTCCGCAAACAAGACTATGGAAATTCCCTTTGACTTGACAAGCTCCGGCATTCCCTCCCGGCAAACTAGACCTCCGCCGCAAGATATCACACAGCCA